>JAJAZC010000088.1 GCA_026785885.1 Rubrivivax sp.
AGTCCGCTGCTCTACCAACTGAGCTAGGAGCCCTGATTCGGTTCCGTAACGCTGCCGTCGCGTGGCGGGTTGTGAATGATGCGTGTTGAGTGGTGGGTCGTGCGTGACTCGAACACGCGACCAACGGATTAAAAGTCCGCTGCTCTACCGACTGAGCTAACGACCCGTCCGCAAAACCAGAAATTATAGCCAGAAAAGCAGCTGCTTCTAGCGCGCGCCTGCCGCCAACAGCTGACGGATGGCCTCGCCGGCAGCCACCATGCCGAAGGTGGCAGTCACGGTCACCGTCGAGCCGTAACCGTGGCAGTTCAGGCCGCCGGCGGTGCTCTCAGCAGGGCTCCCTGCGCCACCCGCAGCCGTGCCGCCGCCGGCACCACCTGCGTTCACGGCCTGCGCTGGCGCCAGCACGCTCTCGCGTGAGAACACGCAGCGCAGGCCCATCGCGCCCGTGCGCGGCGCACCGCTTTCCTTGCGCAGGCGCTGGCGCAGGCTCGCCAGCAACGGGTCGTGTGTGGCGTCTGCCAAGTCGGCCACTTCCACCCGCTGCGCTTCGCGCTTGCCACCAGCCGCACCCACGCACACCAGCGGCACACGGTGCAGCAAGGCCCAGGTGGCGAGCGCCGCCTTGGCGCGCACCTGGTCGCAGCCGTCCACCAAGGCTTGCACCGGTACCGGCAACAGCGCCGGCCAGTTGTCGGGCTCGACGAAGGCATCCACCACGCGCACATCGCAGCCGGGATGGATATCTGCAATCCGCTCCCGCAGCGCCTCGCCTTTGTGGGCGCCCAGCGTGGCGCCGCTGGCCTGCACCTGCCGGTTGATGTTCGATTCGGTGATGTGGTCGAGGTCGAACAGCACCAGCCCCGCCACGCCGCTGCGCGCCAGGGCTTCGGCCGTCCACGAACCCACGCCGCCCAGCCCGACCACCGCCACGGTGGCAGCGCGCAGGCGCTCGTAGTCTCGGTCGCCGTAGAGACGGCGCAAACCGCCAAAGCGGCGTTCCAGGTCGGCACGCTCCAAGTGCGACAAGTGCGCCGCCGCAGGCATTGCCACAGACACCGCCGTAGACACCGCAACACGCACCGCCATCACAGCTCTCACCTGATGGACGCCAGCCGTTCTTTGCCCGCCAGCGCGGCTTCAGATTGAGGGTAGGCCTTCATCAGCTCTTCGATGGTCTTGCGTGCCGCCGCGGGGTTCTTCATCTCGGCCTGGCTGTTGGCCAGCGCCAGCAGCGCTTCCGGCGCGCGCGGGTGATCGGCTGCACCGGTCACGAAGGTGCGAAAGGCGGTGATCGCTTCCTTGTAGTCGCGCTTGCCATAGAGCGCATTGCCCTGCCAGAAGCGCACAGAGTCGGTGTAGGCGCTGCCTATGAAGCGGCGCTGGAAGTTCGACAGCAAAGCCACCGATTTGTCGAAGTCACCGCCCCGGATGGCGGCAATGGCCTCTTCGTAGGCGCGCTTTTCTTCCTGCTCGACGACCGCCTCGCGGCCGTCGATGGCCACTTTCACGGGCTCGATCTTGCGCAGCCGGTCGTCCATGGTCTGGCTTGCGTCCTTCTGGCGCGTCTGCAGCTCGGCCAGGTCACGCATGATCTGCTCGTCGTTGCCGCGCAGTTTAGCGAGTTCACCGCGCATGGCTTCGAGCTGGTTGTTCAGGTCCAGCAGGCTGCGGCGAAGGGCTGTGAGCTGCTCCACCAGTTGCGCGTTGGCTGCGACCAATTCGGCCGAGCGCGTTTTGCCTGCGTCATCAACCGCTGTGACGCGGTTGCGAAGGTCGACGATGGCCTTGCGGGCTTCGTCGTCGTTGAAGAAGGCCTGCGCGGCGCTCATCGCGCAGCTCAGGGTCAAGGTGGCGACCACTGCCCGGATCCCCTGCGCAGGCCTCTGCATATCAACGGTCCTTCAACTCGGCACGACGGTTCTTGGCCCAGGCCGATTCGTCGGTGCCCTGCGTCGAAGGGCGTTCCTCACCGAAGCTCACGGCTTCCACCTGGCCTTCGTTCACACCCAGCAGCTTCAACGAACTGACCACCGCACCGGCGCGTTTCTGACCCAGCGCGAGGTTGTACTCGCGGCCACCACGCTCGTCGGTGTGGCCTTCGATCATCAGCTTCTTCCCACGGTTGGCAGACAGGACGCGGGAATAGCCGTCGAGCAGCGGCTTGAAGTCGTCCTTGATCGCGAAGCTGTCGAAATCGAAGTAAACGACGCGCTGGCTGGGCAAGGCCAGAAGCGCCGCGGCGCCGGCACTCGTGGCGCCGCCGGCGCCTGCACCGCTGCCCAGGTTGACCGTGGCCACGCTGGACTGCGGCGTGCCGGAAGGCTGCGCGGAGGGCGAACGCTCCGACGCCGCCGTGGGCACTGGCGTCGAACTCGCCAAGTTGGAAGCATTGCTCTGGTCGCCGGCCAGGCGGGTGGTGCCGCAGGCGCTCAGCAGTGCGATAGCGGCCAGCACAGCGAGGGCGCGGCTCGGGTTGTACATACGTGTCTTCATCAGGTTCTCCTTGGCGAGGGTGGAAGAGCATAAAGCCGGGGTGGACCCGGCGGGCTAACGACCGAAGGGACCCCAGGCCGGCTCACGCATGTCGGCGCCACTGCTGATGCTCAGAAGGCGCGTTTTGATCTTGCCATCGAGCGTAGTGGTCATCAACACATCGCTGCCCCGCACGCGCGACGCGTAGACGAGCAAGCGGCCGTTCGGCGCGAAACTGGGGCTTTCGTCATCCTGTGTGTCGGACAACGGCAGGACAGTTCCGTCTTTCAGATCCTGAAGCATCAAACGGTAGCCCGCACCCTGGCGCGTGATGAAGGCCAGCTGTGTACCGTCGGGGCTAATGGCGGGGCTGATGTTGTAGCTGCCGGCGAAAGTCACGCGCTGCGGCGCGTCACCGTCCAGACCCACGCGGTAGATCTGCGGGCCGCCGCCGCGGTCGCTGACAAAGAAAATGCTGCGGCCGTCGGGCGCAAACACCGGCTCGGTGTCGATGCCGTTGCTGCGTGTCAGGCGCTGCGGTGTGCCGCCGCCGGCCGGCATCAGGTACAGCTGCGTCAGGCCGGCTTGCGACAGCGCGACGGCCAGCTGGCGGCTGTCGGGGCTCCACGCGGGCGCACTGTTGCTGCCACGGAAACTCGCGAGCATGCTGCGCTGGCCGGTAACGAGGTCTTGCACCCAGATCACGGCCTTCTGTGTCTCGAAGGACACATAGGCCAGGCGTCTGCCGTCCGGGCTCCACGCCGGCGAGATGATGGGCTCAGGGCTGGCCAGTGCCACCTGCCCGCCCTCACCGTCGGCGTCGGTGACGTGCAGTGTGAAGCGGCGGCCAGCGCGCACCACATAGGCAATTCGCGTGGCATTGACGCCGCGCTCGCCAGTGAGCTTTTCATGGATCTCGTCGGCCACGCGGTGGGCGGCCAAGCGCAGGTCGGCAGCCAGCACCACCTTGCTCTGGCCGAGAAGTTCCTGGTTCTTCACCGCATCCCAGAGCTTGTAGCGCACGTCGAAGCGCCCATCCACCAGCCGCGTGACCGAGCCCGCCAGCAGGGCATCCGCACCGCGGCCGCGCCACTGCGCAAGGTCGACCGCGCTGCGTTCGTCGAGCTCCTGGTCGACATCGAGCGTGCGCACCAGCCCGCTGCGCTCGAGATCGGCCCGCACGATGCGTGAGACGGCAACGCCCGCGTCGGCTTCACCGCGGAACACCGCCGCAGCCAAGGGGATCTGCGTGGCGCCGATGCCGGAAATCTCGACGCGGAACTGCGCCAGCGCCGGCGCGCTGGCAGCCAGCAAGCCACTGGTCACTAGGGCTCGGCGCGCACGGTCGACCGCGGGCATCACGAGAGGTGTCAAAGCAGGCCGGACAGGTG
>JAJAZC010000089.1 GCA_026785885.1 Rubrivivax sp.
CTGCGAGGGCATGGCCGAGCACTTCTTTGCCATCGGCACCGAGCGCAAGGTGCAGCACCCGCTGGTGCAGCGGCTGCTGCACGCGCGCTAGTCAACGCACCGTGCCTGCACGCCGACAATCTTGCGATGACCGCCAACAGCACCGCAGACCCGTCCGCAACCGCACCCGCACCTACATACACGCCCGCACCCGCACCCGCACCCGGCCCCACGCTGTACCTCGCTTCACAAAGCCCGCGCCGGCGCCAGCTGCTGGCGCAGATCGGCGCTGCGCATGCGCTGCTGCTGCCCGGCGCTGATGAAGACGCCGAAGCGCTGGAAGCCGAGCGTGCAGGCGAGTTGCCAGCGGCTTACGTGCAGCGCGTCACGCTGGCCAAGCTGCGCGCTGCGGTGGCGCGGCGGGTCCGGCTCGGCCTGCCGCCCGGCGCGGTGCTGTGCGCCGACACCACGGTAGCTTTAGGCCGTCGCATCCTGGGCAAGCCGGCCGATGCGCAACAGGCGGCGGCAGCACTCGCGCTGCTGAGCGGCCGCACGCACCGGGTGCTGACTGCGCTGGCGCTGCACGACGGCAGCCGCGTGCTGCGCGCGATCAACATCTCGCATGTGCGCTTTGCGGTGCTGCCGCCGGCCGTGATCGACCGATACGTGGCCAGCGGCGACGCCTTTGGCAAAGCCGGCAGTTATGCCATCCAGAGCGCACTGGCGGGCTGGATCGTGCACATCCGCGGCAGCCACAGCGGCATCATGGGCCTGCCGCTGCACGAGACCGCGCAGTTGCTGCGCCGCGCCGGCGTTGCGCTGGCGCTTTAGCAAGTTGCGGATCAGCGGATCAGCGCACGAGCGCACGAGCGCGCGAGCGCACCGGCGCATTTGTGCACCGTCGCATCAGCAGCCCGACCCTAGACTCGGCGCCATGGCCAACCAAGACATCCTGATCCACTGGGCGCCCCAGGAAACGCGCGTGGCCATCGTCGAAAACGGCGCCGTGCAAGAGCTGCACATCGAGCGTGCGCTCGAGCGCGGCATGGTCGGCAACGTCTATCTCGGCAAGGTCGTGCGCGTGCTGCCGGGTATGCAGAGCGCGTTCGTCGACATCGGTCTGGAGCGCGCGGCTTTTTTGCATGTGGCCGACCTGATCAACGCCGGTGCACCGCCGCGCCACGGCGCCGGCGCCAAGCCCGATGCGCCGCCGCTGGTGCCCATCGAACGCCAGGTCTTCGAAGGCCAGACGCTGACGGTGCAGGTCATCAAGGACGCCATCGGCACCAAGGGCGCGCGGCTGTCGACGCAGGTCAGCATCGCCGGGCGCATGCTGGTTTTCTTGCCGCACGACGGCCACATCGGCATCAGCCAGAAGATCGGCTCGCAAGAGCTGCGTGAACAGTTGCGGGCCCGCATGCAACTGCTGGCCGGCGACGCTGGCGGCGGCTTCATCCTGCGCACCAACGCCGAAGAAGCCAGCGACACCGAACTCGCCGACGACATTGCCTACCTGCGCCGCACCTGGGCGCTGATCCGTGAGCGCGCGCAGAGCAAGCCGCCCGGCTCGCTGCTGCACCAGGACCTGACGCTGGCCCAGCGCGTGCTGCGCGACCTGACGGTGGAGGCCACGCAGAGCATCCGCATCGACAGCCGGCTGCAGTGCGACGCACTGCGCGCCTTTGGTGAAACCTACATGCCGGGCGCTGTGGCCAAGCTGGATCTGTACCGCGGCGAAAGGCCGATTTTCGATCTCTTCAACATCGAAGAAGAGCTGACGCGTGCGCTGGCACGGCGGGTCGAGCTCAAGAGCGGCGGCTACCTGATCATCGACCAGACCGAAGCACTGACGACGGTTGACGTCAACACCGGCGGTTATGTCGGCGCGCGCAATTTCGACGACACCATCTTCAAGACCAACCTGGAGGCCGCCGGTGCGATGGCACGCCAGCTGCGGCTGCGCAACCTGGGCGGCATCATCATCGCCGACTTCATCGACATGACGCGGGACGATCACCAGCAGGCCGTGCTGGCGGAGTTGCGCAAGCAGCTGGCGCGCGACCGCACGCGCACCACGGTGAGCGGCTTCACGCAGCTCGGTCTGGTGGAGATGACGCGCAAGCGAACCCGCGAAAGCCTGGCCCACATGCTGTGCGAACCGTGCCCCACCTGCCAGGGCCGCGGCCAGGTCAAGACCACGCGCAGCGTGTGCTACGACATCCTGCGCGAGATCCTGCGCGAAGCACGCCAGTTCAGCCCGCGCGAATTCCGCGTCGTCGCGCATGCCGCGGTGGTGGAAATGCTGCTCGACGAAGAGAGCGTGCACCTGGCGGGTCTGAGTGAATTCATCGGCAAGCCGATCTCGCTGAGCGCGGAGCCGGGGATGAATCCGGAGCAGTACGACATCGTGTTGATGTAGCAGGGCGCCGGGCTGCATACAGGCCCGGGTGCCACTTGCGTCGCACCGGCACCGCACTGCGCTGCCCGGAGTCGACAAACTTGCGCAAAGCACGTGCAAAGTGAAAGCTCGAACCCTCTGCGAATCTAAGTACGCTCCAGCAACCCGTATGACCCGTATCGACGCCAGTGGCACCGTCGCAGGCGCAGGGAACGCCTTAGGCTCCGGAGCCATTGCCCAGCTCGACAAACTGAGCGGGCAACAAAATTACGACCAGGCCCTGCAAGCCGTGCAGGGCCGCGCGCCGGGTGGCGGGATCGTCAAGGGCATCTTGCTGCAGCGCACCTACGGCACCGGCTATGTCAGCTACTTCTTCAAAGGCAGTGGCCACTCCCACGCCTTGCCCACCACCCTGACCAGCCGAGCAGATGCCCTGGCCCATGTGCGCGCACAAATCAGCAAAGGCACCTATGCCGACTTGATGCCGGGCGACCCACGCGACTTCGACCGCACCCAGATAGCAGCGGCCGGTTCGAAGAGTCGGTACCTGCAACCCATTTCCGCCAGCAGCGTGGTCCGGGCGCTGATGGGCGTGGGCCCCGACTTCACCGCGCGCAGCGTCAGCGAAAGCATCGTCACCGCCAGTCATGTGTTCGGCCAGTCGCCGCTGGCGCAGCGCTACCCCAGGCAATCCATGGTGTCCAGGGATGCCGGTGACAGTGCCGTGGTGCTGCGCAACACCTATGAAGACGGCTGGGACTTCCGCCAAGCGGTGCAAGGCATCGCGGCCTCGATGTCGCTTTGGCAGGTTCAGCCGCAACGATTGGCCGCTGTGCTCAAGCTGTCGGGTATCGACGCTACCTCGACCGAATTCATGCGCGGCTTGGCCGCTGCTACGGCCGATGCCAAAGGCAAGGAGCCCCCCGCTTTCGCGAGCTTCATGATCAACCTCAGCACGGCGGTTGGGCTGATCGGGGGCATGCGACCGGGTGCCGTGCGCGCCAACGGCACTGCCGTGCCACGCCCGACGCGGGACATCAGCATGCCAGGCCGGGTGACGAGCGCCATCGCGCCCGCGGCCAGCGTGCCCGTGGTGCGCAAGGGCACCACCACCACCACTACCGGCGTGACCGTGCCCGTAGGCCAGACCATCGCCGGCCAACAAAACATTGCCGGCAAGAGCCGGGTCGAACCGAAATTCGGCGCCAACAACGCACTGAATCCCAGCTCCGTGCCCACCGATCGCAGCCGTGCCATCGTCGTGCGCCACCCGGCGGCAGTGAGCTACGACATTCCTGCGCCGTCCAGCGGCAAAGGTGAATCGCGTGTGGCGTCGGTGTACGGCTTCGGCGGCCAGGACAAAGGTGTCAGCGAGCCGCTGGCCACGCTCATTGCGCGCACCTTGCAAGACGTCAACCCGGCGAGCTACGGCAAACAAAGCACGGCCACGGTGGTGCGCGACGCGGTGCGGCAGGATGAGAAGACATCGCTCATCGTCGTCGTCCGCTCCAAAAACATCAGCGGCCGAAGCCCGCAAGCCGACTCGGTGGGCACGGCCGAAACCTGGGCCACACCGACTGAACAACTGGCGATCATGAAGTCCCGGGGCGCCGACTTCACCCAGGCCGTGGCCAAGATTCGCCTGGGTACGGCGAAGATCTTCGAAAGCCCGCCGGCCACGGCCGCCGGGCACGCCGCGATCATGAAAAGCCGCGCCGGCAAGGGTTATGGCTACATCGGCCAGGTGATCGGGGACAACCTCAAGGGCTCCGGCGGCCAGGCCATGGAGGGCGCCATGAAACTGGCCCAGGCGGCCAACATGAAGGGCGTCACGCTGTACACCAATGCGGCCAGCGGCTTCTATGAAAAGCTGGGCTTCAAGGTGCAGGGCCGCAGCATGAACGCGAACGGCAGCACTTCGACCCACATGGTCTGGGACAACCCGAATTACCAAGCGGGCCAACCCACGCTGAAGCTCAACAACCCAGCGGTTACCAACACCCTGAAGGGCGGTGGCCCACCTTTGACCGCCACCCCACAAAACCCGCGGCGAGAGCTTGCGCCACAACGCGACAGCAGCAGGCCCGGCAACCTCAAACCCGGCAGCGTCACGGCCACCGAAGGCACCGCCAGGGCCACCGGCGCCACGCCATTCAGCGAGCTCAGGGCCACGGCCTTGCCGTACAGCAAAGAAGGCCTGGTCACCCGCGTGGAGCTAGCAAAAGGCAGTGTGCAGGGTGCCGTGCAGTCGTTCTATAACCGGGGCACGGCGGTCTACAACGAGAAGATCGAAGGGCCTCTCCTGCGCCTGGCTGGCCGCACTGCCCAAGGTGTCAACAACCGGGTGCTGTTGCCTTCAGCACGGGTGCTCAACGACAAGGTGCTGACGCCGCTGTTGAACACCGCAGACGGTCAACGACTGCTGGAGTTGGCCAACAGTGGCAAGGCCACCATCAAGACGGCCGCATTCGAGGCCAAGCTGGCGACCGTGATGGCAGCTGACTCGACCGCCGGCCGCATCCTGCGCGACCTGGGGCAGATTGCCAAAAGTGCAGCCGTCCAGGGCACCACCAACACCTTCAACGCGTTGGGTGCAGCGGGCAAGGGCTTGCAAAAGGCCATGCCCGCGGTGGCCGCCAGCACGGCGGTCATCCTGACCAACGCCGCCGTCAACGGCACTTTGCGCATGGGCACGATCGCGCCCGGTGGCGCACCCACGGGCGAGGCGCTGGCCGCGAAGAAGGCCTTGAACATCCCCAACGGCCTGGGTTTCACCTACATGATGGCCGACGTGCCGGGCATGGAAAAGGTCGGCGGCCGCGCGATCTTTGCGTTTGGCGGCGGCAGCAGTGCCGTCATCATCCCGGCCACCGCGGCGGGCCAGTCGGGTGTGTCGCAGCCCTGGCTCGGCAAGCGCGCTGACGGCAGCTTGATGTTTGCCGCCACTGGCGCTGCATACGGCCCCAATGCCTTCGTCGGCTACAACGTGGGCACACCCAACTTGAATATCTCGGACGTCTACACGAGCCAGTTGGGCCGGGCCTCGACCAACCCAATTTCGACCTCGGCCGGCGGTGTGCGCGCCTCGGGCCGCGGTGCCGACCTGAAGCTGGGCGTGGTGGCCGCCGACCTGGCCACCTCGAGCAACGTGCGGGTGCTGAACGTCGGCCCTGCGGCCCTGACCTTCACCCGCTTTCGCGATCCGCTTGGCCTGAAGGGCTCGGTTGTCAGCAGTGAAAGCAAGTATTTGGTACTGCTTCCTAAAACCAACCCACAGGGCCAGCTTTACTACGTGCCCTTTGTCGACCCCACCCTCAAAAGCAAGATCAGCCAGATCGAGCCCATCGTGCCGATCACCGGTTCCACCACCTGGGACCCCAAGGCCAAGGACATGGCGGAATTGGGCATCGTCGTGGAGCACATCATGAACGCCTTGCCCAAGAACGCACCCGGCGGCCAGGCACCGACACCCAAGCGCGTCGACACCCCGCTCTTGCCAGCCAAGCGGCCCAGCGACCCCACGACGCCACCGCAGCGCACGGAGTCGGGCGCCCAGCCCCGCCTGGGGAATTAGCTCCGGCTTTGAACAAAAGCGGCTAACTGCTCTCCCGCGCCGCCAGCGCTAACAACCACGCCCGGAACTTCATCAGCGGCTCGAACTGGGCTTTGGCTTCCGGGTAGCACAGGTGGTAGCCGGCCTCGGTGCGGTACGCACCTGCCAGCGGCGTGCACAGGTTGCCGGCGGCCACTTCGTCGGCCACCAGGCAGGCTGGCACCAGAGCCAGGCCCATGCCCACTTCGACCGCGCGAATCAGGCTGTGGTACTGATCCAGCTGCGGGCCGGCGCGGGGGTTGACGGACACCAAGCGCTGGTCGGCGCACCAGTCGGCCCAGGCGTGTGGCACGGACACATGGTGCAGCAAGGTGAAGCGCGCCACATCGCCACTGCGCCTCAAACGCGGCTGGCCGGCTTTGGGCAGCGGCGCGATGACCACCAGCTCGCGCCCCACCACGTAGTCGGCGCAGGCCCCGGGCCACTGCCCGTCACCGTAGCGCAGTGCGCAATCCAGCGTCGGTTGGCTGAAGTCGTAGGCCTGGGTGTAGGGCACAAACCGCAGCTCGATTTTTGGCTCGGCTGCTTGAAACAGCGGCAAGCGCGGGATCAACCACTTTGAACCGATCGTGGGCAGGCTCGCCAGGTGCAGCAGGCCCGCGCCGCCGCGGCTGCTCAGCAAGTCCAGTGTGGCCAATTCGAGCTGTTGCAAGACCTGGCGCACACCGGGTTCGTAGCGGCTGCCAGCCGGCGTGAGCTGCAAACGTTTGCGCACGCGCGCAAACAGCGGCACTTCCAGCCAGCGCTCCAGCTCTTGCACCTGTTTGCTGACCGCGCTTTGCGTCAGGTGCAGCGACACGGCCGCCGCTGAAATGCTGCCCAGCCGGGCGGTGGCTGCAAACGCGCGCAGCAGGTGGACGGGGGGTTGCAAGCGGCTCATGGGTTACAGGATCTGGTCAAGGTCGAGACGGGAACTTCCTTCCATTTTGGACTGAACAGCGCTGCGCTTTTCGTTTGCCGGCCGGGGTCCGAGCCAGCCACCATCGCCCCTGGCCCGTCCGAGCCTAACCCAGCAGGAGACCGCATGAACCGTCGTGAAACCTTGATTCTTTTGAACGCAGCAGGTGCTGCCGCCTTGTGCGCCGCGCCGGCTTTGCTGCACGCGCAGACCCGCACCTTGCGCCTGGTGGTGCCGTTCCCGGCCGGTGGAGCTACCGACATCACCGCCCGAACTTTGGCCGAGCCGCTGGGCCGTGAACTGGGCATGACGGTGGTGGTGGATAACCGCGCCGGCGCCGGCGGTTCGATCGGCATGACGGAAGTCGCCCGCGCCGCGGGTGACGGTCTGACGCTGGGCCTGGCCACGTTGTCCACCCACGGTGTCAATCCGGCCGTTTATCGCAAGCTGCCCTATGACGCCGTGAAAGACTTTGCGCCGGTGACGCAGCTGGTCAAAGCGCCTGGCGTGCTCGTGGTGTCGGCGTCGTTGCAGGTCAATTCCTTTGCGGACTTCGTCAAGCTGCTGAAGGCCAAACCCGGCCAGCTGTCCTATGCATCCGCGGGCAACGGCACGATCAGTCACATGTGGGCCGAGCTGTTTAAAAGCAGCACCGGCACCTTCATGGTCCACATTCCGTACCGCGGCGCGGCACCGGCCATGACCGATGTGATGTCGGGCCAGGTGGCAGCCTATTTCGACCAGGTGGCTTCGTCGCTGCCGCACATCAAGAGCGGCCGCCTGCGCCCGCTCGCCGTGTCGTGGCCGACCCGCCTGCCGATGCTGCCCGACGTGCCGACCTTTGCCGAGATGGGCTTGTTGAACAACAACGCGCCGTCGTGGTTTGGTTTGGTCGCCCCGGTGTCGACCCCGGCGGCGCTGGTGCGGAAAATTCAGACGGCGGTGGTGGCGGTGCTGCGCGACGCGCAGGTCACCGAGCGCTTGCTGGCGCAGGGCCTGTTCCCCTCGCCGACCGAGCCGCAAGAGTTCGGCGCGCTGATCCAGCGCGAGATCGAGCGTTTTGCCGAGGTCAGCAAATTCGCCAAGATCACGCTCGATTGAATGCCGCGGGGCTGACTGCGAAACCCTCATCCAGCGCCCCTTCAACTATCCCACCCGAACATTCCACAAACGCATGAGTTCATTTGATCAGACCGTGGGCGATGGTTGCCTGGTGCTCGACTCACCGCACAGCGGCCACGACTACCCGGACGACTTCGATCACGCCTGCCCGCGCCTGGCTTTGCGCCAGGCCGAGGACAACCATGTCGAGCGTCTGTTCGACTTTGCGCCGAGCTTGGGTGCCAGCCTGGTCTTGGCGCGATTCCCACGCAGCTACATCGATCCCAACCGCGCCGCTGACGACATCGACACCCGCATGCTCGACGCGCCCTGGCCTGGCACCGCCCGGCCCAGCGCCAAGGTGCACCTGGGCAAAGGCCTGATCTGGCGCATGCTGGACGACGGCACGCCGATTTACGCGCGCAGCCTCGGCGTGGCCGAGGTGCAGGCGCGTATCGATCGTTGCTGGCGGCCCTACCACCAGGCGGTGCACACCGCGCTGCAGGCGGCGCGGCGGCGCCATGCGGCGGTGTTGCACTTGAACTGCCATTCGATGCCGGCCTCGTCGGCAGCCTTTTCAAGCGACTTTCCGGGCCTGGTGCACGCCGACTTCGTGCTCGGCGACCGGGATGGCAGCAGCGCTGC
Organism: Rubrivivax sp.; assembly: GCA_026785885.1. Lineage (GTDB taxonomy): Bacteria > Pseudomonadota > Gammaproteobacteria > Burkholderiales > Burkholderiaceae_C > Rubrivivax. Next base: position 8,635 of record JAJAZC010000089.1, read on the forward strand.
GCCAGCCCTGACAGCCTGGATTGCGGCCTGGCTGCGCGCCAAAGGATTTACCGTCAGCGTCAACCACCCGTACAAGGGTGTCGAGCTGGTGCGCCTGCACGGCCAGCCACACGACGGCCAGCACGCCATTCAGTTCGAGGTCAACAAGCGGCTGTACATGGACGAAGCCAGCCTGGCTCCACACGATGGTTTTGCTGGCCTGCGGGCCGTCTTGTACGAGCTGCTGCAAGCCCTGCCCGCGCAAGTCAGCACGCTGGGTGCGCGGGCGACGCACGGGCAGTCGCTGGCCCACTGACCCGCTGACAGCCACCGGGTCGCTGCATCGACCATCCAGCGCACGTTGTCGGCCTGGGTGCACGCAGCCGGCACCACCGCGCGTTTGCATGATGGGTCCGGCCGGTTCGGCGTCCAAGCCGGCCAGCCATGATTCAACAGGACGCACCATGAAACCCACCATCCGCGCCGGCATCGGTGGCTGGACTCACGGGCCCTGGCGCGGTGTGTTTTACCCGCCGGGTTTGCCCCATGCGCGTGAGTTGGCCTACGCCGCGTCGCAGCTGCGCACGCTCGAGATCAACGGCACCTACTACAGCGCTGCAAAGCGCCAAGTCCTTCGCCAGCTGGCGTGACGCTGGGCCAGCGGACTTTGTGTTTACGGTCAAAGGCTCGCGCTTCGTCACGAACCGGCGGGTGTTGGCCGAAGCCGGTGAATCGGTGCAGCGCTTTACGGGCAGTGGCCTGGCCGAACTCGGGCCCACGCTGGGCCCGCTGGTGTGGCAGTTTGTGCCGACCAAGGTTTTCGACGCGGCCGACTTCGGTGTTTTCCTGGCGCTGTTGCCGCGCCAGGTTGCGGGGCTGGCGTTGCGCCATGCGGTGGAGGTGCGGCACCCGAGTTTTGCGACACCGGCATTCGTCGCGCTGGCGCGCGAGCACGGTGTTGCGATCGTCTTTGGCGAGTCGGATGACTACGTGCGCATCGCCGACGTCACAACCGACTTCTTCTACCTGCGCGTCATGCGGGCTGAAGCCGCGTTGACTGAGGGCTATGCGGCACCGGTGCTGGGCGCCATGGCACACGGCGCCCGGCAGTGGCGTAGTGGCGCACAGCCCGCCGGCGTAACGCTGGCGGATGCCACGGCAGCGCCGCTGCCGCAGCCGCGCGATGTCTTCGTGCTGTTCATCAACGCCGCCAAAGAGCGCAGCCCCGCTGCTGCGGTGGCGCTGCAGCGGCGTTTCGATGCGCTCGGCTGAGACCCCCGGCACGGCGCGGCCCGAGTGGTTGCCACAGCTTGCCCGGCGCGGGGTGCTTGCCTAGACTGGTTTGCACATGCAAGCCGCGCAAAACGAAAGCATCGCCCGCATCGGCCCCGACACACCGTGTGGCGAGCTGATGCGCCGCTACCGGCAGCCGGTGGCGCTGCTGGATGAATCGAATCCGCGCTTCGGCCCGCGCATGGCCGGGCGGCCGATCAAGGCTGTGCGCCTGCTGGGGCAGGACCTGGTGCTGTTTCGCCGTGGCGACACCGACTGCGGGGCCGCGCTCGACGACGCACCCGCGTTCGGCCTGCTCGACCGCCACTGCCCGCACCGCGGTGCCGACCTGGCCTTCGCGCGGCATGAGCCCGGCGGCATCCGCTGCCCTTTCCACGGCTGGAAGTTCGCCGCCGACGGCCGCAGCCTGGAAACGCCGGCCGAGCCGACGGGATCCACGTTGTGCACGCGGGTGCGCCAGCTCAGCTACCCGGTGCTCGTGCGCGCCGGTGTCATCTTTGCGTACCCGGGGCCCGAGTCGGGCCCCGGCAGCATGCCGCCCGCTCTGCCGGCCTTCGATGCCTTCACCGCGCCGGCCACGCACCGCTTCGCGTTCGAGGGCCTGTGGCACTGCAACTGGCTGCAGGCCTTCGAGGTCGGCATCGATTCCGCGCACCCGAGCTTCCTGCACCGCTGCCTGCAGGACGAGTCGCTGGAGCCGGAGGACCGAAAGTCGTTCGGCCGCCAGTTCCGCGCCGCCAGTGTCGGCGCGGTCGACGGCGCACGTTGGCCGCTGCCGCGCGTGATGCGCGAGGTCTGCCACCCCGACAACCCGCACGAAGAAGTCCTGCCCCGCCTCACGCGGCAGACCACGTTCCGCCCCGTCGACC
>JAJAZC010000090.1 GCA_026785885.1 Rubrivivax sp.
CACACAGCAGGCCAGCGTGCTGGCCGCACTGAAACTCAAGAAGCCCACCCAAGACGCTCAAATGTCGTTGCTGTAGTGGCAGCCGAAAGGCTCGCTTCTATACAAATCAACCACTTACGGCGTTTGGTGTCGAACTCGGGTGTTCAGGACCTGGAGTACTGGACAGAGGCGGAGGCGTTTCGCTTTCGGCTTTATCAGAATCGGCGACGGACAGCCGATGTCATTGGCCGATAAAAGGCGCGACGCCACCGCAGCGAGCCCGAGCTGGCCGAGCGCTACCGTCGCCGATGTTGTTGACCGTGACCCAAGCTCCAGCCCGTGAACCACCCCACCTACGACATCGCCGTCATCGGCGCCGGCATCGCCGGCGCGTCGTTGGCTTACTTCGCGGCACCGCAGGCCCGCGTGCTGTTGCTGGAGCGCGAGGCGCAGCCCGGCATGCACAGCACCGGCCGCAGCGCGGCGATGTTCATGGAGAGTTACGGCTCGCCGCAGGTACGGGGTTTGACGCGCGCCAGCCGGCCGTTTTTGACCGCCCCGCCGCCGGGCTTCAGCGCCACGCCGCTGCTCGGTGCGCGCGGTGCGCTGACGATCGCCCGCGCGACGCAGGCCGAGGCGCTGCGCGCAACCCACGATGCGCTGTGCGGTGAAGGTTGCCCCGCGCAGTGGCTGGATCAGCAGGCCACGCTGGCGCTTCTGCCGGTGCTGCGCCCCGAGGCGGCCGTGCACGGATCGCTGGACCCGCTGGCGGCCGACCTGGATGTAAACGCGTTGCATCAGGGCTACCTGCGCGGTGCGCGTGCTGCGGGCGCGCGGTTGTTGTGCGACGCGGAGGTACTGCAGCTGCAGCGCCAGGGCGGCCGTTGGCAGATCGAGACCGCAGCCGGCCGCTTCAGCGCCGCGCAGGTCGTCAACGCTGCCGGCGCCTGGGTCGACGAGCTGTCGGCACGCGCCGCCATTGCGCCCATCGGCATTCAGCCGCGGCGGCGTTCGGCTTTTGTCTTCGACGCGCCGGTTGGCCTGGCCATCGGCGGTTGGCCGTGTGTGGCCGATGTCGACGAGAGCTTCTACTTCAAGCCCGATGCCGGTTTGCTGCTGGGCTCACCGGCCAACGCCGACGCGGTGTTGCCGCACGACGTGCTGCCGGAAGACATCGACATCGCCACCGGCATCGCACGCATCGAAGCCGCCACCACGCTGCACATCCGCAGGCCGCGCCGCACCTGGGCGGGGCTGCGCTCGTTTGTGGCCGATGGTGATCTGGTGGCCGGCGTCGAGCCTGCGGGTTCGTCGGATGCTGCCGGCTTCTTCTGGCTCGCTGCGCAAGGCGGCTACGGCATCCAGACCAGCGCCGCGATGGGCGCGCTGTGTGCGGCGCAGTTGCTGCGCACCGCGCCGCCGGCCTGGCTGGCCGAGCCTGAGCAGCTGTGGGCCACGCTAGGCCTGCGCCGGGCGCGGTTTTGAGCCACAACGCGTCGCGCGACCCGATAGCTGCCACGCGTGTCTGGCTTGACAAAGCCGTGATCGGCCTCAACCTGTGCCCCTTTGCCAAAGCCGTGCACGGCAAAGACCAAATCCGCTGGGTGTCGAGCAGTGCGAGCACGCCGCAGGCACTGTTGCTGGAGCTGCAGGCCGAGCTGCAGTTGCTGGCCGCAACCGACCCGGCGGCCATCGACACGACGCTGATCGTGCACCCGCAGGTGCTGCAGGATTTTCTGGACTTCAACGACTTTCTCGATGTTGCAGACCAAACGCTGACGGACCTGGACCTGGACGGTGTGCTGCAGATCGCCAGCTTCCACCCCGACTACCGATTCGCCGACGCGGCACAAGGCGACATGGGTCACTTCAGCAACCGCTCGCCGTACCCGACGCTGCACCTGCTGCGCGAAGACAGCATTGCGCGCGCTGTCGCCGCAGTGCCGGATGCGGCCGACATCTACAAGCGCAACATCCAGACGCTGCGTGCGTTGGGTGCCGACGGCTGGCGCCGTTTGTTCAACAACGAATAAGCGGCCAGGCACAAACGTGGCTGATGTTGGCTTGACAAGCCTGCTTGATCGGCCATCGGCGAATCGCACAGCTGGGCCGCGCGCAAGCCGGGTACGGTACGCGCTGCGGGCCTGCCTGACACCTGCGCAATCGGAGACCGTGGCATGAACATCTGCATCGTCGGCCTCGGCGCCATTGGCGGCTTGTTGGCGGGCCGAATGGGCCAGCGGCTGCCGCCCGGCAGCGTGCGCTTAAGCGCGCTGGCCCGCGGCGCCACGCTGACCGCCGTGCAGTCAAACGGCCTGCTGCTGGAGGACGCAGCGGGCGTGCACAGCGTGCAGATCCACGCCAGCGACAACGCTGTAGCGTTGGGCCAGCAGGACCTCGTGATCCTGGCCGTCAAAGGCCCGGCGCTGGCCGCGGTGCTGCCGGCGCTGCGCGTGCTGGTGGGCCCGCAGACGCAGCTGCTGACGGCGATGAACGGTGTGCCGTGGTGGTTTTTCGACGGGCTGGCGGGCGCTTATCAGGGCCTGACGCTGAACAGCGTGGACCCGGGCGGCGCAGTACGCGCGGCGCTGCCTTCGGCCCAGGTTATCGGCGCTGTCGTGCACCTCAGCAGCACCAGCCCGGCACCGGGCCGTGTGCGCCATGGGCAAGGCAACGCGTTGATTCTGGGCCGCGCCACCGGCGCGCAGGATGCAGCACTGCAGGCCGTGGCTGATCTGCTGCGGGCAAGCGGCTTCGACATCACGGTGTCGGAATGCATCCAGCGCGAGGTCTGGTTCAAGCTGTGGGGCAACATGACGATGAACCCCGTGTCCGCACTCACCGGCGCGACGCTGGACCGCATGCTCGGCGACCCGCTGGTCCGCGGCTTCTGCAGCGCCGTGATGCTGGAAGCGCAGGCCATCGGCGCGGCGATCGGCGTACCGGTTGCTGGGGATCCCGAAGCGCGCCACGCCGTGACGCACAAGCTCGGCGCCGTGCGCACGAGCATGCTGCAGGACCTGCAGGCCAGCCGGCCGCTGGAGATTGACGCGCTGGTCGGCGCCGTGCAGGAAATCGGCTGCCATCTCAAGCTGGCCACGCCGCACACCGATGCGCTGCTAGGACTGGTGCGTTTGATGGCGCGTGAGCGCGGGCTGTACTCGGCGGCAGCATGATGGCGGCGTGATCGCGGCGTGATCGCGGCGTGATCGCGGCGTGATCGCGGCGCGACGCCAGCGCGAGCGCGGCCCGACTGCGGCCTGACTGCGGCCTGACTGCGGCCCGATGGGTGTCCGTAAGCCCGCGCGGGGCCGGGGCTTTCTCAGGCTATCAGGGCTTGACGATGCCGGAGACCACCGAGCCCGCGGCTTCTTTGAGCTTGTCGCGCGCCAGGCCTTGCATTTGTCAGTGCCGGCGCCGGGCACCGCGTCGTAGGCGGTGGCGGCCAGCTTGGGCAGTGGGCGGAACAGCGGCGCCCGCACGGTCGGCGTCAGCAGCAGCACCATTACGCGCGCGGCCACGACGCACATGCCGCTGGCGTTGACACCACCTTCGACTTGGCTCAGAAAGGCGTACTTGAACGCCGAGTACAGCTTCCAGACCTTGGCCGGGATGGCCTCCTTCATCACCGCCAGTGCGCTGGCCTCATCGATCAACCCGCTGTTGGAGTGATCGATGAAGTTGGTCTTGACGTCCGCTGCCAGGGCCGCATTGCTTGCCAACAGGACGGAAACGAAGAGGGCAAATTTGATGGCTGACCCGGGCTGGTTGGAAGGGGCCGTACGCTCGTGGGCACGGCTGGCGCGGCAGAGGCTGCATCAGCCGCAGCCGGGGCTGCTGCAGGCCGCGAGGTTTACTCAGGTCGGGCGTCATGCAAAGCGTCAACTGAGACGTTAGGTGCCAACGCGATTGCAGACTGCGTTACAGCCTTGCTGGAGTCTTCAACCGCACCGTCAGCCTCGATGTTCACGGCCGCTTCGGGCGACGTCGCCTGCCGGCCCTGTTGCAGCCGCTGCACATCGGCCGTCAGGCGCCCGGCGATCAGGCGCACGACCTCCAGGCCGAAGTCCGGGTTCTGATGGACGAGCTGCTTGAAGGTGTCGGCGTCGATCGACAACAAAGTGCAGTCGCTTAAGCAGCGCGCGCTGCTGCTGCGGCGGCCGTCGGGTGCGAAAAAGGCGATCTCACCGAACATCTGGCCGGCTTGCAGCCGGCGGCCAACCTCGGGCAGCTCCAGCGTGCCGCTGGCCACGAAGTACAGGCGGTCGGCCATGTCGCCGCTGGCGAACACCGTCTGCCCGGCGCGATGGCGGCGGCTGCGCATGTAGGGCCGCAGCCAAATGTGCAACCGCCGCGCATCGGCAGTCGACGCCTCAACACGCCTCGTGAGCTGAATCATCTGCACCACGCGCCACAGGTTCACCGGCAGCAGCACTGCGTGCAGCGCCACCATCAGCGGCGCCGGGTGGGCCAGGCCGTATACGATGAAACCGACATTGCTGGCACCGCCAGCCAGCGCAGCGGGATCATCGTTCGCACAAAGGCGCTGACGATGATCAGCAGCGCAGCCACGCCGGCCGAAGCCAGCGCCAGCAACTGCGCGGGATGCGACAGCTCGGCCGCCAGGCGGGCCAGCTGATCGAGCAGCGCTTGCGGCAGCAGGGTCACGGCGCGCCGCGACCAGCGCGCCGGCAGCTTCTTCAAGATCGCGATGCAGCCGCTGCGCATGGCGATGTAGCCGCCTTCGGTCAACGGCTTGAAGACGCGGCTGACGATCTCACGCAATGAGCCGACGCGCTCGCCGATGTCTTGCTGCGTCATGCGGTCGGGCACCATCAGCACGCCTTCTTCGTCTTGCGCCAGTGCTTGCAACAGCTTGGTAACACGGCCGTAAACGTCGTCCAGCGCCAGGCTCTTGACGAGTTCGGTGCTGTTGCGGGCCAGGGCGATCAACTTCTGGATGAGGTGCAGCGCGAAGTCGGGTTGCTCAGCCAGAAACTGGCGCACCTCTGCACCCGGCACGACGGCGCAGCTGGTGGGCTCCAGCGTCATCACGCTGGCCGAACGCGGGCCGCCGTCCAGCGTCATCTCGCCGAAGTACTCGCCCGCACTGTGGGTGCCGTAGACGATCTCGCGCCCGTCTTCCGAGGAGCCGTAGGCCTTCACACGCCCGGCCAGGATGATGAACAGAGCGTCGGAGCGGTCGTCCTCGGTCACCAGCACGGTGTTGGCGGCGTAGCTGCGCGCACCGCCGCGACTGGCAATGGCGCGCAGCAGTTGATCGTCTAGCAGTGCGAGCGTGGCGGGTTGGCGGCTGGGCATGGCGGGCTCTCGTGCCACGGCGCCGATGCCGTGGCCGCATCCTTACGCGGTTAGGCGCCGCTGGATCCCACGGCGGCCGCTGAGGCCGCAGTGGCCGCAGTGGCCGCAGTGATGGCGTCGTCGGTGTGCAGAAACTGCTGCAGCTGACGGTTGAAGTCTGCGGGGTGCTCGAAGTACGGCAGCGCACCGCTGTCGAAGACCGTGAAGCGCCAGTTGGGCCGGCTGCTCAGGTGCACCTGGCCGCGGTAGTCGGTGAAGTCGCCGCGCACACCGTGGCTGGCCCAAACCGGCTGAGTCAGCGCTTCATACAGGCTCAGCACATCGGCGCTGAACAGGCCGGCGCTCAGAAAGCTCAGCGGCGCGTGCTCAGCGCCCGGCGCCTGGGCTGCGCGCACGGCGTCGGCCCACATCGTTTCGTCGATGGCTTTGCGGCCCCAGGGGCGCTCCAAAAAGTCGCGCACCACGCCAGGCCGCGTCAGCGCGCGAAACAGCGGCCGGCGCCACAGCGGCGCAGTCAGTACCGCGTGCAGGCCCGGCACCGCGCGCGTACTGCCGGGCGCGCCGCGGCGTGCTGCCGTGCCGTTGAGCCCCGTCGGGCTGACGAGTGCCAGCCGCCGGTAATCAGCCGGCCGCTCGGCCGCAGCGCGGGCCAGGAATTCGCAGCCCAGCGACACCGCCAGCGCGCCCATCGGCGCACCGGCGCAACGCTGTTGCACCAGCGCGCTGACCGCATGCAGCGCGTCCGTCATCAGGCGCGGTGTGTAGCGCTGCTGTCTTCGCACGCTGCTGCCGAAGCCCGGCAGGTCCGGCGCAAACACTGTGTGCGTCTGGCGCCAGTGATTAAGCAGCGGCCGCACCTCGTGTGCAGAAGCCGCGGCGTTGACGCTGTGCACCAGCAATAGCGGCGGCCCCTGACCGGCGACATGGCAGACCACGTCGCCCAGGCGCACGGCTTCGGCATTCAGCGGTAACGGCGGTGGCAGGGGCCAGGGCAGGCGGCTTGGTCTGGGCATGGCGGCGGATGGTAGCGACCGGTCCATGCCGTCCCGGCGGCTTTGACCTCCGAGGCCATCTTCAGCGACCGCCCAGCCGACTACAAAGCGCTGTGCAAAAACCTGGAACGCACCCCATGCGGATGGTCGCCCCGACTATTTTGATTCTGCCGGCTGCCATCCACGCCCTGCCGGTACTCGGCGTGCTCGGTGCAGCCAGGTTGTCGCAGCTGTACGGCATCACGGTCGAGGGTCAGGAGCTGACGCTGTTGCTGCAGCACTGGGCAGTATTGTTTGCGCTGCTGGCAGCCTTTTTCGCCGCCGCGGTGCCACGGCCAGAGCTGCACCGCATGGCCTCGATCGCGGGCTGGGTCAGCGTGCTGTCATGCTTGTTGCTGTCCCGACCGACCGCTGCATTGAACGCGGCGTCGACCACGGCCGTGCGCGCCGATTGGGTAGCGTTGGTTCTGCTGGTGATCGGCGCCGCGGTGAATCTCAGGAACGCGGCCGGGCGCAGTGAAAGACCTCGCCCGCACGGGCTGAGCTGAGGTTCAAGCCGCGGTCACTGAACCGCCCACTGCAGCTTCAGAAACTGCACAAAGCAGCGCACCTTGGGCGGCACAAACCGGCCGGGCAGGTGCAGGGCGTAGACGGAGCCACACAGGTTGCCTTGGGCCGCAAACCCAGGCAGCAGTCGCACCAGGGTGCCTTGGTCAAGATCGTGGCTGATCGCAAAATCGGGCAGTAGAGCCACGCCCAGACCCTTGAGCGCCATGCTGCGCACAGCGTCGCTGCTGTTGACCGCAACGCGTGAGCGCACGTCCACGTTTATGACTTCCTGCCGTGGTGAAAGCGCCAGCTCGCTTCATGTTTGCGGCAGGCGTAAAACAGGCACGGCACCTTAGCCAACTCAGTTGGCACGGTGAGCTCGGGCAAGGTTGCCATCAGAGCCGTCAGCGCCACCACCGAATACGTCACGGGCGATAGCCGGTGAGCCACGAGTTGATCGGGCGGCGCGTCACACAAGCGCACCAGCACATCCAAGCCTTCTTCCACCAGATCGACCTGCCGGTCCAGGAGGCACAGGTCGACATCGATGTCGGGATAGTCAGCCAGAAAGCGGGGTAGGTGCTGAACGATCTGACTGCGCCCAAAAGCAACCGAGGCGCTGATGCTCAACACGCCCGAAAGTGAGGAACGGAAAGACTCCGCCTCGGTCTGCGCGTTCTCCACTTCTTTAAGCACCCGCGTGGCGCTGGCCTAGCTGTGAAGCTCCAATAAGTTGTTCCCTGAATCAGGAAGTCGGGACATAGGCGCTTGGCTGCCGATGGCGCTGTGAGGCCGGTGCCAGTTGTAGTGGTGTTGCCAGCTGGCAAGCGCTTCAGTGCGCTGCGTTGAGTGCTGGTATGTCCAGCCATAAGCCCACTCGCGCAGTGCCGATCGGATGAACCGCTCGGCCTTGCCGTTGG
>JAJAZC010000091.1 GCA_026785885.1 Rubrivivax sp.
AAACGCGACATGGACCCAAACCGGGCCGGCCGGGGGGCGCAGGTGGCCGCTGGACGGGCTTTGGGCGCTGTCGCCCGGCGCGCGGAAAGCTACACATGACGCGGTCGACAGCGCCTTCGACAACATACCGTTGAAGCACGCCTGCGGGGCGCGCTAGTCAGCGCCGTTTCTCCGGCGGCGCCGGGCGCCGGGGCTGACGCAGCAGAAGCAGAAGCTGCAGCGGCTGCAGCACGGGCCGCCACCGCCGCCGTCACTTCCTTGCGGTAGCGATTGAGCTCCTGCACGCTGGCAAAACTGCGCTCCATCAACAGACTCAGGTTGTGCAGGATGCGGTCGACGACCTTGCTCTCCCACACGCTGTCGAACTGGATCTGTTTGTCCAGCCACTGCTCCAGCCACTCGGGGTTGGGCAAGCGGCTCTGGATGGTGTCGTTCGGGAACAGCGCAGCGTTGACGTGCAGATTGGTCGGGTGCAGCGCCTGTGCCGTGCGGCGCGCGCTGGCCATCAGCACGCCGACCTTGGCGAATGCCGCGCGCGCCTCGTCGCCGAACTTGGCCAGCGCCCGCTTCATGTAGCGCAGATAGGCGCCGCCGTGGCGCGCCTCGTCACGCGCCAGGGTTTCGTAGATGGTTTTGATGACCGGCTCGGAGTGCCATTCGGCGGCGCGCCGGTACCAGTGGTTGAGGCGAATCTCGCCGCAGAAGTGCAGCATCAGCGTCTCCAGAGCCGGCGCCGGGTCGAACTCGAAACGTACCGCGTGCAGCTCAGCCTCAGTGGGCACCAGGTCGGGCCGGAAGCGGCGCAGGTACTCCATCAGCACCAGACTGTGTTTTTGCTCTTCGAAGAACCAGACGCTCATGAAGGCGCTGAAGTCGCTGTCTTCACGGTTGTCGCGCAGAAACATTTCTGTCGCGGGCAAGGCAGCCCACTCGGTGATGGCGTTCATCTTGATGGTCTGCGCCTGCTCTTCGCTCAGGCGCTGCGCATCGAAGCTGGCCCACGGAATATCCGTGTCCATGTTCCAGCGGACGGCTTCGAGTTGCTTGAACAGTTCGGGGTAGAGCATGGCGTGGGCCGTAAGTTATCTAGTCGATTCTAGGGACCGGGCGGCAACGGTCGGGTCAAGCCCGTGTCCGAAAGTTCCGCAGCGACTGCACAGCCGCCGGCAAGTCTTTGAACGATGCAAAAGCCTGAACGCCCGGCACCGGGCGCCGATGCAGCACCGGCGCGCTGCCACCGGCCCAGATCTGTATCGCGGCCGGCAGCTTGCCACGCAATTCGGTCAGGCCGTCGGCGACCTGGTTCGGGCTCATGCAGCCGGTGAAGCTGAGCGCCAGCACATCGCTGCCCAGCGCCTGCGCGGCCAGCACCAGGTCCCACAGCGGCGTCTGCACACCCAGGGAAACACAACGGCAGCCTTCGAGCCCCAGCAGCGCTTCGGCCATCAGCAGGCCCAGACCGTGCGGCTCGCCCGGGAAGGTGCCCAGCAGCACACGCGGGCTCAACGCATCGGCAGGGTGCGGCACGCTGGCGATGGCCGCGCGCAGTACAACCTGCATCGTCTCGGTGTACATGTGCTCCTCAAAGATCTCCATCTGGCCGCGAATCCAGGCGTCACCCACTGCGGCGTTGAGCGGCGCCACGACCTCATTGACGAAGCGTGACACGCCCACCCGCAACAGCAGCCGCGTCAGCTCGGCACGCAGGCGCTGCACGTCGTGGGCCCGGATCAGCTCGACATGCTCGCGCACGCAATCTAACGCCAGCACCGCTTGCGGCTGCCGCTGCGGCTGGTCGACCGTCTGCTCGGCCAGCGCCTGTAGCTCAAGCTGCGACAACGGCACGATGCGACCCGGCCGGTGGCCGGCGTCGAGCAGACGTTTGACGATGCGCAGTTTTTCAACCTCGGCCAGCGTGTAAGCGCGCTCACCGATGCGATCGCGTTCGGGTTTCGGGAAGCCATAGCGGCGCTCCCAGACACGCAGCGTGTCCTTGCTGAGGCCCGTGTCACGTTCAACCGCGGCGATAGACAAAGTGATCGGGTTTTGTTTCAAGCGGTCATTCATGACGTTCGACGCAGCCTGCCGGTTTATTCGACCATCGACCTGCACTCATCGTTAGTAGCTCCGTGTCCTAGACAGAATGCTGCTCATTCGCAGAGAATTTGCGGTAGGTGGTTCTGGAACCAAGGTTTGCACAAGACAACTGTCGGTCGAAGCTGCATCCGACATAACCATGCAAGCGACATAGCATTCAAATTTTGTCCGGATGTTCGACAGCTTACCATCCGGTCGAAATATGACTGAACAGTTCACACTTCTCACTGCAAGCGCCTGCTTCGGCCTGCCGCCGGTTGAGCGCGGCGGCGAAGCGCGCGCCTTTCAGCCGGTGCACCGGCGCTCGACTGTTGCCGCAAGGCGCGTGCGGTGCATGTTCAGCCGACCAAGGGCGGGGGCGGCCCGAAAAGTTGGCGCCGCACGCCGCTTCGCGGTGGAACTTAGTCCAATGGCCAACCTCTCATCGGGACGTGTCGCTTGTATTGCGGGCGTCGCGCCAACCCCTTTCCTGTCGTGCGGACGGCCGGTCAAACCGGCTGCAATCCCGAGGCGGTTCTCCTCCTCCCTCCTCCCTCCCCTGTTCGCTTCGGGGCGCCGTACGGCAGTCTTTATCGCCAGGGGCACCACCGGTCGGGGTGCCCCTTTTCTTTGCCTCGCGCGATGAAGCGCGTTGCCGTTATCGGCTCAGGCATTGCAGGGCTGTCGGTCGCACACGCGCTGGCTGGCGAGTCCCAGCTGACGCTGTTTGAGGCCGGCCGCCATTTCGGCGGCCACACGCACACGGTCGATGTCACGCTGGACGGTGTGCGTCATGGTGTGGACACCGGCTTTTTGGTCTTCAACGAGCGCACTTATCCAAAGCTGATCCAGCTGTTCAGCGAGCTTGGCGTTCCGACTGCATCGGCAGAAATGTCGTTTTCCGTGCAGTCTGCCGAGGGGCTGGAGTGGAGCGGCAACAACCTCAACAGCGTCTTCGCGCAACGGCGCAATCTGCTGCGGCCCAGCTTCCTGCGCATGCTGGCCGACATCATTCGGTTCAACCGGCTGGCCACGGCGCTGGCCACCGCGCAGGTACTGCGCGAAGACGGTGACGATCTAAGCGAAAGCGTCGGCGACTTCCTCGCCCGCCACCGCTTCAGCGATGCGTTTCGCCACGGCTACTTCCTGCCGATGATCGGCTGCATCTGGTCCTGCCCGACCGATCAGATGCTGCGCTTCCCGGTCGCCACGCTGGTCCGCTTTTGCCACAACCACGGCTTGATCCAGATCGCCGACCGGCCGCAGTGGCACACCGTACGCGGTGGCGCGCGCCACTATGTCGAGCGCATGCTGCACAGCATTGCCGATGCGCGGCTGGCCACACCGGTGCTGGCCGTGCGCCGCTTGCCGCCAAGCGAGGGCAGCGGCGGCGTGATGGTCAGCACGGCGCTGGGCAGCGAGCGTTTCGACACCGTGGTGCTGGCCTGCCACAGCGATCAGAGCCTGGCGCTGCTGCGCGCCGGCGGCGACGTCACCGCTGACGAAGCGCGTGTGCTGGGCGCCATCCGCTACCACCCCAACCGCGCGGTGCTGCACACCGACACCGCGGTGCTGCCGCGGCGCCGCGTGGCCTGGGCAGCCTGGAATTACGCCCGCGCCGCCGCCAGCGGCCAAGAAGAAGCCGCCGTGTGCCTGCACTATCTGATCAACAAGCTGCAGCCGCTGCCCTGGCAACAGCCGGTGATCGTGTCGCTGAACCCTGACCCGGCGCGGCCGCCCGACCCGCGCCAAGTGATCGGTGAGACCACCTACAGCCACCCGGTGTTCGATCGGGCGGCGGTGGCCGCACAGGAGCAGCTGCCGCAGATTCAGGGCCGCTCGCAGCTGTGGTTCTGCGGCGCGTGGACGCGTTACGGCTTCCATGAAGACGGTCTGATGTCGGGCCAGGCCGTGGTGCAGGGGCTGCGCGAGCGCTGGCAGGCCGGCGCCTTGTTGCGGCGGGCTGCATGACGGCCTTGCCCACGCCAGCGGCCGCGCCCGGGGCTGGGCCCACGCTGCACAAGCCGCAACTGGGTATTGGCGTGGTGCGGCACCGCCGGCTGCGCCCGGCGCAGCACAACTTCGACTACCCGACTTACTTTCTGATGCTGCCGATGCGCAGCCTGCGCCGGCACCCGGAATCGGCACCGGCGCTGTTGCGCAACCGCTTCGGCCTCTTGAGCTTTCACGATCGCGACCACGGCGACGGCAGTGCCGACGCACTGGCCTGGCTGGACGCGCTGCTGCAGGCCGAAGGTATTCACGAAGCAACCGGCGAGGTCTGGCTGCACACTTATCCGCGGGTGCTGGGCTACGCCTTCAAGCCGGTCAGCTTCTGGCACTGCCAGCGGGCCGATGGCTCGCTGGCGGCGCTGGTGGTCGAGGTCAACAACACCTTTGGCGAGCGCCACTGTTACCTGCTGGCCGGGCCTACGCTGGCTTATGGCCGCGAGCTGCAAGCGCAAAAGGTGTTCCACGTCTCGCCGTTTTGCGCGGTGCAGGGGCGTTATCGCTTCCGCTTTTTCCACACCCCGGCGCACACGGTGGCCCGCGTTGACCACGACGACGACGGCGGCCCGCTGCTGCAGACCAGCGTGTCCGGCCGGCTGCAGCCGTTGACTGCAGCAGCAACACGCGCCGCATTTTTCGGTATGCCGCTGATGACGCTGGGCGTGCTGCTGCGCATTCACTGGCAGGCCATCCGTCTGTGGCGCAAGCGCGTACCTCTGTTCAACAAACCGGAGCCGCCGCAGGCTTTCACATCGCGATGACGGCGGAATTTGTTTGTCCTCGCGCCAAGAGCGCAAGTGCTCCTGTCGCGCCCCAAGAGCGCGAGTGCTCTTGTAGCGCTCCGGGCGCCGCCCCAATTTCCACTTCGCGCCCGATGCGCATTGCTTCAATCATTTCGCGCTGAAAACGCGACCCGCAACCAGCCCGCGCCATGACGATGTTGTCCAACACCCGCACCGACACCCTCAGCCCGCGGCGCACCCTGGAATTGCCGGCTGCCGCGCCGGCCGCTGCGCAAGCCGTTTTTCGGCTGCTCCGCCAGTTGCGCACCGGCACGCTGGACTTGCAGTTTCCGGACGGCACACAAGCCCGCTTCGGCAACGGCGATGCACCGCGGGGTGCCATGCGGCTGAACGACTGGCGCGTTTGCGCTGCGGCAATCAAAAGCGGCGACATCGGCTTCGCGGAGACCTGGATCGACGGGGGCTGGACCAGCCCCGACCTGGTGGCGCTGCTGCAGCTGTTCATCGCCAACCGCGAGGCCGTCGACGATGTCGTCTATGGCAGTTGGTGGGGCCGGCTGGCCTACCGAGTCAAGCATGTGCTCAACCGCAATTCGCGCCGCGGCAGCCGCAAAAACATCCACGCCCACTACGACCTCGGCAATGCGTTCTACCGCCAGTGGCTGGACGAGACGATGAACTACTCCAGCGCACTCTTCGAAGGCGACCTCACGCGCCCGATGGCGCAAGCGCAGGCTGCCAAGGTGCGGCGCGCGCTGGTTGAATGCGAGCTACAACCGGGGCAGCGCCTACTGGAAATCGGCTGCGGCTGGGGCGCCCTGGCCGAGGCCGCGGCCGTGGAGTTCGGCGCGCAGGTCACGGGCGTCACGCTGTCGACCGAGCAGCTTGCCTTTGCGCAGCAGCGCCAACAGCGTGCCGGCGTGGCCGACCGCGTCGAGCTGCGGCTGCAGGATTACCGCGACATCAGCGACGCGCCTTTCGATGCCATTGCGTCGATCGAGATGTTCGAGGCCGTCGGCCGCGAGTACTGGGACAGCTTTTTCACCACGCTGAACGCGCGCTTGAAACCCGGCGGCCGGGCCTGCATCCAGACCATCACCATTCGCGACGATCTTTTCGAGCGTTACATGCGCGGCACCGATTTCATCCAGCAGTACATCTTCCCCGGCGGGCTGTTGCCCAGCGCCGCAGAATTCAAGCGTCAGGCTGCGCGTGCCGGGTTGGAGGTGATCAACGAGCTGGCCTTCGGTGCTGACTATGCAGAGACGCTGCGCCGCTGGCGCGCGCAGTTCCTGGCCCGTGACGGGCAGGTGCGGCAGCTGGGCTTCGACACGCGCTTTATGCGCATCTGGGAGTTTTATCTGGCTTACTGCGAAGCGGCTTTCGACACCGGCAACACCAGCGTCGTGCAGTTCACGCTGAAGAAGGCCGGTTGATCGCGATGCGACGCGTGCACAGACGTTTCTTGCTGGCCGTTGCCGGCTCGCTCCTCGTGTTGGCGGGTGGCCGAGCGCAGGCCCAGGCCAGCCCGGCCAGCGCAGCGGCCACGCCGGCTGCACCGGCTGCACTGGCCGCACCGCCCGCAACCTCGGCCTTGGCACCCCCGGCCGAGGTGGCCACCGAGCTGCCGGGCCCGCGCCTGCAGGGCCGTGGTGTGCTGCGTTTCCTGGGCCTGCGCGTTTACGACGTGCGCTTGTGGACAGGCGCTGCGCCACTGACCGCGGATTTTGCGGCCGTGCCGCTGGCGCTCGAGTTCGAATACGCGCGCGGCCTGTCCGGCAGCAAGATCGCCGAGCGGTCGCTGCAGGAAATGCGGCGCCAGGGCGAGCTGCCCAGCGCCGATGCAGAACGCTGGCTCAGTGCCATGCGCCAGCTCTTCCCCGACGTGCGTGCCGGCGACCGCATCACGGCCGTGTTGGTGCCGGCGATGGGCGTGCGCTTCTTCATCAACAGCCGCCTGAAGGGCGACATCCGCGACCCGCAATTTGCGCGGCTTTTCATCGGCATCTGGCTGTCGCCGCAGACCTCCGAGCCGGCGCTGCGCGAAGCGCTGCTCGGCAAGCCGGCGTGACTGCATGACGGCCGTTGTTGTGCCGGCCTCGCGCCTGGCCTGGACGCAAGGGCTGGCCTACGGCGCGCTCGGCCTGCCGCTGGCTTTTGTCGCGCTGCCGCTGTATGTCGTGTTGCCCAACCACTACGCGTCTGAGTTCGGCATTCCGCTGGCTACGCTGGGTGCGCTGCTGCTGGGTGCGCGTTTGCTGGATGCGGTAGCGGACCCGCTGATCGGCCGTTGGGTCGACGCGCTGTTTTTGCGCCGCACCGCGGTGCTGCTGGGCGTTGCAGCAATCGCCGCTTTGCTGGCGGCGCTGGGCTTTCGCGGGCTGTTTTTTCCGCCGGTGCGGGACGGCAACGCGTTGCTGTGGTGGTGCGCCGCGCTGCTGGCGCTGACCTACCTGAGCTACAGCGTGTTGGCTGTGCTGCACCAGGCCTGGGGTGCGCGTCTGGGCGGTGATGAAGCGCAACGCACGCGCATCGTCTCCTGGCGTGAAGGCCTGGCGCTGGTGGGCGTGCTGGTGGCCAGCGTGCTGCCGTCGGTGGCTGGCTTGTCAGCTGCCACCGTGGCCTTTGCACTAACGCTGGCGCTCGGCGTGTTGCTGCTGGCACGTGCGCCGCAGCCACGTTCGGGCGACTCACCTGCGGCCACGCCGCGCCCGGCGCCGGGCGTGGTGCCGGGGCTGGTGCCGAGCCTGCTGGCGCCGCTGGCGACTGCGTCCTTCCGGCGGCTGCTGGCGGTCTACCTCGTCAACGGCGTGGCCAGCGCGGTACCAGCCACGTTGGTGCTGTTTTTCATCCGTGATCGATTGCAGGCCCAGTCGTGGGAGCCGCTTTTTCTGGCCAGCTACTTTGCAGCCGGCGCGCTCAGCATGCCGCTGTGGTTGCGCGCCGTGGCGCGCTTCGGTCTGGCGCGCAGCTGGCTTGCCGGCATGGCGCTGGCGGTGCTGACATTCGCCTGGGCCGCGCTACTCGGGCCGGGCGACGTGGCCGCGTATGCCGCCGTCTGCGTCGCCAGCGGCATTGCGCTCGGTGCAGACCTCACGCTGCCCGGCGCCTTGCTGGCCGGCCTGATCCAGCGCGCCGGGCATAGCCAGCGCTTGGAAGGCGGCTACTTCGGCTGGTGGAACTTCTGCACCAAGCTGAACCTGGCATTGGCCGCCGGCGTCGCATTGCCGTTGTTGAGCCTGTTCGGCTACGCGCCGGGCAGCCAGGACGCGGCTGCGCTGCAGGCGCTGACCCTGGCTTACTGCCTGCTGCCCTGCCTGTTGAAACTGGCCGCAGCCGCGCTGTTGTGGACGATCTGGATGCGCAAGGAAAAAGAATGAACACACGCCGCTTAACCCTCATGTTCAGCGCCGCAGCAGCGGCTGCGTTGCTCGGTTGCGTCTCGCCCAAGCCGGCCGACTACGCAACCGAGAAGCCGGCGCTGGACCTCAAGACCTACTTCAACGGCGAGCTCGTCGCGCACGGCCTGTTCACCGACCGTGCAGGCCAGGTCAAGCGCCGCTTCACGGTGCAGATGACCGGCCGCTGGCAAGGCAATCAAGGCACGCTAGACGAACGTTTCACGTACAGCGACGGCAAGACCGAGCGCCGCGTCTGGCGCCTGACCGATGAAGGCAACGGCCGCTGGACCGGCCGTGCCGACGACGTGGTCGGCGTGGCCGAAGGCCGCAGCGCAGGCAACGCGCTCAACTGGCGCTACACGCTGGCGCTGCCGGTGGACGGCAGGGTGGTGGAGGTGCAGTTCGACGATTGGATGTACCTGATGGACGACCGCGTGATGCTGAACAAGGCCGAGATGAGCAAGTTCGGCTTTCGCCTGGGCGAGGTCACCTTGTCCTTCACCAAACTCTGAGCCCGGCAATGCCGCTGAACCCCCGCATCGAGACCTGGGCCGGCCGCACCGTGTGGCTGGTGGGCGCCTCCACCGGCATCGGCCGCGCCACCGCGTCGCGCCTGCACGGGCTCGGCGCGCGGGTCATCGTCTCGGCGCGCAACCGCGATGCGCTGGACGCCTTTGTCACCGCGCACCCGCGCAGCGACGCCATTGCACTGGACGCCACCGACCGCGAGGCCATGCACGACGCGGCCACGCGCATCGTGGCCGTCAACGGCCGCATCGATCTGGCGATGTACTGCGCCGGCACCTACGCCGCGATGCGCGCTACGGCTTTCGACCTCGACGTGGCCCTGCGCCACATGCGCGTCAACTACGACGGCGCGCTGGTGATGTTGGACGCCGTGCTGCCGCACGTGTTGAAGCAGGCCGCCGCAGGTGCTGCCGACAGCCGCTTCGGTGCCGGCCATGTGAGCCTGGTATCCAGCGTGGCCGGCTTTCGCGGCCTGCCGAATTCACTGGCCTACGGGCCGACCAAAGCCGCACTGATCAACCTGGCCGAGACGCTGTACCTGGACCTGCAGCCGAAGGGCATCGGCGTGTCGCTGATCAACCCCGGCTTCGTCGAAACGCCACTGACGGCGCAGAACCACTTCAAGATGCCGGCGCTGCTCACGCCGGATGAAGCAGCGCGCGAGATCCTGCGCGGCTGGAAACGCGGCGAGTTCGAAATCCACTTTCCCAAGCGTTTTACGCTGTGGCTCAAAGCCATGCGGCACCTGGCTTACGGGCCGTATTTCGGCGCCGTGCGGCGCTCCACTGGCTTGTGAGTTTGGGGCTGGCGGCATGGCCTTGAGCGTGGATGACATCGTGCGGCGCTTCGAAGGCCTGTCGCCGCAAGACCTGGTGCGGCTGGAGGAGATCTACACCGCCGACGCGCGCTTCAAAGATCCTTTCCACGCCGTGCAGGGCGTGCCCGCTATCGCCCGCGTATACGCCCGCATGTTTGCAACGCTGCAAGCACCGCGCTTCGTCGTGCGTGATCGTGTCGTTGCGGACGGCCAGTGTTTCTTGACCTGGGACTTCTCCTTTCGCCTGCAGCGCCTGGGTGCTGCCGAGCAGCGCATCCACGGCGGTTCGCACCTGCGGCTGGCAGCCGATGGGCGCATCAGCGAGCACCGCGACTACTGGGACGCCGCCGAGGAGTTGTACGAGAAGCTGCCGCTGGTGGGGGCTTTGATGCGCTGGCTCAAAGCCCGGGCGCGGGGCTGAGCACGGCAGCCGAGCACAGCAGCCGAGCGAGCGGCGTGCGGCGACAGGGCCATGCCTAACCTGCGTGTTGATCGGCCGCAATTAGCGGCTGGTTCGATCCGCCGATTTGAATGACATCGCCTACCGGTCGCGCTGGCCTTCGGTCAGCGAAAAGGCCTGGAAGAGGCCGGTCCTGTCGACGAAGTGAGTCTCGGTGTAGCGGACCGTGCCACCGGCCATGCGGGCTGGCGCAGGAAAGGGCGACGCCTGTTTGACCATCGCAATGATCCAGGGCGCGATCTCGTCGGCCGCGGGTTTGCGCACGACGTGGACGCTGCGCACGACGCCGGCAGCATCCAGTTCGGTCTCGATCATCATCACGCCGTACAGCAGCGGCGGCAAGGTGCCGCGGTGCACGCGCATCAGGTAGCAGCTGTAGAGGTGACGCGCCGCGTCGATGCGGAATTCCTGCTCGACATCGTGTATCGAAGGCACCGGTGTTTTGCACTGCGGCGCCGGCACCATGTTGAACTGCGCTGACGCGGGCAATGCAGCCAGCAACGTGGCCGAGAGCGCGGCACCGTACAGCGCGGCAGTCATCCGGCGGCGGGTGCACAAGGCCCGGTGATGGCACGGGGTGGCGGTGGGCTGCTGCTTCACGGGCTTGTCCTCCCGTCATGCCGTGAAGACCATAACTGAAGGATTGCGCGGCATCACGCGACATCGCGCTGCCGCCGGCGGCCTGCCGGGCACTACTTAACGAAGCCAGCCCTTGCGGCGGAAGTAAATAAAGGGCGCAGCGACTGAGGCCGCCATCAACGCCAGCGCAAACGGGTAGCCGGCGGCCCAATCCAGCTCGGGCATGGCCTTGAAGTTCATGCCGTAGATGCTGGCGATCAAGGTCGGCGGCAGCAGCGCCACGCTGGCCACCGAGAAAATCTTGATGATCTTGTTCTGGTTGATGTTGATGAAGCCGACCGTGGCGGCCATCAGGAAGTTGATCTTGTCGAAGAGGAACGCGGTGTGGCTGTCCAGGCTGTCGATATCGCGCAGGATCTGGCGCGCTTCTTCAAACTGTTCTGCGTTGAGCATGCGGCTGCGCATCATGAAGCTCAGGGCGCGGCGCGTGTCCATCACATTACGGCGGATGCGGCCGTTCAGGTCTTCTTCGCGCGCGATGGCGGTCAGCGCAGCACCGGCGGCCTGGTCGTTGACGTCCTGCGTCAGCACCCGCGCACTGACTTTCTCCAAGCTGTCGTAGATGCCCTCCAGTGCGTCGGCGCTGTACTCCGCGTCCGCGTCATACAGCTTGAGCAGCACGTCCTTGGCGTCTTCAATCAGCGCCGGGATGCGCCGTGCGCGCAGACGCAGCAGGCGGAACACCGGCAGGTCCTCGGCGTGGATCGAGAACAGCACGTTGCGGTGCAGGATGAAGGCCACGCGCACGTTGCGCGCCGGCTGTGCGTCGGCGCCGGTGCTGGCTTCGATGAGGAAGTCGGAGCGGATGTGCAGCTCACCGTTGTCCTCTTCGTAAAAACGCGCCGACTCTTCCAGATCGTCGTCGACCGCGTCTTTCGGAATGCTCAACTCGAAGCGCGTTTCAACCCATCGCGTTTCATCCTCGCTCGGGTTTTCGAGATCGACCCACACCGGCTGCACGGTGGCCAGGGCTTCCAGGCTTTCGATCTCTTCCTGGAACAGCCGGCCATTGGCCAACCTGAAGACGTTGAGCATGCGGTCTCTCCGGGGTGCGGCCTGCGCGTGCGCGGGTGGGCGGGGCAGCCAAGCGGCACTTGCTCGTGCGCAGCCGCAAATTATGCCCGCGCTGTGCCTGCGTCTGACCCCTGTTGTGCCCACCCCGCGCCCACCGCGGCGCGCCACCTGCCGGACCCGGCCACGGCCCCGGCCGAAGCCCGGCAGAATTCCGCCATGGCCCCTGCAGCACCGCCAACGCAAAGTCGCCGTCGCGGGCTGACGACGGCGCTGTTGCGTACGTTGGCCTTCAGCGCTGCCCTGGCCCTGGCCGCTGCGGCGGCGGCCGCCCTGGCGCTGACAGCGGCACTGCAAAGCACACCTGCTGTGCATGCGCTGCAGGACCTGGGGCCCGAGGACGTGGCGCGTGCCATGCAACTGCTGCGCAGCCACGATCCACGCCAGGCGCTGCCCGGCGCAGTGACCACCGCGCAAGTCGGCCAGCGCGACATCGACGTGCTGATCGACCAGGGCCTGCACCGTTGGCTGGATGCCGCCGGCCGCGTCGAGCTGCAGCGCGGCCGGGCGCGCGTGCTGCTGAGCCTGCGCCTGTCAGCCGGACGACCGGCTGCAGTGCCGGCTGCACTGCCGGCTGCACTGCCGGCTGCGCTGCTGACTGCACCTCCGACAACACCCGCGGCCCTGGCGGCGCGCGTCTTCGGCCATTGGATCAATCTGGACGTGCAACTGGTCCAGACCGCCGGCCTGCCAGCCATCGAGCGCGTCAGCGTGGGCCGCCTGCCGCTGCCGGCCGCGCTGGCCGAGCGCCTGGGCCTGTGGTTCTTGCAACGGGCGGGGCTGCAAAAGGAGCTGCAGCTGGCGGCCGAGGTCGTGCAGCAGGTGCGCTTTGCACCGCAGCAGCTGGCGCTGACCTACGCCTGGCAGATCGACAGCCTGGGCCGTTTGGTCGACGGGCTGCTGAGCGAGGCCGAGCTGCAGCGCCTGCGGCCTTACGCCGAGCTGCTGGTGGCGCTAAGTCAGCAAGGCGGTGCTGCACCCGAGCGCCCGCTAGTGGCGCTGCTGGTGCCGATGTTCGAATTGGCGCAGCAGCGCAGCGCTGCGGGCGGCACGGGAGGGGACGCAGCGGCCGAGAACCGCGCGGCCCTGCTGGTGCTGGCGTTGGGTGCCAATGGCCGCAGTGTCGGCAGCCTGTCGCTGACCGCACGTGCCTGGCCACAGCCGAGGCCGCTGCGGCTGCTGTTGGCCGGACGCGATGATTTCCCGCTGCACTTTCTGGTCTCGGCGGTGCTGGCCACCGAAGGCACCACGCCGCTGTCGCGCGCTGTGGGCATCTACAAGGAAGTGGCCGATTCGCGCGGCGGCAGCGGCTTCAGTTTCAACGACATTGCGGCCAACCGCGCTGGCACGCGCTTCGGCGAGCAGGCGTTACGCGAGCCGGCTGCGCTGCAGGCCCGGGTGGCCCGCGGTGTGGCCGATGCCGACCTGGTGCCGGCCGTCGACGACTTGCCCGAGTTCATGCCCGAGCCTGAGTTCATCCGCCGCTTCGGTGGCATCGGCACACCGGCCTACTGGGCGATGCTGGAGCGCATCGACACGCGCATTGCCGCGCTGCCGCTGCTGCGCTGAGGCCTCAAGCGTCTGGCGCTGGCGCGGCCTCCGTCGCTGCAACAGCGCGCGTGCCCGGACCGGCGCCGGCCACCATGTCGAAGCGGAACAGCCGGCACTCGATGGCGCCGTTGAACAGCGGCACGCGGCGCGATTCCTTCAGCCGCATCAGCGAGGGCAGCTTCATGTCCGGGCTCAGCAGCCAGGCCGTCCAGCCGGCGTAGTGGTGCTTCCAGTGGCTGGCCAGTTGGCTAAAAAATTCGGTCGACGTGCCGCCGCCTTCAAAGCCTTCACGCGCGGCTTGGGTTTGACCGGTGCCGACACCGACGCCGACACCGACGCCGCCGTCGTTGCGAGCGTCGCCGTCGTGGCCGTCCACATTGCCGCCGCCATCGTCCGCATGCCCGCGCCCTGCGCCTGGCCCCGAGCCGCGCCCTGCGCCGCGCCCTTTCGGCACGATGCGCTCACCGTAGGGCGGGTTCAGCAGCATGGTGCCCGTGGCCACAGGCGGCAGGCGCTGCAGTGCGTCAGCGGTCTTGAACTCGATGGCGTGCAGCACACCGGCGCGCTCGGCATTGCGCGTCGCGAAGTCGGTCATGCGAAAGCTCACGTCGCCGGCAAAGATCGGCACCGCCGGTGCGTGCACCGCCGCTTGGGCTTCGCGTTGCAAGACACGCCAGGCATCGCGCTGCGGTTGAAACGGCTTCATGCGCTCGAAAGCAAAGCGGCGCAGGCCGCCCGGCGCGATGCCGCAGGCGATCTGCGCGGCCTCGATGGCGATGGTGCCGGCGCCACAGCACGGGTCCAGCAGCGCGCCGTCTTCGGCGCGGCCTTGCCAGCCGGCAGCGGCCAGCAGCGCTGCCGCCAGTGTTTCCTTCAGCGGCGCCTCGCCGGTGTCTTCACGCCAGCCGCGCTTGAACAGCGGCTCACCGGAGGTGTCGACATACAGCGTGGCGTGCTCGGGCCCGGCATACAGCATCAGCGGCAGGTCGGGCCAGCGGGTGTCCACACTGGGCCGCGCGCCGGTGGCGTCACGCAGCGTGTCGCAGACGGCGTCCTTGATGCGCAGCGCGCTGAAGTTCAGGCTTTGCAGCGGACTGCGCTGTGCAGCCACGTCGACCCGCAGCGTTTGCTCTGGCGTGATCCAGTGCGGCCAGTCGACGTGGCGGGCCATGGCGTAGAGGTCGTGTTCATCGCGATAAGCACCGCCCGTCAGCGGCCACAGCACACGGGTGGCCAGCCGGCTGTGCAGGTTGAGCGCCATCGCGGTGTGCGCGTCGCCTTCGACCCAGACGCCGCCGCGCGTGGCCTCAGCCGCGGTGCCGGTGATGCGCAGCACCTCGTCAGCCAGCAGCGCTTCGACGCCGCCTGCGCAGGGCAAAAACAGCGCGGTCATGTTGCCCGTGCCGACCTGAAGCGGCCGAAACTTTTAACAGCAGGCGGCTTCATATCGCCTTGCGCAGACCGGCCGGCGCAATCTTCAGCGCCTCTCGGTACTTGGCCACCGTGCGGCGCGCGACCTGGATGCCCTGCTCTTCCAGCATCGAACTCAGCTGGTTGTCCGACAGCGGTTTGGCGATGTCTTCGGCACTGACGAACTGCCGAATCAACGCGCGCACGGCCGTGCTGCTGGCGTTGCCGCCGGCGTCGGTGTTCAGGCTGCTGCCGAAGAAGTACTTGAGCTCGAAGGTGCCTTGCGGCGTGGCCATGTACTTGGCGGTGGTCACGCGCGAGATCGTGCTTTCGTGCAGGCCCAGTTCATCGGCGATCTCGCGCAGCACGAGTGGCTTCATGGCAATCGCGCCATGCGTGAAGAAGCCGCGCTGGCGCTCGACGATGGCCTTGCTGACGCGCAGGATGGTGTCGAAGCGCTGCTGAATGTTCTTGACGAACCAGCGCGCCTCTTGCAGCCGCGCGCTCATGCCCGGATTGGCGTTGCTGCCGCGCATGCCGCGGGCGGCCTGGGCGTAGATGTCGTTGATGCGCAGCTTGGGCATGACGTCGGGGTTGAGCGTGACGCTGATGCCGCGGCCGGTCTTTCGCACCACGACGTCGGGCACGATGATGTTGCCTTCGGCCGGTGAAAAAGGCCGCCCCGGCTTGGGCTCGCAGGCGCGGATCAGGTCCTGCGCGCGCCGCACGGTGTTCTCGTCAGCGCCGGTCAGCGCGGTCAGGCGTTTCATGTCGCGCTTGGCCAGCAACTCCAGGTACTGCTCGCAAATGCGCAGCGCGGTCTGGCGCGCGGCGCAGCGCGGCGTGGCCTTGAGCTGCAGCGCCAGGCACTCGCCCAGCGAACTGGCGCCAACACCGGGTGGGTCCAGGCTCTGCAGCCAGCGCAGTGCGCAGCTCAGCCGCTCGTCCATCGCCTGGCGGCCTTCGGCGTCGGTGATGCCCAGCATCGCGGACAGGCGTTCTGCGATGTCGTCCAGCGTGTCGGCGAGATACCCGTCGCCGTCCAGCGATTCGATCAGCACCTCGATGGCCGCGTGGTCCTCGGGTGTCAGCCGCATGCCGACCAGCTGCGCACGCAGATGGTCCTGCAGGCTGCCGGCGCTGGTGCGGCGCTCCTGTGGATCGAAATCGTCGCTTTCACCCGTCGGCGCTGCGCTGCCGGGCATCTCACGGATGCCATCGAAGTCATCGGACTCGGTGCCGTTTTCCCAGTCCTCGCGCGCGGTGGTGCCAAATTCATCGGCGCGCAGTTCGCTGGCCACCTCACCGGCGTCGGGCGTGTCCGCCGCTTCAGGCTCGGCCACACGGTCGGCGGTCTGGCGCTCCACCGGCGTCTCGAAGGCCGTCGCCGGCGCGTCCTCTTCCATCTCCAGGAAGGGATTCATGTCCAGCATCTGGCCGACCTCCTGGTGCAGCTCCAGCGTCGACAGCTGCAGCAGCCGAATCGATTGCTGCAGCTGCGGCGTCAGCGCCAGGTGCTGCGAGAGACGGACTTGCAGTGACGGTTTCATGATGGTGGGCAAGCCAAAGACGCGATCGGGGCCATGCGCGGAACCGGCTTCGCCGGGCCGCTGCATAAGCCCCCCCGGAGGGGCGATGGTCGCGGCTCACAGTCCGCCTGCGCGGACTGGGACGGCCGAGCAAGCCACGCCTTTTGCGTGGCGTGGAAGGCGCGAAGGCCGATCGCGACAGCGATTGGCGAGACTGGGAGCCCCATCTCACATCCGAAAGTGTTCGCCGAGATACACGCGGCGCACTTGCGCGTCAGCGACGATCTCTTGCGGTGTGCCTTCGGCCAGCACGCTGCCTTCGCTGATGATGTAGGCGCGATCGCAGATGCCCAGCGTTTCGCGCACGTTGTGGTCCGTGATCAGCACGCCGATGCCGCGCGCGCGCAGAAAACCGATGATGCGTTGGATCTCGATCACGGCGATCGGATCGACGCCGGCAAACGGCTCGTCCAGCAGGATGAAACGCGGCTGCGTGGCCAGCGCGCGCGCAATCTCCACCCGCCGCCGCTCGCCGCCGGACAGCGCCGGTGCCGGCAAATCGCGCAGTTTGTCGATGGACAGATCGCGCAGCAGCTTGTCGAGTAAGCCGTCGATACGCGCCGATGGGTAAGGGCGGCCGTCGGCGTCGAGCTGCAGCTCCAGCACGGCGCGGATGTTTTCCTGCACCGTGAGCTTGCGGAAGATCGAGGCCTCCTGCGGCAGGTACGACAAGCCGAGCCGCGAGCGTCGGTGGATCGGCAAACCCTGCACCGGCTTGCCGTCGATGCGGATCTCACCAGCGTCGGCACGCACCAGGCCGACGACCATATAGAAAGTCGTCGTCTTGCCGGCGCCGTTGGGGCCCAGCAGGCCGACGACCTCACCGGCGCCCACGGCCAGGTGCACGTCCTTGACGACCAGGCGCGGGCCGAAGCTTTTGCGCAGGCCGCTGGCTTCGAGCCGGCTGCCGGTTGCCAGCAGCGGCACCGGGCTGCTGAGTGCAGCTGCCGTTTCCACGGCCTGCAACGACAGGGGCGCCATGAGCGAGTTGATCGACATCAGCGACATCAGCGACATCAGCGACATCAGCGACGCTCGCCCAGCGCACGGCTGGGTGCCAGCGGCGCGGTGGCCGGCGCCGGCGCCGCCCCCGCCGCTTCGATGCGCGGGCTCCACACCCCCCGCACACGGCCGGTCGGG
>JAJAZC010000092.1 GCA_026785885.1 Rubrivivax sp.
CAGCGGGGTCATCGAGCCAAGTGGTGACGGCCGCGGCTAGCTTGTCGGCACGGCAGGCGTCCTGAATCAGCTCGGGCACGACGAACTCGCGGCTCAGGATGTTGGGCAGGCCGACCCAGGGCTGGTAGCGCATGCGCTTCATCAGCTGCCAGCTCAGCGGATTCATGTTGTAGCCGATGACCATCGGCCGCTTGAAGAGGGCGGCTTCCAGCGTCGCGGTGCCGCTGGCGATCAGCGTTACGTCGCAGGCTGCCAGCACGGCGTGCGATTGGCCGTCGACCAACTGCACGGGCGCGCCGCGCGCATGTTGCGCCACCAGCGGCGCCAACACGGTGCGCAGACCCGGCGCCACCGGCAGCACAAAGCGCAGATCCGGCCGCTGGCGGTGCAGCAACGCCACCGCTTGCAGGAACCGCGGCGCGATGGCTTCGATCTCGCTGCGCCGGCTGCCGGGCAGCACTGCAACCACACGGTCGCTCTCGGTCAGGCCCAGTGCACGCCGGCTGGCTGCCCGCGGCGGCTGCAGCGGAATGGCGTCTGCCAGCGGGTGGCCGACAAAGGTCGCTGCAACACCGTGACGCTGCAGCAGCGCTGGCTCAAAGGGAAACAGGCACAACACGTGGTCCACGCTGTGCACCATCTTCTGCGCACGGCCGCCGCGCCAGGCCCAGATCGACGGGCACACGAAGTGGATGGTCCTGATGCCGGCCGACTTCAGCCGCTGCTCCAGGCCCAGATTGAAATCGGGCGCATCGACGCCGATGAAAGCGGCCGGCCGCTCTTGCAGCAGGCGCAGGGCCAGCGTGTTGCGGATTGCGGCTATGGCGCGGTAGTGGCGCAGCACCTCGACGTAGCCGCGCACCGCCAGGCGGTCGTGCGGCCACCAAGCGTCAAAGCCCAATGCGGCCATATGCGGCCCGCCGATGCCCACCGTGTGCAACTGCGGCCAGCGCTGCTGCAGCCCTTTGAGCAGCAGCCCGGCCAGCAGATCGCCCGAGGCCTCACCGGCGACCATGGCCAGTTGCATGCAACGATCCTCAGCGCGCGATGCCGCGTGTAGAGGCCGCCAAAAAGTCCAGCAGCGTCAGCACGTCCGCGTCACCACCGTCAACCGTGCCGCGCAGCGCGGTGATGGCGTTCTTGGCCGCATCCAGCGTCAGGCCATCGCGGTAGATCAGCCGGTGCATCTGCTTGATCAGCGCGATGCGGTCGCGCGAGAAGCCGCGCCGGCGCAGGCCTTCGGCGTTGATGCCGTGCACACCGAGCGGGTTGCCGGCCACGGTCATGAAGGGTGGTACGTCCTGCGAGACATGGCTCTGGAAACCCGTCATCGCGTGCGCGCCGATCCTGCAGAACTGGTGCACGCCGGTGAGCCCGCCGACGATGGCCCAGTCGTCCACCTGCACATGCCCGGCCAGCGTGGCGTTGTTGGCCAAAATGGTGTGGCTGCCCAGTTGCACGTCATGCGCCAGGTGCACATAGGCCATGACCCAGTTGTCGTTGCCGACGCGGGTGGTGCCCGCATCCTGTGCTGTGCCCCGGTTGAAGGTGCAGAACTCGCGGATGGTGTTGCGGTCTCCGATGTGCAGCGCGGTTGGCTCGCCGCGGTACTTCATGTCCTGCGGCGCGCCGCCGAGCACGGCGTGCGCGTGGATGCGGTTGTCGCGGCCGATCTGCGTCGGCCCCTCGATCACACAGTGCGGACCGATCGTGGTGCCGGCGCCGATCTGCACGCCGACGCCGATGAGGGCATAGGCACTCACGCTCACGTCCGCCGCCAACTCGGCCGCAGCATCGACGATGGCGGTGGCGTGGATGGTGGCCATCAGACTAAACCGCAATGCGCATCGTGCACATCAGGTCGGCCTCCACCGCAACCGCGCCGTCGACCGTCGCGCGCGTCTTGTAGCGGTAGATGCCGGACCTTTGGCGGTCGATCGTCGCTTCCAGAATCAGCTGGTCGCCGGGGCCGACGGGGCGCTTGAAGCGGGCGTTGTCGATACCTGCGAAGTAAACCACCATGTTCTCGTCCGGGTCGCTGTCCAGCGACTCAAAAGACAACAGCGCCGCGGCCTGCGCCAACGCCTCGAGCATCAGCACACCCGGCATCACCGGACGGGCCGGAAAGTGGCCCGGAAAAAACGGCTCGTTGATGCTGATGTTCTTCAGCGCCTTGATGCGCACACCTTTCTCGAGCTCCAGCACACGGTCCACCAGCAGGAAGGGATAGCGGTGCGGGAGCTTGCGCAGGATGTGTTGGATGTCCAGCATCGTCAGTTCTTTCTTTCCAGCGCCCGCAGCCGCTCGCGCAAGGTGTGCAGCTGCCGCAACGTGGCGGCGTTTTTTTCCCAGGACGCATTGTCATCGAACGGAAATGCGCCGCTGTACTGGCCAGCCTGACGAATCGAGCGTGTGATCACGGTCGCGGCGGTGATGTGAACGTGGTCGGCGATCTCCAGGTGCCCGAGGATGATCGCGCCGCCACCGGCCGTACAGTGGCGGCCGATGCGCGCACTGCCGGCCACACCCACGCAGCCGGCAAACGCCGTGTGCGCGCCGATGCGCACGTTGTGGCCGATCTGCACCAGATTGTCGAGCTTGACGCCGTCGTCAATCACCGTGTCGTCAAGTGCGCCGCGGTCGATGCAAGTGTTGGCGCCAATCTCCACGTCGTCGCCAATGACCACGGCGCCCAGCTGCTCGATCTTCTCCCAGCGACCTTCGTGCGGTGCAAAGCCAAAGCCGTCGGCGCCGATCACGGCGCCACTGTGCACGATGGCGCGGGTGCCGATGCGGCAGGCCTCGGACAGCACCACCCGTGCTTTCAGCCAGCTGTATTCGCCCAACGCCGCGTCGCCACCGACAAAGGCCTGCTGCCCAACGACGGCGTGCGCACCGATGACGGCACCGCGGCCCACGAAGGCGAGCGCGCCGACCGAGGCCGTGGCCGCTATCTGCGCGCCCTCCTCAACCACTGCGCTGCTGTGCACACCGGCCACTGGCGGCTGCCGCCGGCGCGCAGCCCACCACTGCGTGAGCCGCGCATAAGCGAGGTAGGGATCGTCGTGCACCAGCACTGCGCCCCGGGCCGCTGCTGCCTCGCGCAGCGCGGGTGCGACGATGACGCAGCCTGCCAGCGTATGGGCCAGCTGCGCCTGGTAGCGCGGGTTGGCCAGGAAGCCGATGGTGTTGGCATCGGCACTTTCCAGCGGCCCGATTCGGGTGATCGCGAAGGCCGGATCGCCGATCAATTCAGCGCCCAGAAGCCGGGCCAGATCGCCCAGCCGCGCCGCGGTTGGGGCTAAGGCCGGAGCCGGGTCGGAAGCGGTGGGATGCATCAGCCGCTTGCTCAGGCGCAGGCCGGCAAGCGCCCCACCGGCCTGCTCACTTGCCCAATGCGGCGGGATTGCTGTTGAGCACGCGGATCACCTTTTCCGTGATGTCGACGCGGCCGCTGGCGAAGACAACCTCCTGCAGGATGAGGTCGTACTTCTCGGCATCAAAGATCTGGCGGATGACGCGGTTGGCGCGCTCGACGACGGCAGCCAGTTCTTCGTTGCGGCGCTGGTTCAAGTCTTCCTGAAATTCGCGGCGTTTGCGCTGCAGATCACGGTCTTGCTCGACCAATTCGCGCTGGCGTCGCGTGCGATCCGCTTCCGACAGTGTCGGGCCGTCCTTGTCGAGCTTGTCGGCAGCCGCCTTGAGGCGGTTGCCGACGTCGGTCAGCTCCTTTTCGCGCTTGCTGAACTCGGCTTCCAGCTTGGCTTGCGCGGCCTTGGCCGGCGTGGCTTCGCGCAGCACGCGCTCGCTGTTGACGTAGCCGATCTTCAAC
This sequence comes from Rubrivivax sp., assembly GCA_026785885.1. GTDB lineage: Bacteria > Pseudomonadota > Gammaproteobacteria > Burkholderiales > Burkholderiaceae_C > Rubrivivax. Next base: position 3,833 of record JAJAZC010000092.1, read on the forward strand.
TCCTGGGCTGCTACCGGCAGCGCTGCGGTACACAGCAGCGCGCTGGCCAGCAGGGCACAGGATGCACCGCTGACATCGCGGAGGCGGGCGAACGAACCGGCGCGGAAACGAACGAGCGTCTTCATCAAAAGGCAGTCCCGATCTGGAATTGAAAACGCTGGATTCTATCGTTGCGCTGTACGCGCAAAGGCTTGCCCCAGCTGAGCTTCAGCGGGCCCACTGGCGAGACCCAACTCAGGCCGATACCAGCCGAAGCGCGTAGTGACGAGGCGCTGACCTTCTCGTCTTCACGCCACACGTTGCCAGTGTCGGCAAAGGCAAAGATGCGCAGCGTGCGGTCGTTGCCGGTGCCCGGCACCGGGAAGTACAGCTCGGTGTTGGCATTGAAGCGCCGCGCGCCGCCGATGTAGGCGCCGGTGGGGTCGATGACGCCGAGCGAGCCCTGCTCGAACGCGCGCACCGTGCCCAGGCCACCGCCCGTGAAGTTCTTGAACACCGGAAACGGCTTGCCGCCCAGACCCTTGCCAATGCCGACCTCGGCGTTAACGCCCAAGGTCAGGCGCCAAGGCAGCGGCCAATACTCCTGGTACTGGAGGTTGGTGCGGAGGTACTTGACCTCACCGAGGAAGCCCCAGTCGAAGTTGACACGCTGGTAGCGGCCGGCGCTGGGCACCAGCAGGCTGTCGCGTCCGTCGCGCTGCCAGCCGACGCTGGCGTACAGCGAATCGGTTGTGTTGCCGTACAGCGCGCGATAGTTGAGCCAGGCCAGCGGCAGGCCTACCGACGTGCCGAGCTCGGTGCGCTCCCAGCCGAGGCCCAGGAACACCGTGTCGTACTCCGAAAACGGCACACCGAAGATGGCGCTGGCGCCGGGCGTGCGCAACTCGTAGGAATCGCCCAAAAAGTTGAGCGGCCGGCTGGTGCGGTAGGAGCCCGACAGCGCCAGCGAGATGCCGTCCACAGTCCAGTACGGGTTGACGGTGCGCACGGCCAGCGTGCGCTGAAACCGGCTGGTGTTGACCTCGATGCCCAGGCTGTTGCCGGAGCCGAAGGCGTTGTCCTGGCTGATCGATGCGTTGAAGGTCAGCTTCTCTGCGTTGGAATAACCGGCGCCGATGGCCAGGTTGCCGGTGGGCTTCTCGGTCAGGTTGACAACCAGGTCGACCTGATCTGGCGCGCCGGCGACCTCGGACGTTTCGACCTCGATGTCCTTAAAGTAGCCCAGCCGCTCCAGCCGCTCTTTGCTGAGCTTGATGAGCCCGCCGTCGTACCAGGCCGATTCAAGCTGGCGGAACTCGCGCCGCACGACTTCATCCCGCGTGCGGCTGTTGCCGGCAACGTCGATGCGCCGCACGTAGACGCGGCGCTGCGGCTCGGCTGAAAACACCATCGCCACCTGGCCGCTGGCACGGTCGATCTCGGTGCGCGGCTCGATGCGCGCAAAAGCGTAGCCGTACAGGCCGAACAGATCCTGGAAGCGGCGCGAGGTTTCCGTGACCGCGTCGCCGCGGTACGGCTGCCCAGGGCGCAGCAACACGCGTGAGCGGAATTCTTCTTCCTTGCCCAGATAGTCGCCTTCCAGACGCACGCTGGTGACCGTGTAGGGCTGACCTTCCTTGATCGAGATAGCGACGGAGATGGTCTGCTTGTCGGGCGAGATCGTGACCTGAGTCGACTCGATCGCAAACTCGAGGTAGCCGCGGTTGAAGTAATAGGCACGCAGCTTTTCCAGATCGGAGTTGAGCTTGGTACGCGAGTAGCGGTCGGTCTCGCTGTACCACGTGAACCAGCCGCTGGGCGTGAGCTCGAACAGATCAGTCAGCGTGGACGCCGACACCAGCGTCGCGCCGACGATGCGGATGCCGCTGATGCGTGCGGCCTCGCCTTCCGTCATCGTGAAGGTCACGCTCACGCGGTTGCGCTCCATCGGCGTCACGGTGGTCACGACCTCGGCGCCGTAGAGGCTGCGGCTCAGGTACTGGCGCTTGATTTCTTGCTCGGCGCGGTCGATCACGGCACGGTCGAAGGGCAGGCCTTCACCGATACCGGCGTCACGCAGGCTCTTGGTCAGCGGCTCCTTGTCGAACTCCTTCAGACCCACGAACGCAACGGCCGCAATAATCGAGCGCTCATCGACGATCAGCACCGCCACGTCCTTGTCGACCTCGATGCGCACGTCCTTGAACAGGCCGGTGGCAAACAGCGCCCGCAACGCCGCCGCACCTTTGTCATCGGTGTAGGTATCACCGATGCGGAAGGGCAGCGCCGCAAACACGGTGCCCGGGTCGGTGCGTTGCAAACCCTCGACGCGGATGTCCTTGATGACGAAGGGCTCGACGGCCTGTGCCGGCAGGCTGGCCGCGGCGGCAACAGCCATCACCACCCATGCTGCGACGGGGCGAAGCGGTGCAAACGGGGAAACTAAGAGCATGGGATTCAGTGCAGGCCCAAGAGACGGGCCACGTCGTTGAAGAGCGCCACCGACATCATCGCCAGCAACACCACGATGCCCCCGCGCTGCAGCCGAGCCAGCCACGCGTCGGAGACGGGGCGTCCGGTGACGCCCTCGAAAATGTAATACATCAGGTGGCCGCCATCGAGCATAGGCAGCGGCAGCAGATTGAGTACACCCAGGCTCACGCTGACCAGCGCCAGGAAGCCGAGGTAGTAGGCCAACCCTTGCTGCACCGACTGGCCGGCGTAGTCGGCAATCGTGATCGGGCCGCTGAGGTTTTTAAGCGAGGCTTCGCCGATCAACATGCGGCCGAGCATGCGCACGGTCAGCGACGAAACCTCCCAGGTGCGCACTGCGCCCTGGGCAATACCTTCGAAGAAACCGTGACGCACGGTAACCATGGCCGGCGGCTGGCCGACGAAGGCGTCGATGCGGCCGACCACGGCATTGCCGTCGCGTGCCACACGCGGCGTCACCTCCAGCTCCAGGCTGCGGCCGTCGCGCTCCACGCGCCAGCGCTGCACCTGTCCCTGCGCCTGCCCTTGCGCTTGACCGTTCACTTGCTGCACACCGGAGCGGATGCGCTCACGCAGCGTCTGCGCATCGCCCACCGGCACACCATCCACCGCGGTGATGCGGTCGCCAGCCAGCAAACCGGCCTTGGCCGCCGGCCCTGCGGCTTTGATTTCGCCCAGCACCGGCTCGCCGAAGGCGCCTGCAAGACCCAGCTTCTTGATGAAGTTGCTGTCGACGTCGCGCGAGTCGAAGCCGCTCAGGTCAAGCGTTTGGGTGCGCGAGCCCTTGCCCTCGCGATCACTCAACTGCAGCTGCACGTTACGCTGCTGCAGCGCGGCCTGCGTGAGCTGCCAGCGCAGGTCCGACATCGAGCGCACATCGGACCATTCGTTGCCTTCGAAGGCGATGGCGCGCACCCAGTCGCCGGCGCGCAGCCCGGCGCGATCGGCAGGTGTGCCTGCCGTTGGCGGGCCGAGCACGGCCTTGGGCTCGTCGAGGCCGATCCAGTGTGCCGATGCATACAGCGCTATCGCCAATGCCAGATTGGCCAGCGGCCCGGCCGCGACGATCGCCGCACGGTGCAACAGCGGCTGGCGGTTGAAGGCGTGCGGCAGCTCCTGCGATGCCACGGGCGATTCGCGCTCGTCGAGCATGCGCACATAGCCACCCAACGGCAGCGCGCACAGCACAAACTCCGTGCTGCCGGGGCTGCGCTGGCGGCGCCACAGCACCGGGCCGAAGCCGACCGAAAAGCGCAGCACCTTGACGCCGAAGGCCACTGCGACCCGGTAGTGGCCGTACTCGTGCACGACGATCAGAACGCCCAGCGTCAACAAAAAAGCCAGCAAGGTGGTCATGCGAAGAGTTCCTTCATGACCGCCTGGGCAGCCAGCCGCGCGCGGCGGTCGAGATCGAGCAGATCGTCCAGCGTGACGCTGCTGCCCAGTTGCGGCGACAGCCGATCCAGCGTGCGGGCGTTGACGCTGTGAATTGCCGTGAAGCCGATGGTTCCTTCCAGAAACGCGGCCACGGCAACTTCGTTGGCGGCGTTGAGCACAGCGGTCGTGCCCGCAGGCGCACGCAGCGCGTCCCATGCCAGGAACAGGCCCGGGAAGCGTCTGCGGTCGGGGGCGGCGAAGCTCAGCGATTGCAGCTGTTCGAAATCCAGCCGCGGCGCGCCGGACTCGATGCGCTCGGGGAAGGCCAGGCCATAGGCAATCGGCACCTTCATGTCCGGCGTGCCCAGCTGCGCCAGCACCGAGCCGTCACGGCACACGACCATCGAGTGGATGATGCTTTGCGGGTGGATCACGACGCGGAAGTTCTCGGGCGCCAGGTCGAACAGCCAGTGCGCTTCGATGACCTCGAGCGCCTTGTTCATCATCGTTGCGGAGTCGACCGAGATCTTGCGGCCCATCACCCAGTTGGGGTGCGCCACGGCCTGCGCCGGCGTCACGTCATGCAGCGTGTCGTGATCGCGCTCGCGAAAAGGCCCGCCGCTGGCGGTCAGCACGATGTGGTCGATACGGCGCGCCCAGGTGCTGCGATCCTCGGGCAGGCACTGGAAAATCGCCGAGTGCTCGCTGTCGATAGGCAGCAGCGTCGCGCCGCCGGCGGCCACTGCCTGCATGAAGAGCGCGCCGCCGACCACCAGCGCTTCCTTGTTGGCCAGCAAAAGCCGCTTGCCTGCGCGCGCCGCGGCCATGCAGGCCGGCAGCCCGGCAGCACCGACGATGGCGGCCATCACGCAATCCACAGCAGGGTCTGCCGCCAGCGTGGCCAGCGCTTCGGCGCCGCTCAGCACCTCCGTCTTGATGCCTTCGGAGGCCAGCAAAATGCGCAGTTCGGCGGCGCGGTCGGCTGACGGCAACACCGCAACGCGGGGCCGGAAGCGACGGCACTGCTCCAGCAGCAGGTCGACACGGTGCATCGCGCTCAGGCCGACAACTTCAAAGCGGTCGGGATGGCGGGCCACAACCTCCAGCGTGCTGGTGCCGACCGATCCCGTGGAGCCCAGGACGGCCAGCCGCTGCCGGCTCGCCGTGCCAGCGGGCGTAGCACTGACACTGACACTGACACTGACACTGGCACTGGCACTGGCACTGGCACCGGCCACGCTACGCACACTGGCATTGGCTCTATCAACACGGCTGCCACTCAGGTTGACCGTCATGTCGCCCAGCCCATCAAGGCCAAAGCAGCCGGCAGCACCGGCAGCAGCGCGTCGACGCGGTCCAGCACACCGCCGTGGCCGGGCAGCAGGCCGCTGCTGTCCTTGGCGCCGGCAGCGCGCTTGACCAGCGATTCGATCAGGTCGCCAAGCACGCTCATGCCGCACAACGCAAGCAGCGCAACGGCCATGCCGACCCCGCCATAGGCCGCCCACAGGCGCGAATAGACGCTGGGGCCGTCGACCCCGAAGTGGCCGTCGATGGCTATCCACAACACAGCCAGCAGCAGCACACCGGCCATGCCCGACCAGACCCCTTCCCAACTCTTGGCGGGGCTGATGGCCGGCGCGAGCTTGTGGCGCCCGAAAGCACGGCCGCCGAAGTAGGCCGCGACATCGGCCATCCAGACCAGACACAGGGTCGACAGCAAAAAATTGATACCCAGCGCCCGCGCATGCGCCAGCGCCAACCAGGCGG
>JAJAZC010000093.1 GCA_026785885.1 Rubrivivax sp.
GCGCCGCAGACACTGCAACACGCCCAGGTTATCGATGTTGTCCTTGAAGAAATACACGCCGGCGACGTAGCCGAACGGGCCCTTGCCTTCGGACAGGATCTGGAATTCCTGCGAAACCGATTTGCTCTTGATGACGTCGTAGCTGACCGCGATCGAGTCACGTGAAAAGTCCTGATCGACCGTGCGCACCACCGAAAAATCGCTGGAGCCGGTGATCGATTTCAGCGTGAACGCATTGAAGCGGTAGGACACGTCGGCAGACACGCTGGTGTCGCGGATTTTCTGGAAGGTCTGGTAGTTGTTCTCGACGCGGTAGACGTTGTCGGGGCTGTAGATCGGCCGGCCGATGTCGGCGGTGGTGCCCGCAGCAGCACCGCCCGGAATGCCTTGCGTACGCGTGCAGTCGGGAATGCCGTCGATCAGGCCGCCACGGCCGTTGATGGGCAGGAAGTTGGCGTTCAACAGCGGCCGGCAGGTGCCGTTGACATAAGTGCCGCGCTGAAAATAGCTGAAGCCACCAGCACCGTTGCCGCCTTGTTGTGTGCCGGCCAGCCGCAGCACGGCCTTGAAGCGGTCGTCGGGCTTGAACAGCGCCGACAGGCGCAGGTACTTGAGGTCCTGATCGAACAGATCGGCCGACGGGTTGAAGTCGTTCTTGACCCAGCCGTCGGCCTTTTCGCCGGCAGCGGCGACGCGCAGCGCAATCTGGCTGCTGACAGGCGCATTGCCCACCAGCTCGATGCGGGCCCGCTTGTAGCTGCCCAGCAGCAGGCTGCCGCTGCCTTCCAGCGCGCCCAGCTGCGGCTCCATCGTCGTGACCACGATGTTGCCGCCGAAGGTGTTGCGGCCGAACAGCGTGCCCTGCGGGCCGCGCTGCACCTCCACCCGCTCCAGGTCGACAAAGCTGGCCAGCGCCTGGCTAGCCCGGCTCTTGTAGATGCCGTCGACGAAGTAGCCGATCGTCGTGTCGGCATTCGGCCCGACGGCCTCGGTGCGCACGCCACGCATCGCCGGCCGGGCATCGGTGCCGGACCGCCCGAACGTGAAGCCCGGCGCCAAACCTTCGAACTGCGAGATGTCGACGACGTTGCGCGTGGCCAGCATGTCGCCGGACAGCGCAGTAACCGAGGTGCTGACCTTTTGCTGATCCTCGATGCGGCGATTCGCGGTCACGGTGACGGTCTCGATCTGGCCGCTATCGGCTGCTGCTGCGGCTGCTGCGGCAGGCGCCGGTGTCTGCGCACCGGCTCCAGTGGCGCCGACCAGCCCCCAGGCACCAACAGCCAGAGCCACCGCATGCGACAGGTTCCGCCGGGCGGGGCGACGAAGGGTGAGGACGGCAAGGGTCGGGTAGGTCATGAGCGGGCTCCGCGTTGCGTATTGCAAGCGTATGCAAGTCAGCGCAGAATCGCCTCGCGAAAAACCCTGATGGCCGAAGCGGCGAAAGAACGAGCGATGACGAGCGAACACCCTGCCGCGCTGGCGCAGATGAAGGCCGATGTCTGGCAGCTGCTGCAGCGCTTGCCCGGCCCCGACACCGCAGCGGCGCTGCACCAACACCTGGCGCCCGATGCGGTCTGGGTTGTGTCGCATCCTTTTAACGAGCTGGTGGGCCCCGCCGCGGTGGCCGAGCAGTTGTACGCCCCACTGCAAGCTGCGTTTCCCGACCTCGAGCGCCGCGCCGACCTGTTCTTTGGCGGTGAATGGATCAGCCCACCGCAGGGTGTCGTCGGCCATTCACCTGCGGAGTTGCGCGGCGAAGGCTGGTGGGCCACGAGCACCGGCCACTATGTCGGTACCTTCAAGCAGCCTTGGCTGGGCATTGCGGCCACTGGCGAGCCGGCGGCATTGCGCTTCGGCGAGTTCTACCGCTGGCAGCAGGGGCCTGACGGCGTGGGCCGCATTACCGAGGCCCGGGTGCTGCTGGACATCGTCGATCTGGCGCGCCAGGCCGGGCGCCGCATGCTGCCCGAGAGCAGCGGGCTCGAATGGCTGGTGCCCGGCCCGGCACCGCACGACGGCCTGCTGCTGGGCGCCACCGACCCGGCGCTGGGTGCCCAGAGCATGCGGCTGACGCTGGAGATGTTCAACGGCCTGTGGCGCTTCGACGGCAAGAACCTCGATTCCATGGACATGCCGCGCTATTGGCACCCGAACATGATGTGGTACGGGCCCGGCGGCATCGGCAGCATGCGTGGCGTGGGGGGCTTCCAGCGCCACCACCAGGCGCCGTTCCTGCACGCCTTCCCCGACCGGGGCAGCGCCAATCACCTGCCCCGCGGGCACCGTGCCCGCATCGCCGAAGGGCCGTACGTCGGCTCCACCGGCTGGCCCAGCGTGCGCGCCACCTTCACCGGCGACTACCTGGGCGTCAAGGCCACCGGCAAGCCCATCAACATGCGCGTGATGGACTGGTGGCGCAACGACGGAACGTTGCTGACCGAGAACTGGGTGATGATCGATTTGCCGCATCTGATGCTGCAGATGGATGTCGATCTGCTGGCGCGTCTGCACGACTGAGTTCGCGATCGAGGCTGCGACTGAGGTAGCAAATGAGGCCACGAACGAGGCCGCGAACGAGGCCGCAAATCAGGCTGCAGATGACGCTGCGAATGAGACCACGACTACCGGCCTGGATTCAACGCACGCAGGCCGACGTGCCGCATTGCAGTGCGGCCGCCTGGACACCCGGGTTTCAGCTATGCATACGCATGCAAGCCTGGCGATAGCATCCACACCATGCCAGAGCTGAACAACGGGCTCGGCCCGCCCGGTGGGGTGGTCCGCGCATGAATGCCATGGTTTGGAACCAGCTGTCCGGGGTGCGCTCACCGGCCGGCCGCACCGCGGCCGATCTTCTCGCCGCGGGCCCAAGCCGGCAGCCGCTGCCGGCTTCGAGCCGGCCTACCGCGACTTCGTCGACTACATCGTGCGCTGCACCCACCGCATCTGGGAGCAGAAGGATGTCGGCTTGTGCCGCACGCATTACGCCGACGACTGCGTGATGCACACCCTGGCCGGGCCGAGCCGCGGCATCGACGCCGTGGTGCAAGGCACGCTGTCGGGGCTGTCGGCGTTTGCCGACCGGCAGGTGATCGCAGAAGACGTGATCTGGAGCGAAGACGCGCCGGGGCTCTTCTACTCGTCGCACCGCATCACCAGCCGCTCGACGCACGAGGGCGTCGATGCGCTGTACGCCGCCGGGGCGGGCAAAGCCCAGATGGCCACCACGGTGGCCGACTGTTTGGTGCGCAACAACCTGATCGTCGAGGAATGGCTGTTCCGCGACAACGCGCGTGCGGCTTTGCAGATGGGGCAATCGCTGCGCGCGTTGGCCATTGCACAAGCCCAAGCCGACCGCGTGGGCGACCCCGCTCGCCACGGCTGGCGCCAGGCGTGGATCAACCGCGTGCGCAGCGATGAGCCCCAATGGCCCGAGCCCGATCACCCGGCATCCGGCCCGGCGCGGCTTCTGGCCGCCGCTCTGCGAGACGACCTGTATGGCGAGGCCGCGCGCCAGGTCTCGCCCGGCATCGAGGTCTGTTGGCCCACCGGCCGCACCGGCTGGGGCCGCGGGTACTGGGTCGGTTGCCTGATGCAGTTGCGCGCGCAGTTGCACCACTTTGCGATGGCTATCGAGCACTGGGCAGCACGCCCGCTGCCGCACGGTGACGTGGCCGTTGCGTTGCGCTGGTCGGCCTGCGGTGTGCATGCCGGTACCGGCCCGTGGGGGCCACCGACCGGGCGCGAGATCCTGGTGGCCGGCAGCAGCCACTACGTGCTGCGCAATGGCCGCATCGTGCGCGACCAGACGGTCTTCGACGAGCTGGCCGTGCTGCGCCAGGTGCATGGCGGCCTCGGCGCGCAGGCGTCGGCTGCGGCGTGCGCTCTGAAGGCTGCCGCCAGCTCCTCCGCTAGCGCCCCCGTAATCTCCGCCGCTTCCTCCGCCGCTTCCTCCGCCGGTACCTCCGCCGCTACCTCCGCCGCTACCTCCGCCGCTTCCTCCGCCGCTACCTCCTCCAATCCGGCAGCCACCACGGCCGTCCCAGCAGCAGCCACCGCGGCTGCCGGCACCGACGCTTGGGCCGTGCTGCAGCAATTGCTGCTCGGGCAGGCGGCTGCGGCAGACCAGCTGGCAAACGCCTTGCGCGTCGAGGCCTACGGCCACACGACCTTCGGCCGCACCGACGCGCTGGACCTCTTCACGGCGCACCCGCTGGCTTTGTCAGTCGCGCCGCAGGTGCTGGTGTCTACACAAGCCATAGCGGTGCTCGACGACCGGGCCGACGGCCGCGTCGTCGGCATCTTTGCCGATCTGCTGGACGGCGTGATTGGACGACTTTGGGTTGTTGCCGACACGGCCGCAGCTGCGACGGTCGAACCCGGCGTGGCGGTGGCCCAAGACGACTTCCTGAGCCAGCTGCGCCAACGCTGTGAGGGTGACGCGACCGATCACCCGCAGCTCGACGTCAGCGCCTGGCCCCACGTCGTCGAACTCGGCCGCAACGCGCTGGACGCGCTGTCAGCGCCGCGTGCAGCCAGCAGCAGCCAGGTCTGGGTGATGCGCGCTTTCAGCAGTGGTGAATCGGTGGCTGCGCTCTACCGCTTGCGTGCGCAGGCCGCCACGCTGCCGCGGCAGGCGCACCAGCGGCTGGCGTTGATCATCGCCTCCGTCGACGCCGATGGCTTGCGCACCGAGCACCGACTGGCGCTGTCCTGCCCACTGCCAGAACCGGCGCAGGTGGCGTTCTGAGAGCCGGCCGGCCTTGACGAACGCCACGACCGCCACGCCCACCATGCCCACCCTGCCCGCAAGGAGACCCCCGTGATCCGCCACCTCAAACGCGGCGCCAGCGCTGCTGCCCTGGCTGACGCCGACGCCAAAGTCCGCGCCACCGTCGAAGGCATCCTGAAAGACATCGAAGCGCGGGGTGACGACGCCGTGCGCAGGTACTCGCGCCAGTTCGACCAGTGGGAGCCGGCCGACTTCACGCTGTCGCAAGCCGACATCGAGGCCGCGGTGAAGAAGCTGTCGCCGCGCGAAGTCGAAGACATCCACTTCGCACAGAAGCAGGTGCGCAACTTCGCTCAAATCCAGCGCGACTCGATGAAAGACGTGGAGGTCGAAACGCTGCCCGGCGTGGTGCTCGGCCACAAGCACATCCCTGTCAACGCCGTCGGCTGCTACGTGCCCGGCGGCAAGTACCCGCTCATCGCCTCGGCCCACATGAGCGTGCTGACGGCCAAAGTGGCCGGTGTCAAGCGCATCGTCTCCACCGCGCCGCCGTACCAGGGCGCGCCGCACCCGGCCATCGTGGCTGCGATGCACTTTGCAGGCGCCGACCAGATCCTGGTGTTGGGCGGCGTGCAGGCGGTGGCGGCCATGGCCATCGGCACGCGGAGCATCCAGGCGGTCGACATGCTGGTCGGCCCCGGCAACATGTTCGTCGCTGAAGCCAAGCGGCAGCTCTACGGCCGCGTCGGCATCGACCTCTTTGCCGGGCCGACCGAGACACTGGTGATCGCCGACGACTCGGTCGACGGCGAGCTGTGCGCGGTGGACTTGCTCGGCCAGGCCGAGCATGGGCCGACTTCGCCCGCGGTGCTGCTGACGACCAGCGAGAAGCTGGCGCACGACACGCTGGCGCAGATCGAAAAGCAGCTGCTGAAGTTGCCGACCGCCGGCATCGCGCGTCAGAGCTGGGCCGTGCACGGCGAGGTCATCGTCTGCGACAGCGACGAAGAGATGCTGGCCGAAGCCGACCGCATCGCCAGCGAGCACGTGCAGGTGATGACGCGCGACCCCGACTGGTTCTTGCAGCGCATGACGAACTACGGCGCGCTGTTCCTGGGCCCGCGCACCAACGTCAGCTTCGGCGACAAGTGCATCGGCACCAACCACACGCTGCCGACCAACCGCAACGCGCGCTACACCGGCGGTTTGTGGGTCGGCAAGTTCTTGAAGACCTGCACTTACCAGCGCGTGACCACCGATGCGGCCAGTGCCGAGATCGGCGCCATCTGCTCACGCCTGTGCCACATGGAAAACTTCGCCGGCCACGGCGAGCAAGCCAACATCCGCGTGCGCCGCTACGGCAACCGGCCCGAGCTGCCGTGGTACGCGCCGGTGGCTGCTGAGCGCTGATAGCCGATTGCCGATTGCCGATTGCCGATTGCCGATCCCTAACGCTCACGTTAAACGCTGAACCCGATGCTGCCCAGGACGCCCAGTTTCCGCCTAGACGGCCGCCGCGCGCTCGTCACCGGCGCCGGCCGCGGCCTCGGGCTGGCGTGTGCTGCGGCATTGGCCGAAGCCGGCGCCGAGGTCTGGCTGGCGGCGCGCAGCAGCAGCGAGATCGAAGCCGCGGCCGCTGCGCTGCGCGCGCGCGGCGACAGGGCACACGCGCTGGTGCTGGACGTCACCGACACCGCGGCCGTGGTCCACGCCATCACTGTGCGCGGCCCTTTCGACGTGCTCGTCAACAACGCCGGCACCAATCGGCCCAAGCCTTTCGACGAGGTCAGCGAAGACGATCTCGATGCGCTCTACACACTCAACCTGAAAGCGCCCTTCTTCGTCGCACGCGAGGTGGCGCGCAGGCTCAAAGCGGCCGGCCGGCCCGGCTCGATCATCCAGATGTCGTCGCAGATGGGCCATGTCGGCGGCATTGGCCGCACCGCTTACTGCGCCACCAAGCACGCGCTCGAGGGCCTGACCAAAGCACTGGCGCTCGAACTCGGGCCGCACCGCATTCGCGTCAACACGGTATGCCCGACCTTCATCGACACGCCGATGACGCACGAATGGCTGGCGGCGCCGGCCTTTCGCGAGCACGTGCTCTCCAAGATCGCGCTCGGCCGCGTCGGCACGGTGGAGGACGTGATGGGCGCCGTGCTGTACCTGGCCGGCGACGCATCTGCGCTGGTCACCGGCTCGGCGCTGATGGTCGACGGTGGCTGGACGGCAGCATGATCGTGGCTGCCAGCAACCGCCTGCACGTGAACAAACACAACGTGACCTCGATCGACGTCGCCCGCTTGGCCGACGTGTCGCAGTCGGCCGTCAGCCGCACGTTCACGCCCGGTGCCAGCGTGTCGGAGCAGACGCGTGCCCGGGTGATGGAGGCGGCCACGAAGCTGGGCTACCGGCCGAATGCGATTGCGCGCACCTTGTCGACCCGGCTGTCGAGAATGATCGCGGTGGTGGTGTCGAACCTGCAGAACCAGTTCTACCCGGTTGTCATCGAGCAGCTGTCGCAGCGCCTGCAGCAGGATGGTTACCACGTGCTGCTGTTCATCACCGATGTCGAAGAAGCTGACGAGCTGTTGGGTGAGTTGCTGCGCTACCAGGTCGACGGCATCGTGATGGCCAGCGCCAGTTTGTCGTCGGCGCTGGCGCAGCAGATCGCCGAAGCGCGGGTGCCGGTGGTGATGTTCAACCGCGTCAGCCGCGCCGGCAGCATCAGCACCGTCAGCAGTGACAACCACGGCGGCGGCCGTGCTGTGGCGCACTTCCTGGCTGGCGGCGGCCACCAGCGCATCGCGTATCTCGCCGGCGCCGAGGATTCATCGACCAACCACGATCGTGAAAGCGGCCTGGCCGACGGCTTGGCCGAGCGCGGCCTGCGCATCGCCGCGCGCGGCGTCGGCCACTACGAATTCGAACGCGCAGCGCACGCTACGCTGGAGCTGTTCACACAAGGCAGCAGCGCTGACCGGCCGGACGCGCTGTTCGTCGCCAGCGACCACATGGCTTTCGCGGCCATGGACACGCTGCGCGGCGCCTTGGGCCTGCGCGTGCCGGAGGACGTATCGGTGATCGGCTTCGACAACGTGCAGCAGGCCGAGTGGGGCGCCTACCAGCTGACAACCGTCGAGCAGGACGTCGGCGCGATGATCGAATCCACGGTAGGGATGCTCATGCGGCAACTCCAAAACGACGCGGTGACGCGCGACCACGCGGTGATCCCGGCGCGGCTGGTGGTGCGCAGCTCGGCCCGGGTTCCGACATGAGCCGTCTTAGCGCCGGCGCGCCGCCGCCTGGGGAGGCTTCCGCCGTACTCGTCGGACGGGGGTCCGCATGAAGGGTTTCGACGCCCAGTTCAAGGACCTGGACGACTACATCCGCGTCATCACCGCGCGCATCTGGGAAGGCCGCGAGACGGGGCGCATCCGCGATTGGTACAGCGCCGATTGCGCGGTGATTACGCCGGGCGGCACCAGCAGCGGTGTCGATGCCGTCATCCGCGGCACGCTGGAAACGCTGACGCAGTTTCCCGACCGGCGGCTGCTGTGCGAGGACATCGTCAGTGCCGGCGACGACGAGCGCGGCTACCTGTCGTCGCACCGCATCGCCAGCCCGATGACGCACAGCGGCCCGGGTGTGTTCGGCCGGCCCACCGGCCAGCGGCTGATGGTGCGCACGGTGGCTGATTGCGTGTGCCGGGACAACCGCATCGTCCACGAGTGGCTGGTGCGCGACCAAGGCGCCATCGCACGCCAGACCGGCCGCACGCCGCAGGCGCTGGCTGCCGAATGGATGCAGCTGCGCGGCGTGCCCACGCTGCCGCTGCACCAGCCGCCAGCACCCGCGTGGTGGCACGACCCGATGCACACCACGCCGGGCGCGGCGCTGCTGGCCAGCACCTACCGGCGGCTGTGGGCTGGCGACCTGGCCGTCCTTGCAACGAATGCCGACGAGGCCATCGACGCCCGGCTGCCCAGCGGCGACAGCGCCACCGGCGTGGCTGCGCTGCAAGCCTTCTGGTTCGGCATGACGGCCGCGTTCAGTGGCGCCACGCTGCACATCGACAGCCTGGCCGAGCGAATCGAGCCAGCGCGTACGCCGCGGGTGGCGATGCGCTGGCGCGTCGTTGGCCACCACGTCGGCGGCGGGCGCTACGGCGTGGCGACAGGGCAGCCGGTGGAGATCCTCGGCATCACGCACGCTGAGGTCGGCACGCGCCAAGGTGTCAACCGCATCCTGCGCGAGTGGGTCATGGTCGACGAGGTGGCGCTGTGGATGCAGCTGCTGTGCGCTTGAACCCGAAGGCTTGAACCCATGGCCCGCGTGCAACTAAAAAACATCGTCAAGCGCTTCAGCACAAGCACCGCGGTGGAGCAGATGTCGCTGGACATTGCCGATGGTGAGTTCCTGGTGCTGCTGGGGCCCAGCGGCTGCGGCAAGACGACGACGATGCGCATGGTCGCCGGGCTGGAAGACCCGAGCGAAGGCGAGGTCTGGATCGGTGACCGCTGCGTCAACGCGTTGGAGCCGAAGGACCGTGACGTAGCGATGGTCTTCCAGAGCTACGGCCTGTACCCCAACATGACGGTGGCGCAAAACATCGGCTTCCCGCTGAAGATCCGCGGCCTGTCGGCTGCCGAGATCGAGCCGCAGGTGATGAAGGCTGCACGGCAGGTCGAGCTGACCGACTACATGGACAGGCGGCCGAAGGAGTTGTCCGGTGGCCAGCGCCAGCGCGTGGCACTGGCGCGCGCGATCGTGCGGCAGCCGGCGGTGTTCTTGATGGACGAGCCGCTGTCAAACCTGGACGCCAAGCTGCGCGTGACGATGCGCGCGCACATCAAGCACCTGCACCACGCGCTCGGGGTCACCACGATCTACGTCACGCACGACCAGATCGAAGCCATGACGCTGGCCGACCGCGTGGTGGTGATGAGCCGGGCCCGCGTGCAGCAGATCGGCAGGCCGCAAGACATCTACGACCAACCGGCCAACCTGTTCGTGGCCGGCTTCATCGGCAGCCCGCCGATGAACCTGTTGTCCGAGTTGGCCGCAAGCGCAGCCGGCGGGTCTGACGTGGTGCTCGGCGTGCGGCCCGAAGACCTGCGCGTGCTGCCGGCCGGCACGCCCGGCGCGCTGGTCGATGGCGAGGTCTTCACCGTCGAGCTCACCGGCGACAGCACTTACGTCACGCTGAAGGCCGGCGAGCAGCTGGTCACGGCCAAGGAAAGCAAGCACTTTCGCGCCGAAGTCGGCCAGCGGCTGGCCTTCGGCGCCGAGCCGGCGCGCTGCCACCGCTTCGACGCGAAGACCGGGTTGCGCCTGCCGCTCATGTCGCCGCTGCATTTGCCGCCGTGTCCGCCCGAGCACACGGCATGAAACGCCGCTCGCTCGTGATTGCAGGGGCGGCGGCCCCGTGGGCCGGCGGCGCCGCGGCGCAGGGTTGCCCTGCACTGGCCGGGCTGCGCGGCGCGACGGAGATCAATCTAGTCGGCAACAGCTTTCGCGCCATCACCCACATCGCACGCCAGGCTGAACGCTGCGCGCAGCCGGGCCTGAAAGTCAGCTTCAAGCTGACGCCGAACGCCCGCACCGAAACTGAACAGGCCTTCGCATCGGCCGGCCGCTCGCCATTCGACGGCGCTGCTGTCTCCAAAGGCGTCTTCAGCACGCTGTATGCACGCGGCCAGTTGGCGCCGCTGACGTCGCTGGTCGACAAGCACCGCCAGCGCTGGCAGCTCGAAGAACGCATGCTGGTGCGGGTGGACGGCGAGGTGATGGCCATCGCCTTCATGCAGAACACGCAGTGCCTGTATTACCGCGCCGACTTGCTGGCCCGCCACGGTCTGCAGGTGCCGGCAACCTATGCCGACATGGTGCGGGCCGCCGTGGTGCTGAAGGCGCGCGAACCGGGTCTGGCGTTCCCGATCGCGCAGGCCTACGCCAAGGGTTCGGACATCGCCAACGACTTCATCAACGTGCTGGCCGGCTACGGCGGCCGGATGTTCGAGCGCGGCAGCGCTGCAGCCGCTTTCCACGGCACCGCCGGTGTGCAGGCCGTGGCCGCGATGCGCTCGCTGATGCCGCACATGACGCCCAACCTCCTGGCCAGCAACAGCGAGGACGTGGGCAACCTGTTCCAGCAGGGCAAGTCCGCACTCGGCATGTTGTGGGCCAGCAGCGCGGCGCGCATGGACGACCCGGCATCGAGCCAGGTCGTCGGTAAATTCCAGTTCGCCGCCGCACCTGCCGTGGTGGCCGGCGGGCCCAGCAGCTCGCACCTGTGGTGGGACGCGGTGGTGATGCCCAGCAACGCCTCGCGCGGACTCAGCGGCCCAGACGCGGCAGCGCGCCAGGAAGCGGCTTTCCACGTGCTGATGCAGGGGCTGTCAGCCGAATCGGTGCGCGCTGGCAACGACCTGGCGATCTGGGTGCGCTCGGCTTGGCGGCCCGGCCGCGGCGGCAATGCAGTCGCGCTGGCGCAAGCCGCCGGCGCGCGCGAATGGCCCGGCGAGCCCTTCCTGAGCCTGGCCCACGGTGAGCTCGGCAAGGTGCTGCCCGAGGCACTCACCGGCGAGCGGCCAGTGCAGGCCGCGCTCGACGCAGCAGCCGCGTCGTACAGCCGCATTGCCATCGAAAAAGGCTTCGCGAAAGCGTAGGCGGCACAGCACATGAAGCTGAAGAGTTTTCTCGGTTTCAGCGCCCCGTCGGTGGTGCTGATGCTGCTGTTGCTGGCCTTGCCGATGCTGATGACGGGTTGGCTGTCGGTGCGCAACTGCGCTTTCGACATGGAGCTGGCCGTCGTCGTGCAGACCGGTCCTTTCGGCAGCAGCGAGGTCACGACACAGCGCGCCAAAGTTGACGCCGCGGGCCGTCCGGTGCTGCAGTGCAGCTTCGTCGGCGCCGAGTACTACCGCAAGGTGCTGGGCCTGGACACCCAGCCCGGTGCGGCCGGCGCAGACCAAAACGAGTTCTTCGACGCGCTGCGTTTCACGCTGCTGTACGTGGCCGTGACCACGCCTTTTGTGCTGGCCGGTGGCCTTGCGCTGGCACTCGCGATGAACCGCGTCACGCAGCGCCTGAAGGGCCTGTTCATCGCTGCCAGCCTGTTGCCTTTCATCATCACGCCGGTGGTCGGCGCGTTGGCCATCAAGTGGCTGTTTCGGGACAACGGCCTCGTGCCGCATCTGCTGTCGGGCGTGGGCATCGAGGTGTTCTGGATGGGCCAGGCCTGGTCGGCGCAGTTGCTGGTCATCCTGTACGGCGTCTGGCACGTGCTGCCTTTTGCTTTCATCGTCTTCTACGCCGGCTTGCAAGGCGTGCCGCAGGACGCACTGGAGTCGGCCACCATCGACGGCGCCAGCGCGTGGCAGAAGCTACGCTACGTGACGCTGCCGCACCTGGCGCCGCTGGTGGTGTTCGTCACGCTGATCCACCTGATGGACGCCTACCGCGTCTTCGAGCCGGTGATCGTGCTGACGCAAGGTGCTTTCACAACCAGCGTGCAGGTGCTGACGTACCACATCCTTTTGCTCGAAGACAACCCGTACAAGGCCAGCGCGGCGGCGGTACTGACCATCGTCGGCATTGGCGTGCTGCTGATTCCGCTGTTGCGCAAGACCTGGCGCGAACAGCGCAAGGGCAACTGATCCCGATGGCCACCAAGCGCGCTTCCGCACTCGGCCAAACGCTGCTGTACACCGGCCTGGCGTTGTGGCTGCTGCTGGCCGCGCTGCCGGTGCTGTGGACCGCCGTCATCTCGTTGCGCAGTTTTGGCGATGCCTTCAGCGCACCGCTGAAATGGATCGCACCGCTGACGCTGGACAACTACCGCGGCCTGTGGGTCGAGCGCGGTTTCCACCGCAACCTGCTGAACACGCTGCTGGTGACGGTGAGCACGGTGGGCATCTCGCTGACGGTAGGCTGCCTGGCCGGCTATGCGCTCAGCCGCTACCGAGGTTCACTCGGCTTTTGGCTGCTGATCATCGCGCTGGTGTTCCGCGCCTTGCCGCACAGCACGCTGCTGCCGAGCTTTCACGCGCTGTTCGATGCTTTGGGCGTGCGCAACGAGCTGTTCACGCTGGTCTTCGTGCTGGTGGCCATCAACCAGCCGTTCACGATCTGGATGTTGCGCAGCTTCTTCGTCGGCATTCCGCAGGAACTCGACGAGGCCGCGATGGTCGATGGCTGCACACGCTTGCAAGCCTTCCGCCGCGTCATCATTCCGGTCATGTGGCCGGGGGTCGTGACGACGGGCCTGTTCAGCTTCTTGCTCGCCTACAACGACTTCATGCTGTCCTCCGCACTGACCAACGCCGACAAGATGACGATGCCCGCGGCCATTGCCGGGGCCATCACCGCCGAGAGCGACGCGCTGCTGATGCAGGGCGTGGCCGGCGCGGTGAGCATCACGATCCCGCTGATCGTGCTGGTTGCCATCTTCCAGAAACAGATCGTCTCCGGCCTCACGCAGGGTGCCGTCAAGGGATAAGTCTTCACATGTTCGTGAAACCACAAGCGCTGCAAAGCCGCCACATCCGCCGCGCCCAGTACGTGAGCTGCGACGACGCTTTCATCGACGTGCGGCTGCCCGGCTCCAGCCCCAAGGAAAACTACTCGATCATCGGCCCGGGCGTGACGCAAAACGCCAGCCAGGTCATCAACCTGCGCGAGCCGCACGGCTTCAACATCGGCGCTGCCGGGTTGCAGCCGGGCATCACCAACAACCTGCACCTGCACTTCACGGCCGAGGTCTTCATCGTCAGCCAGGGCCGCATCACGCTGCGCTGGGGCGAGCGCGGCGAGCAAGGCGAGGCGGTGCTGGAAGAAGGCGACGTGATCTGCCTGCCGCCGTGGATCTTTCGCGGCTTTTCCAACGCCGGCAGCGGCTACGCCTTCGTGATGACGGTGCTGGGCGGCGACGACACCGGCGGCATCATCTGGAGCCCCGAGGTGCTGCGCCAGGCGCGCGCAACGGGCCTGGTGCTGTCGCGCGACAACCAGCTGATCGAACTCCAGCCCGACGCGCCCGCGCCCGATGAAGCCACGCTGCTGCAGCCGATGCCCGCGGCCGACGTGGCAGCGCTGCGCCGCTGGAGCGCGGCTGAGTTGCTCGCCCGCGCCGTGCGTCGCGGCGAGCGCGCCTACCGCACTGCGCCTCTGGACGCCATGCTGCCTGGCCAGGGCTGGCAGATCGCACCGTTCATCGGCTGGGGCCTGACGCAACACCTGGCGCACCGGCCCGTGGTGGCCGAGCCGCAGGGCTTCACGGCCGAATGGATTTGCGTGCCGGCGGGTGCGTGCAGCGCGCCTTTCGTGCTGGACGAAGCGGCTGCGCTGGTGCACGAGCGCGGGCCGCTGGCCGTGCGCTTCAACGGCGACGGCGCGGTGGCGGCCGCACTCGGCGCGGGCGACACGCTGTCGTTGCCCGGCGGCTGCACACGCCAGTGGCTCAACACCGGCACCGAGCCGGCCCACGCGCTGCTGGTGGTGTGCGGCGAGCACCGCAAGCACCCGCGGTTTGCACCCGAGGTAGCCAGCGCCGCGGCTGCGCTGGATTGGGCGTTGGACGCCGGCGCCCACCTGGCAAAGCGCAGCCTGCTGCCGCCCGGGATGCTGGGCTGAGAGCCTGAGAGTCTTTCGTTCATGCCCGAAAAACTCCCAGGCTCTGAGCCTGGTGCGTCGTCGGCGCGCTCGTAGACGAAGGTCGGACGACGTCGCGGACGCGCCTGCGACCGCACCTGTGAACGCATTTGGTACCACATCCGCAAGCGGAAGCGCATTCGTAAACGTATTCGCAAGCGCACCCATGAACGCACCTGCAAACGAATCAGCCCCGCCCGCTTCAGCCCACGCACTGTGAGCCGCGCCCATTCCCAGGCCTGCCGTGAGCGATGCCGCCGCTGATTGCTCTGCCCGGCACGCTGCTGGATGCGCGCAGCCTGCAGCCTGTGCTGCAAGCCGCTGGGCTGCAAGCCCAGGTCGAGTTGCTGGGCCAGGCGCCGACGCTGGATGCCGAGCTGGACCGTCTGGCCGCGCTGGCCGCAAGCGGCCCCGGGCCGGCGCTGTGGATAGGCCATTCGCTGGGCGGCATCGTCGCGCTGCATCTGGCCGTGCGGCACCCGCAGGCGGTGGCCGGCCTGCTGCTGCTGGGGGCCAATGGCCGCAGCGGCGCAGCCACCCCGGCGCGCCGGCGTGCAGCACAAGCGCAATGGGCGCTGGCCGGTGCAAAGGGGCTGGCCGCGCTGGCGCACGACAAGTTGGCACCCGGTTACGGCGTGGACGGCGATGCCGCGCTGGTGGCGCAACTGGCCGCGCAGGCCCAAGCCGTGGGCTTGGCGCGCTTCGGCCATCAGCTGCACTACGCCGCCACCCGGCCCGGCGTGCTCGATCCACGGCAGGCGCTGGACGTGCCGGTGCTGGCCCTGTCGGGTGCGGCAGATACGCTGTGCCCGCCCGATCAGAGTGAAGCGCTGTTGGCGCTCGGCCTGCGGGTCCGACATCGCAGCCTGCCGGCGGCCGGCCACCTGTTTCCCATGCTGCAGGCGCAAGCCACAGCACAGCTGTTCGCAGCCTGGCTGCGCCAAAGTCACTTCTAGATTCTTTCCTTGAGGACACCCGAACCATGCGCCCCAACCGCGTTCGCCAACTGTTTGCACAAGGCCAGACCGTCATTGCAGGCTGGTTGAGCCTCGATTCGGCCTACGCCGCCGAGCTCGTCGGCAGTGCCGGCTTCGATGCCGTGGTCATCGACACCCAGCACGGCATGGCCGGCCACGCGCAGATGGTGGCCATGCTGCAGGCGCTGTCGCACACACCGGCCACGCCGCTGGTGCGCGTTTCGCAGAACAACCTGGCCGAAGTCAACCGCGCGCTCGATGCCGGCGCTTACGGCGTGATCTGCCCGCTGGTGAACTCCGCCGCGGAGGCAGCAGCCTTTGCGCGGGCGTGCCGCTACCCGCTGGACGGTGTTGCCGGTGAGCGCAGCTTCGGCCCGGCCCGCGGCCTGCTGTACGGCGGCGCTGACTACGCGCAGCAAGCCAACCACACCGTGCTGGCCTTGCCGATGGTGGAGACCCGCGCCGGGCTGGAGGCACTCGACGCCATCGTGGCCTGTGATGGCGTCGACGGCATCTTCATCGGCCCCAGCGATCTCGGCCTGGCCCTGGGCCTGGGGCCCGGCGCCCTGCACACCGAGCCGCTGCGGGCCCAGGCCCTGGCGCGCGCAGCCGCGGCCTGCCGCGCCGCAGGCAAGCTGGCCGGCGTATGGTGCGCCAGCGCCGAGATGGCGCGCGACATGACCGCTGCGGGCTACGGCCTGGTGGTACCCGGGCACGACGCCATCTGGCTCAAGGCCGAGATCACGCGGCGGCTGGCGGTCATCCGGCCGGGGCCGAGTCGGTAGCGGATCATGCCGGCCATGCACACCTCTCTGGACCTGGCCCACCACTCGCACCGCCGCCTGAACCCGCTCACTGGGCAGTGGGTGGTGGTGTCGCCGCAGCGCAGCCAACGGCCGTGGCAAGGCCAGCAAGAAGCCGTCGAAGAAGGCCCGCGGCTGGCCCATGACCCCAGCTGTTATCTGTGTGCTGGCAACACGCGTGTGACCGGTGAACGCAACCCCGACTACCGCGGGCCGTTCGTCTTCAACAACGATTTCGCCGCGCTGATGCAGGACGTGCCGGACGCCTTGGCGCCGTCACCCCAAGACGCGTTGCTGCAGGCCATGCCGGCGCGCGGCGAGACACGGGTGATCTGCTTTTCACCCGACCACAGCGCGACGCTGCCTTTACTGCCCTTGCCGGCTGTTGCCGCCGTGGTGCAGACCTGGTGCGAACAGACGTCCGAGCTCGGTGCGCGCTACCCGTGGGTGCAGGTGTTCGAAAACAAGGGCGCGATGATGGGCTGCAGCAACCCGCATCCACATAGCCAGGTCTGGGCCTGCGACTATCTGCCCAACGAAGCGCGCGCCGAAGACGAACACCAGCGTGCCTGGTTCCTGCGCACCGGCAGGCCGCTGCTGCTGGAATACGCCGCGCTTGAAGCCGCAGCACAAGAGCGCGTGGTGGCGCAGACCGACCACTGGCTGGCCGTCGTGCCGTTCTGGGCCACCTGGCCATTCGAGACCTTGCTGCTGCCGCGTTCTGCAGCCCAGCGGCTGCCGCAACTGAATGCTGCGCAGCGCGAGGACCTGGCGCTGGCGCTCCAGCAAATCACGACGCGCTACGACAACCTGTTCACGTGTGCCTTTCCGTACTCGATGGGTTGGCACGGCGCGCCTTTCGCCGATGCGAATTGGACAACCGCGGCCACGACCGCGGCTACTACCGCGGCTACTACCGCGGCTACGACAGCAGCCACGGCAAAGGCCACGGTTACTGCAACTGCAACTGCAACTGCAACTGCAACTAAAACCGCAACCGCAACCGCCACGGCCGACAGCGCAGCCCACGACATCGCGCACTGGCAGTTGCACGCCCACTTCTATCCGCCGCTATTGCGATCGGCTTCGGTGCGCAAGTTCATGGTCGGCTTCGAGATGCTGGCCGAAGCGCAGCGCGACCTGACGCCCGAGCAGGCCGCCGCCCGCCTTCGCGCGCTGCCTGCCACTCACTATTCGCAGCGTCAGCCCAAGCGCTGACGCTGGCGCTGGCGCCGTCGCTGAGACTGAAATCAGCGCCGACGCTGATATTGAAGCCGACACCGAAGCCGACACCGACACCGACGCTGAAGACACGAGCACCATGCCCATCGCCCATCTGCAGGCGCCGTTGCGCGCCGCTTTCCAAGCCCACTTCGGCGCGCCGCCCAGCGTCGTCGTGCAGGCCCCCGGCCGCGTCAACCTGATCGGCGAACACACCGACTACAACGACGGCTTCGTGCTGCCGTGCGCCATCGACTACGGCACGCTGGTGGCGGCACGGCCGCGCGCCGACCGGCTGGTGCGCGTGCTGGCGCTGGACCAAGGCGCTGCTGAAGACAGCTTCGGTCTGGATGGCGCCATCGCGCCGCGCGACGACCTGGCCTGGCCCAACTACGTGCGCGGCATGCTGCAGGCGCTGCTGGCCGACGGTTGGGCGCTACCCGGCGCGGACCTGGCGATCAGCGGCAACGTGCCCCAGGGCGCAGGGCTGTCGTCATCGGCTGCGTTGGAGGTTGCGATGGCGCAGGCCTTCAAACAAATGGCCGCACTGCACACGTTGGACGCCATGCGCCTGGCGCAACTGGCGCAACGCGCTGAAAACGAATTCGTCGGCTGCCGCTGCGGCATCATGGATCAGCTCATCAGCGCCTGCGGTGTTGCCGGCCACGCCCTGCTGATCGACTGCCGCAGCCTGCAGACCCGGCCCGTGCCGATGCCCGCAGGCATGGCCGTGCTGATCGTCGAATCGAAAGTGCAGCGCCGGCTGGTCGGCAGCGAATACAACCTGCGCCGTAAGCAATGTGAAGCCGCGGCGCGGCACTTCGGCGCCAAGGCGCTGCGCGATGTGGACGCCACGATGCTGGCCGCAGGCCGTGCCGGCATGGACGCCACCGTGCACCGCCGCGCCCGCCACGTCGTCACGGAAAACGCCCGTACGCTGGCTGCCGCCGAGGCGCTGGCGCAAGCCGACCTGCAGCGCCTGAGCGGGTTGATGGCGGCATCCCACGCGTCGATGCGCGACGACTTCGAGATCACCACGCCGGCCATCGACACGCTGGTGGAGATCATCGACGCCGTCATCGGCCACGACGGCGGTGTGCGCATGACGGGCGGCGGCTTCGGCGGCTGCGTGGTGGCGCTGGCCCCCGCGCTTTTGTGCGAACAGGCCCGGCAGCGTGTTGCCGAGCTGTACCGCGCGCCCAGCGGCGAGTCGGCCACCAGCTATTTGTGCCAGCCCTCGGCAGGCAGCGGCGTCCTGGTGGCGGATTGAGCCCGGGTGTGCTCGCTCAGCTCCGCCGATGCGGAGCAGAAGCAGGGCGCGCTGCGAGAAGTCATGGCTCCGAGCCTAAGTTCGTCGAACCTTGGCTGCTGCTGGAAGTCACGGCACCTGCGTGATCTCGAAGCAGCCAAGTAGGGACTTTCCCGCTGACCGGATGAAGGCTGGGCGAGCGCACTGGGTGCCGCGCGATGCTGCAGGCCTGAACCGAGCATGCGCAGGCGTTGGGGTGCGCTGGGGTGCGCTGGAGTGCGCAGTGGTGCGCAGTGGTGCGCATTAGCGTGTGATGGTTCGGCGCACCGCACGCAGCGCCAAGTGCGGTCGCAAGTCGTGGAGCCGTCGCTCAGGACGAGGATAGGCAATTGAGCCGACCTCTTTCTCGCTCTGGACCGTCGCGGTACGGCTGCTGATTGCGCCGACGACGGATGTCGTTGAGCGTCGGCTGCAAACCGCAGTGCGTCCACGGCGCCCCCGACGAGCGCCTGTCATGGGAGTTGCCGGGGTGGACCCCGATCTGCGGCTCGCTTTGGGTTTTCCCGGACACCCCGGACGCAGCCGATCCCTGCGGCTCGTACTGCATGGCCGCTCAATCGATGGGCGCTGGACTTGTACTCAGGCCGGCTGCAGCGCCTGGAGCACGCGCGGGACGTGCAGCATGCTGTTGGCGTTCAAGATCGTGGCGGGTTCACCAGCACCGTTGTCGATATTTGCCACCCGCAGCAGCTCGAGCACGTTCTGGCTGACGCTCAGGCTGCCGGCCGACAGCATGACCATGAAGCGCTTGCCGAGCTGCTCGTATCAGGAGCCGGCGCGCTTGCAGTTGCAGACGGGCGATGGCGGTCGCCCGCTAGGCGCTACTGTTGCGGGCTAACAGCCGACGTGCAGGACTGGCGGTGCACCTGGAGTCGCGGCTGACGTTGCGCCTGGCGCAGCGCCACCTGCTGGATGACACCGTCCACCTTGCCCAAATCCAGTGGCTTCGTGAAGTGATGGTCGAAGCCGGCTTCCTTGGCCTTCATGCGGTCGGCCTCGGCACCCCAGCCGGTCAGCGCCACCAAAGTCACCGCACCCGACGGGTCGTCGGCCCGCATGCGCCTGGCGGTCTCGTGACCGTTCATCCCGGGCATGCCGATGTCCATGAAGACCAGCGCCGGCTTGAACTCGCGCACGATCGCCAGCGCCGCCTGGCCGGAGTCGGCCACCCGGGTCTCGTGTCCATAGAGCGACAGCAGCTGGGCCAGCGACTCGGCTGCGGCGTCGTTGTCGTCCACCACCAGCTAGCGCAGGCTTACTGGGGTGGCCGGCTCTTCCACGGGTGCCATGGGGCTGTCCAGGCCTTGCGCGTCATCAAGTGTCGGCAGCCGCACCGTGAAGGTGCTGCCCGCCCCCAGCCCAGCGCTGCTGGCCGTCACGGCGCCGCCGTGCAGCTCCACCAGGCGCTTGACGAGCGCCAGGCCGATGCCCAGGCCGCCCTGCGCCCGGTCGAGCGTGCGGTCGACCTGCGTGAACATCTCGAAGAGCTGGGCGAGCATGTGCTGCGGAATGCCTTCGCCCTGGTCGGCCACCGTCACCACCGCATCGCTGCCGGCCCGCTGCACGCCGAGCACGACCCTGCTGCCGTGCGGCGAATACTTGGACGCATTGGTCAGCAGGTTGTTGACGACCTGGCTGATGCGGGTGGCGTCAGCCTGCAGCCAGATCGGGTCCGCCGGGATGTCGAGCTGCAATGCTTGCGCTGCTGCATCCAGCAAGGGCTGCACGGCCTCGACGGCGGTGTGGATGGCGGCCTGCAACTCGATGCGCGCCAGGCGCAGCACGACTTTGCCGTTGGTAATGCGAGAGACGTCGAGCAGGTCGTCGATGAGCCGAACCATCTGCCCGAGCTGGCGCTCCATCATGAGCTGGGTGCGCTGAGCGATGCTGGGGTCTTTAGTCAGCCGTAGGACCTGCACGCCGGTGCGCAGCGGCGCAAGCGGGTTGCGCAACTCGTGCGCCAAAGTGGCCAGGAACTCGTCCTTGCGCCGATCCGCAATCCGCAGGGCATCCTGGGCCTGCTTCTCGTCGGTGCGGTCGCGGGTGACGCTGAGAACACTCACCACCTCCCCGTTGGGCCCGCGCTCGGGGATCAACGTGCTGTGAAAGTGCCGCGCCCCTGTGGCTGCGTCGTAGCTGAAGTCCCTTGAAACCGCCTGACCCTTGTCGAACACGGCAGCGATCGCGGCGCCCCACATGTCGCACAGCTCGATGGGCATACCCATTTCGCGGTTGGTTTTGCCTAGAAATTGTGCGGGTGCAAGCCCGGTCACGCGCTCGACCGCAACATTGACAAATACGTAACGCAGTTGCCGGTCGAACCGGGCGAGCACGTCGGGGGTGTTGTCGGCCAGGGTCTGCAGCTCCTGCCTGCTTTTTTGCAGGGCTGTCTCGAAAGCCCGTTGCTCGGTCACGTCCCGCGACACCGCCAGCAGCTGTTCAGCCCGGCCGTCCTGGCCGGGAATTGCGGTCACGGCCACGTCCCACCAGCGCGGCTTGCCGGCGGCCGTGAGACAGAAGCCAGTGAACCGGCCGATGCCGCCGGCGCGGGCGCTGGCCAATGCCGCCTTGGCCTGCACCCGCGGCCCACCGGCCTCCCACAAGCTGCTCCAATCGCAGCCGCGCAGCGTGGCAAAGTCGCCCACTTCCATTAGCCGCTGGCCGTTGTTGTTCATCCACAGCAAGCGGCCATCCAGCGTCAGGCCTTTCATGCAGTCGGGGCTGAACTCGACCACGCTGCGCGCAAACGACTCGCTGCGCGCCAGTGCATCCTCGCCAGTCTTGCGCTGGGTGATGTCAGCGGCGGCGCCGAACCACTCGAGCACGTTGCCTTCGGCATCGAGAATCGGCACCGCGCGGGACGCAGTCCAACCAATCGAGCCGTCGGGTCGCAGCACGCGGTGCTCCAGCGAAAAAAGTGCCTTCTGCGAGATGGCCACGCCAATGGCCTGCCTGACGCGGGCGTGCTCGTCGGCGGGAACGTAGCGGTCCAGCCACGCCCAGCCTGCGAGCGGTGTGTCGGCGCTCGCTACCAGCGCGCGCCCGTCCAGCGGATGCATCACCGACAAGTCGGCCGACATGCGGTAGACGATGTCGGACGTGGCCTGTGCCAGGGCCTGAAAGTGCTGCTCACTGGTCTGCGCAGCGGCCGTTTGCTGCTGCAGTTTGCGGGCCATGGCCCAGCGCTCGCTGGCATTCTCGACCGCCCGCACCAGCACTTGCGGCGTCATCCAGCTTTTGCCGACGTAGTCGGGGCGCCGGCGCGCAGCGAGCTGCGGCTGGCTTCTGCGCTGTCACCCCCGGTGAAGACGACGACCGGCCAGTCAGGCGTGCCTTCGCTGCCGCTGATGGCGGCCACGAACGCGGTTGCGGTCATGTCCGGCAGGTTGTAGTCGAGCACGATGCAGCGGTGTTGCGCTGCGGCGTACTGCTGCACCGCGCGGATGCCGGCGGCACCGCTTGCGGCTTCAGTGAACGCGTAGCGGCGGTCCGAGCCCTTCAGCAGCATCCGGCGCGCCTCGGCGCAATCGTCCGGGCTGTCGTCGACGATCACGATGTGCCACACATCGCTGGTCATGGCGAATTCGCTGGCGCGGTGGGCGTGGTCACGTCGACGAGCCAATACTTGAGGAGCCCTGCCAGCATCTGCAGGTGCTCGGGGTAGCGCACCGGCTTGACGTGGTACGCGTTGGCGCCGCATTGGTAGCAGAAGTTCACGTCGCGCGGGTTTGCGGATGCCGTCACGATGACCACCGGAATGGCCTGCAGCATGGGGTCGGCCTTGATCAGCCTGAGTGATTCACGGCCATCGGTGCTAACCGTGTTCAGGTCCATCAAGACGAGCGCGGGCCGCTCGCCGTCGGCCTGCCGCAGCAGCAGTGCCATGCACTCGTCACCGTTGCTCACGCGGCTCAGTCGCGTGGGCAGGCCGAACAGGTGCATCGCTTCGCGCACGGTGTCGTGGTCATCGGCCGAATCCTCGACGAGCACGATGTGCCGGATGTTCGTGGTGTTGGTCATGTTGCGGTGGCCATGTCCGGGGTGAAGGTGAAGAAAAACGTGGAGCCCTGTCCCAGCGCCGAGCGCACCCAGACGCGGCCGCCGTGGCGCTCCACGAGTTTCTTGACGATGGTCAGGCCGGTGCCGTTGCCGCCGCCGTAATCGTCGCGGCTGTGCAGGCGCTTGAACATCTTGAAGATCTGCTCGACATGGTGCGGCGCAATGCCGATGCCGTTGTCCTTGACGTAGAACACCACCCGGCCGTCGGTGCCGGTGGGCCGGTCTGCTGCTGCCGATGCCCTGGAAGGGCGCTCGCAACCGATTTCGATTCTACAAACCGGCTTGTCGTTGTATTTAAGCGCGTTGGACAGCAGGTTGACGAAGATCTCGCGCACGCGGGCACGGTCGCATTCCACCCAGGGCAGCGCAGGGGCCACGGTGATTTCGCAAACGCGCTCCAGGCGTCGCGAATCGACCATCTCCAGCGCCTCGGCGACCACGCTGTTCAGGTCGACCTTCTCCAACTCCATCGTCAGCCGGCCGGCGCGCGCAAAGTGCAGCAGGGCGTCGAGCAGCGCGTCCATCCGCACCGTCAGTCGCATGACGCGCTCGAGCTTGTCCCGGCTCTCATTACCCTGCGGCAGCACCGATTCCTCGAGCAACTGGTAAGCGTTCTTGTAGATGCCGCGAAGAGGCTCCTTCAGGTCGTGGCTCGCGACATACGCAAACGCGTCGAGCTCCTCGTTGCTGCGCGCCAGGTCGACGTTCAGCTCGGCCAGACGCTCGGCTCGGCTGACCACGAACGCCATCACCAGCAGGCGAAAGCGCAGCGCCAGCTCGACGTCGACAAGCTGCCAGGGCAGCGAGCGTCCGGCCACCGATTCGGCAAAAATCTCGAAGCTGCGGCGAGGCGTCAGGCGCATGCCGTGCGGACCGATGACCTTGATGACGTGCTTTGGATCGCCGCCCCACTGCACGGTCTGCAGCGTTTCGGTGCGAAACCACAGCATCAGCTTGCCTCGGCTGAGCGTGAGCGGCAAGGCGAGCAGTCCACTGGCGAGGGCGCTGAAGGCAGTGGCGGCTGGATAAGCGTCGGGCAAGCGGTCTGTCACGTACACCGGCCGCGTGTCGTCTGCGAATTCCGGCTGCATGTTCAGCCAATGTGCCAGCGCATCGAGCTCGGCATCGGACGGCGTCTGACCGACCCGCCACCAGCGGCCGTGGTGGTACAGCGCCACGCCATCGGACTGGATTGCTTCGAGCACGGTCGGCGCGCCGTCCGTCATGGCCGACAAACCGCCCTCTTCGGAGGCCTGCGCGATCAATTGCAGGTGAATCGCTTCGCGGCTCAACCGGTAGGCCAGGTGCTCCTGGTTTTCGATCGCCTGGTGCTGCAGCGACACGATCTGGGCGAGCAGTTCGCAGGCCGCGCGCCCATCGAAGGGCAGCCGCGCGGCGCCGCTGTAATGGTGGCAGACGATCAGGCCCCACAGCTCATCGCCGCGGCGCAGCGACATCGTCAGGCCGGCCTTCACGCCCATGTTCTGCAGGTACTCGGTGTACATCACCGACGCACCGCGCAAGGCGCAGTGGGTCATCGTCAGCGGCCGGCCGGTCTGCGGGTTGACCAGCGGCACCATCTCGGCCAGCGCGCCATTGACGTCGGGCGTGGGACGAATCCAGACCCGCTTGAAAACCTCGCGCGCCGGCGCCGGGATGTCTTCGGCCGGGTAGTGCATGCCGAGCCAGGGCGCCAGGTCGGTGTGCCTGCTTTCCGCATAGACCTCGCCGTGCCCGTCGGAATGAAATTTGTAGACCATCACGCGGGCCAGCCCGGTGAGCTCGCGGAATTCCTCTGCAGCGACGGTGCAGAAGTGCTGCAGGCCTGAAGCCTGGCGCAAGCGCCCCACGGCCTTCTTCACCAGCGCATAGCCGTTCTGCGCCTGCGCGTCGCCGCCGGGCAGCGTGGGCTCGAACTCCACCAGTGCCAGGCCGTCGAGCGTGTGCATGGATACATCGAGCGCCGGCGCGTTGCCGCGGCCGGGCAGGCTGAACAGGCGCAGCGGGTTGGCGTCGGTCGCGCCGCCGGCAATCGAGGCCCGCAACTGCGCCGCGCCGGCTTCGCCGGTGACGACGACTATGGGTCGGCCGAGCAGGTCCGCAGGCGCCAACCCGAGCAGGGCCCCGCTGTTCTCGCTGACCTGCAGGATCACCAGGTCGTCCGGGCGCAGCACCAGCAGCGCGCCGTGCGCCTGGATGCAGCCGGGCGTCTGCACCGGCTCTGCATCGCAGTTGGTCAGCGTGACGCCGTGCCGCTTGACGCTGTAGGCCCCGCCCGCCCAGGGCAGTGGCGCGGGGGCGATGGAAGGCAGGTTCATGCGGATCCTTTCAAGGGGCGCAACTTGGTCAGGGCGGTCAGGGCGGGCTTCATGCGGCGCGCCCGCGCACGTACCAGTGCCGCAGCGATCGGAAAGTTTCGTTCGCTGACTCGACGACGGCGTCCGCGTTGGCCGCGCTTGCAGAAAAGCCGGCCAGCGCGGATCGAAAGGCCCGCCACATTTCTGCGGTGTGCGCGCCGTTGCCGTGGAAGTAGCGGGCCCCGGAGTCGGGCGTCAGGCCGAGTGTGCGCTGCACGTGCCGGCTGATGACCACGCCGCCGAGTGTCGCGCCTTCCAGCACGTACAGGCACCCCATGGCCTGCGCAGGTGTGCGCAGTGGCGGCAGCGCATGGCACACCGCCAGCGTGTCGGCCGCCGGCCCGCCCAGCGCAGCGAGGTCGGCCCGCAGCAGGGGCAGCTTGCGCCGGGTCTCGAAGTCCAGCCCGCCGAGCGGGTCCGAGGGCAGCAAGCCAGCCAGCCGCGCTTCGACGGGCGCGTAAAAACCAAAGTAGCGCTCGAGCAGGCGGCGGTAGTCGGCCAGCAGAAGATCGTCGCGCATCAGGCCCAGCGCGTCTTCCATGGCTAGGTGCTCCGCACGGGTCTGGGCTTTCAACCGATCGAGCACGTCCACAGACAGGGCAGGCGCCAAAGGCATGACAAGTTCACCTTGCAATGGTCACTGAGCGGCCGGGCTTGCAAGCAGGACGGCTTGCAAGCGGAACAGAGGCACCGCGATTTCAGGGGGCAGAGGAAGTTTCCCAGATTTCAGCAGGGGCACCCGGCACATGAGCAGGTGAGGCCGTTGGCTGAACAAACAGCGACAACGGATGAAAGAACGCTTCAACCCCGGCTTCATCGACGTTGGCTGCTAAGACCCACAGGTCGGCGAAAACGGCGCCACGGGCACGCCGGCCCGAACACGCGCGTGAGCGGGTGGGCGCAGCGTCATCACCAAATTCGGTACACGCCGTCCAGCACCAGGCAGTGCAGGTGGATGTTGAGCTCGGCGGCCGACCTGAAGCGTTGGATCAGCGTGTCGGCGCTGCTGTCGGCCTCGTCAGCCTTCAGACCGGCCTGATCTCTTCGCGGCAGAAGCGGTCGATGCGGCGCCCGTCGACCTTCTCAACAACGCAGCCGAGCCAGTCGATGCCGATGCCGTAGTCCCAACGCGTGCCCGGCTCGAACTGCAAGGGATAGCGCAGCGAACTCACCAGGCCGGACAGGATCGTCGGGGATTGGCTGGCTTGCATGTGGCGCGGCATGTCGACGTTCCAGAACTCGTAAACCAAGCCCGAGTTGTGCGTGGCCAGGTGCCAAACCGTGGCCTTGACGTCCGGCGCGCGCAGGCGCGGGCCGTCGGGGCCGAAGCCTTCGAGCGACCTGACCTCGGCGAACTCCGGCAGCATGCTTTCGACGGTGGCGTCGACGCTAAGCAGGCCGCGATCCATCAGGATCATCGCCGCCACGCTGCCCACCGCCTTGCTCATCGAGAAAATGCCTAAAACCGTGTCCATACCGGCCGGCTGCCCCGCACTGCGCTCGCCGGCCGCGCCCCGCCCAGGCGATGCCCTCGCGGTTGCCGACCATGGCGACGAGAAACGGCGCGTCCTGCTTCGAGACGGCCTCGGCAATGATTCGATCGAGCTCTGCCATGCTGGGCTTCAGGCTCGGTTGCGTAGCGCTTCGGGCTCTGGCCCGGTCGTGCATCAGCATAGCCAGGCTAGCCGGCCGGCAAGGCCCTTCCGCGCCAGTCCGCTGGCCTGTTCGTGCCAAGCCGAGACGTTGCCCGGTTGAAGATGGCGTGACGGCCGACCTAAGCCGCCTGCATCGGGTGCGGTGGCAGACATGGGTGCACAGATCAGGCGATGGCCAACGGAGTCGGTCGAGGAGTTGCAACGACTCGCCTTATGGATGGACTCGATCTGTGACTCCTTTGTTGAGATGAAGGCCAAGCCCGAATCTCGCGACGGCTTCTTCGGCTCGATCCTGCAGAGCCACCTGTCGGCGGTGTGGGTCTACGAAACGGTGGGCTCGGCGCAAGCCGTCTCGCGCGATCAAGGCGCGATCGCCCGCGGCCGGGGCGACAACCATTTCTACCTCATCAGCCAGATGGGAAGCCCTTGGTCCGTCCATCACGCCGGGCGAAAAGAGACCCTTGGGCCCGGCGCCATCGTGCTGGTCGACTCACGCGAGCCCCATGAATTTCGCTTTCCCGGCGGGCTCCAAAACCTGTCGCTGCAAATGCCGATCGATTGGGTCAACCGCTGGCTGCCGGACCCGGCCGCGATGTTGGGCAGAGCCATCGATGGCGACCACGGCCGGGGCGCGGCCTTGCGCGCCTTCAAGGAGGCTTTGACGCCTGAAGTTGCCGCCAACCCGGGCTTGCCGCCTACGTTCCTGGAGGACCAGCTCGGTGCGCTGATGAGCCTGGCATTCGGCACCGAACCCGAAACGCCGCGCCGCCTGCGCAAGCCGTATCTGCGCTGCGTGGGCGTCATGCCCGAGCGGCTCGGCGAAGCGGGTTTGTTGGCCGAACACATCGCCCGGGATGCAGCTCTTTCTTTGCGGAGCCTGCACCGTGCGTTTGCCGCCGAGGGGCCTACTTTTGCAGGGGTGCTGCACGGGTTGCGGATGGCGCAGGCCCAAAGAATGCTGGGCGACCGGCGCTTTGCCCGGCTGTCGGTGGCCGAGATCGGGCAGCGCTACGGGTACGCCGAGCCATCGCACTTCGCACTTCGCACTTCGCACTTCGCACGCCGGTTTCGGCAGTTGCGCAGGTTGAGCCCGAGTGCATTTCGTCAGCTGGTTGATCAGTAGACAACAGCGGTGCCAACGGGCTGTGTCATGACGCAAACAGCAAGCTGCTCAACCGTAGCCCTAACCTGCATACCCCGGGGAAGAAGGCGGCAAACCGCCTCAAGCTCGGCTCGCAAACAGTCGAGTTGCGCTACGCACCACCGTGGCAGTTGCGCTAACCCGGGCAAGCAGCCGGCAAGGTCATCCAGTCCCTATCCCTCGGCATACTGCCCAGGACACCCGAAACGAAGTCCAATGAAAGTCGACGAATTGGAAGCAATTTGAAACTCGCCACCTGGAACGTCAATTCCCTTGCCGTGCGGCTGCCGCAGTTGCTGGACTGGTTGCAGGCGCAGCCCGTCGACGCCATCGTGCTGCAGGAAACCAAACTCACCGACGACAAGTTTCCGCACGCTGCGCTAGCCGATGCCGGCTACCACACGCAGTGGCTCGGGCAGAAGACCTACAACGGCGTGGCGCTCCTCTCTCGCACACCGGCCACCGACATCACCAAGAACATCGTCGACTTTGCCGATGAGCAGGCACGCGTCATCGCCGGCACCGTGCAGGGTGTACGGGTGATAGGCGCCTACTTCCCCAATGGTCAGGCGCCGGACAGCGACAAGTTCGTCTACAAAATGCGCTGGCTGCAGGCGCTGCAGGGCTGGATTAAGGCCGAACTGGCGAGCCACCCGCAGCTGGTGCTGATGGGTGACT
Source organism: Rubrivivax sp. (assembly GCA_026785885.1). Taxonomy (GTDB): domain Bacteria; phylum Pseudomonadota; class Gammaproteobacteria; order Burkholderiales; family Burkholderiaceae_C; genus Rubrivivax. The sequence goes on from JAJAZC010000093.1 coordinate 28,590, forward strand.
TCAACATCGCACCCGAAGACCGCGACGTCTACGATCCGGTGGCGCTGGCCGGCACGATTCACTGCACACCCGAAGAACGTGCGCACTTTCAGGCGCTGCTGGAGCTCGGCACGGTCGACGCCTTTCGGCTCTTCAATCAGCCGCCCAAAACCTACTCCTGGTGGGACTACCGCATGCTGGCTTTTCGCCGCAACTTGGGGCTGCGCATAGACCACGTGCTGGTCAGCACGGCGCTGAAGCCGCAAGTACTGGCCTGCACGATCGACCGGCTGCCGCGCAAGAACGAAAGGCCCAGCGACCACGCGCCGGTGATCGTGGAGCTGGCCGGGCTAACTGCCTGAGTGGGCGGCAAGTGCGCCGTAATTCGCAGCGCGCGCCAGCTCAGCACTCGCGCGTGAAATCGCGCTCGCGCCTTCGCCAGCCGTGCAAGGCCTTCCGTCCTTGCACGCGCGGGCTCAGCACTCGCGCGTGAAATCGCGCTCGCGCCTTCGCCAGCCGTGCAAGGCCTTCCGGCCTTGCAC
>JAJAZC010000094.1 GCA_026785885.1 Rubrivivax sp.
CATTGCACCGGCGATGAAACCGCAGCCGGTGTGTTGCAGGCGCTGGACGAAACAGCCATCGACCAGGCGGTTCTGTTGGCGCCGTTTTCTCGCCGCCGTTGTCGGGCGGCTATTCGCTTAGTGACGCGGCCTCTCTGCGGCGCGCCAACGCCTATCTGGCCCGGTTGGTGCAAGGGCACGCCGACCGGTTGATCGGTTTTGCCGTCGTCAACCCGCGCCTTCCCGGCGCGCCGGACGACCTGCTCCGCGCCATCGAGGCCTGGCTGTCGGGTGTGAAGATCGTGCCCAGCAGCGGGTATCCGCACAGCAGTGGAGTGCAGCCGACCTTCGCTGAAGCCTCCCGCTTGCAACTGCCGGTGCTGCTGCACAGCGGCATCTTTTTCGACATCCGCTCCAGCCGCTTTTGCCTCCCAGCTGAATACGAAAGCCTGCGCGACCATTCCGGCGCGAGTGTCACGCTGGCCCACCTGGGCTGCCGTGGACGGATGAGGCCATCGCCCTCGGCCTGATCGACCGCATTCATGGTGTGCCCGATGCCGACGCGGCTTTTCGCTTCGACCTCAGCTTCGGCCCGCCGCCGCCGTATCGCCTGGCGGTGTTGCAACGCGCGCTGGAGGTACTGGGCCCGGGCTTGCTGCAATTCGGCAGCGACTGTTTCCTGCCCTGCTCCGGCGCGCAGATCGCCGAGCGGCGTGGCTGGCTCGAAGCGCTGCTGGACGAGTCGGCGGTCGACACCGCACCGCGGGCGCAGATCATGGGCGGCATGGCTGCCGCCTGGCTGCGCCGGCCACCGACACCGCCCCGACCGCCGGCACCACCAGGGCCGGATACGGCGCTGCGCGAACCCGCGCCTGCTGTAGATGCGCATGCCGCGCAAGCTGCCGCTCGCGGTAGCGAGCAACCGCGCTACAGCCTGTGGTCACGCGGCTGGTCGCCGGTGTGCTGTTGAACGAATCGCCTTGCCCGCACCACCCTTTTCAAGCCCGATTAACCGTGCCCCGGTTCGCATCCTCGGAGTCATCGGCAACGCCATCGTCGGCGGCATGGAAAGCTGGGTCGAGCGGCTGATCGAGCGGCTGCCACGCCAGTGCTTCGAGTTCACCGCATAGTGTCCCTTTGAGAGCCCCTACACCGACCGGCTGCGTGCCTTGGGCGTGGAGGTGCAGGTTGGCTCCGATGCCCGACGACCCGCCCTGGAGTACGGTGCAAATGGCTGCTGCGATGGTCGCGCACCGGCGCATCGAGTTGCTGCACGCGCACTTGCCCAAAGCCCACCTGCTGGCTGCGCTGGCCGGTGGCCTGACACGCCGCCCGGTGCTGGCCACCGTGCACGGCCAGCACCTCACGGCGCTGGACCTGGAGCTGCACCACACGGCACGCAGCCACCTGAGCGAGGTCTGCCGCCAAAGCTGCTTTCATGCGCTGGGCATGGGCGTCGACCCGGCGCTGTTGAGCTGGGAAGCCAACGGCATCGACACCGAGCGCTTCCGTCCCGACTTGGCCCAGTGGCCGGCAGCGGCCCCGGGCTGCACGCCACGCTGGGCCTCGCAACCGGAGTGCCGCTGGTCGGTTTCGTCGGCCGCCTGTCGGGCAAAAAAGGGCCCGAGGTGTTTGTGCGCGCGATGATGATTCTGCGCAGCCACCGCCCCGATATGCAGGCCGTGCTGGTGGGTGAAGGCCCGATGCACGAAGAGCTGCACTCACTCATTCAACGTTATGCATTGCAGCAGCAGGTGCATCTGGTGGGCTTGCGGCAAGACATGCCGGCGGTCTACAGCGAGCTGGATTTGTTGGTGTCGTGCTCGCACACCGAAGCGATGCCGCTGGTGTTGATGGAAGCCATGGCCTGCGGTGTGCCGGCCGTGGCCGATATTCAACTTGCCGAGGCCTACCCCACACAACCGCGCGACGCTTTCAGCATGGCCCACCGCCTGGCCGCGCGCGTCACGCCCAAGCCGGGCGACGCCGGCAACACCGCAGCCATCGACACCGCTTTTGCGCCGATCACGGCAGGCGGCCGCATCAGCACGCCGCTGGGCCGCCAGCTGTACCAGGTGGTGAAGATGGTGGACGGCCGCGGCACCGTGCAGGGCGACCGCCAGATCTTCTTCGCGCAGCAAGGCGGCTTCGACACCCACGGCAACCAGGTTGCGCAAAGTGCGGCCGAGGGCGAGCACATGCGGCTGCTCAAGTCGGTCGGCGAAGCGCTGGCCTGCATTCACAACGCGCTCAAGGCCATCGGCATGAACAACGCGGTGACGCTGTTCACGCAGAGCGATTTCGGGCGCACCTTCAAGTCCAACAACAGCAACGGTACCGATCACGCCTGGGGCAACCACCATCTGGTGATGGGCGGTGCGGTGCGCGGCGGCCGCAGCTACGGCACGTATTCGACGCTAGCCGTCGGCGGGCCCAGCGACGTGGGCGTTGAGGCCTGGGAGCTGGAAGGCCGCTGGATCCCGACGACCTCTGTCGATCAGTACGCAGCCACGCTGCTGGCCTGGCCGGGTGCCGACGATGCAGCGCTGAATGCGGTGCTGCCGAACCTGCGCAATTTCGGCTCGGCGAGAAACCTCGGCTTCGTCTAACCGCACGTTGCCAACAGCTGAGGCCAGCTCAGCTCAGCGCAGCTTTCAGCGGTTGCTTCAACGTAACTCGGTGGCAGCTCGATCGCTGACCACGGTGGCTCAGCGCGCGACGCCGCCCACCATCTGCGGCGCTTGACGCCTGAGCTCCGCGAACCAGGCGGAATAGCCGTCGTCGCTGGGGTGCAGCTTGTCGGCCGCGTGCAGGCGGTCGGCCTGCTGCACAAACGGATCGTCCTGCGGCTCTTTGTACAGACGCACGTAGGTCGCGCCGTGGCGCGCTGCAGCTGCGCGCACCGCGTCGTGCATGTCGCGTGCACGGGCGCTCATCCACCAGGACCAGGGTGCGAAGAAAAACGGCGCGTTGCCGACATTGCCCGCCGGCATCAGCACCACCTGCGGCGCCAATGCAGCGGCGCGTGCGGCCGTGCGGTCGATGTTGGCCCGCAGTGCGCTGCCGGATGTGAAGCGGATGACGTCGTTGCCGCCGCCCATCACCAGCACGAGGTCGAACCGCTCGCTGCCCTGCAGTTGGTCGGCGATGTCAGCGAACTTCGCGCCGTCCTGCGCGCGGTTGACGATGAGCCAACGCGGCTGCTCGCGTGAAATGAGCCCGGCCAAAGAGGCCTCCGGCCGGCTGGCACCGGTGCCCACCGCAGTGCTGTCGCCGACGATCAGCAAGCGCCGTTCTGGCGCCGCTGGCCTGGCTTGAAACGGCTGGCTCTGTTTGACCAGATCAGCCGACGTTTTCAGGCGACTGACCGCGCAGCCCCCGGTTACCAGCAGCAGCAAGGCCGCGGCACCCAGCAGCCAGGGGCCGCCGTGCGAGCCGGGGCGCCGCGGGCGAGACAAGCGTGAAGGGCGCGCCACGTCAGTCCACGCCTTGCGGACCGAGCAACTCTGCGCGTCGTGATGCCAGCTGCTGGCTCAAGCCCGGCTCATCGCGCAGGCCGCTCAACGCAGCAAACCACTGCTGCTCTTCAAGCGCAACGTGGGCACGCAAGCGAGCGGCCAGCGGCGACAGCTTGGAGCCGAATTCACCATGCGCGTCCTGCCCGTCTTCAACCAGCGCCTTGAGCAAGGTGCCGATCTCATCGTGATCGGCCCGTCCCTTGGCGGCAGCCGCCTCATCCAATTCTGGGTAGACCAGTTCGTCTTCGACCTGCCCGTGCGCCACGAGCAAAGCACCCAGCCGTGCCACGAGGCCACTGCGGTCTGCACTGCTGGTGGCCGTGGTGTCGGCCGCAGCTTGCTCGCAGTCCACCAGCAAGGCTTCCAGGCGCCGGTGGTCTTCTCGCAGCAGCGACAAGGCGTCGTCCGGCGCGGCCGACGCAACGCCGGCTGGATCAGCAGCGTTCATCATCAAACGAAAGCCGCAGCCAACTCGCGCTCGAAGGCCCGCGGGCGGCCCAGTGCAGCGATAAATTCAGCCAGCACATTGCCGCCCCCGTCCTTGCCTTCGGCGCGGCCCAGGATCAAGCCAGGGTCCGGTCGGTCACCGCTCAACTGCAACGGTATGCCCGCTGCGCTCAGCACCTGCTGCGCGCCTTCGCTGTGCGCCAGGATCGGCTTGCCGTGTCGGTATTGCTCCTTGATGAAGTCCAGCACCTCGGCGCGTGCGGCCATCAGCGCCGGCAAACCATTGCCGGCCTGGCCGCCCGCCGCCTTGCCCTGTGCAACTCCATCGGCAGCGCCGCCGCTGGGCAGCACCAGCGCGTCCCACAACACAGAAGGCGTGGCTTCGACCGTGGTCTCGACGACCACCGTGCTGCCATCACCCAGCGTCACGGAGCCCAGGCGCAAGCCGACGATGCGCGGCACAGCGTGCGCCGCCAGCAGCCGCTGATGCACCAGGCGCAACGAGTCACCGTCGGCACCTTCGGCCACCAGCAGCGCCACCTTGCGGCCGGCTGCTGGCTGCGCGCCGGGCCTGGCCATAAGCGACAGTGCGGGCGACGCTGCGACCTCGGGCGACACCGGCGTCTCGAGCACCTTGGGCTGTGCCTGCGGCACCGCCATACCCAGACCGTCGGCCACCGTCTGCGCCAGCGCCATGTCGACATTGACGAGGATGGACACGACCCGCTCGCGAATCGCCGGCAACGTCACGCGCGACAGCTCGAAGCGGAAGGCGTTGGCGATGTGGCGCTTCTCGGCAACGCTCTGGCTGTTGAAAAACAGCTGCGCCTGCGAGTAGTGGTCTGCAAACTTTTCCGGCTTGCCGCGCACCTTGTCCTCCGGCACCACCGGCGCCGGCGTGCGTGCAGAAACGAAGCCACGCGAAGCACCGGCCTGGAAGGGGCAACCGCCCGCCAGCGAGTTCGGCTCATAGCTGACACGGCCGCGGTGGATGGCCTGGCGGTGCACGCCGTCACGCTGGTTGTTGTGCACCTGCGCGATCGAAGCGTTGACCGGAATCTCGTGGAAATTCGGGCCACCCAGGCGCGACAGCTGGGTGTCCTGGTAGCTGTGGATGCGGCCGTGCAGCAGCGGGTCGTTGCTGAAGTCGATGCCGGGCACCAGATGCGCAACGCAAAACGCGACCTGCTCGGTTTCGGCAAAGAAGTTGTCCGGATTGCGGTTCAGCTTGAGCTTGCCCACCGCGCGCAGCGGCACCAGCTCTTCAGGAATCAGCTTGGTTGCGTCGAGCACGTCGAAGCTGAAGCTTTCGGCCTGCTCCTCGGAAAAGACCTGTAGCGCCAGCTCATAGGCCGGGTAGTTGCCGGCCTCGATGGATTCCCACAGATCGCGGCGGTGGAAGTCGGGGTCGGCACCGGTGATCTTGGCTGCTTCGTCCCACACCAGCGAATGCGTCCCGGCTAGCGGCAGCCAATGAAACTTGACGAAGCGCGCAACGCCCTCGGCGTTGACGAGCCGGTAGGTGTTGACGCCGAAGCCCTGCATCGTGCGGTAGCTGCGCGGAATGCCGCGGTCGCTCATTACCCACAGCGTGTGGTGAATGCTCTCCGGCATCAGAGAAATGAAATCCCAAAACGTGTCGTGCGCGCTACTGGCCTGCGGCATGCCGTGATGCGGCTCTGGCTTGACGGCGTGAACGACATCGGGAAACTTCATCGAATCCTGGATGAAGAACACCGGAATGTTGTTGCCCACCAAATCCCAGTTGCCTTCGTCGGTGTAGAACTTGACCGCAAAGCCGCGCGTGTCGCGCACCGTGTCGGCACTGCCGCGCTCACCCGCCACGGTGGAAAAGCGCACGAACACCGGCGTTTGTTTGCCGGCGGCGGCAAACAGGCCGGCTTGCGTGATGTCGGCCAGCGAGTCGTAGGCCTCGAACACACCGTGCGCGCCACTGCCACGCGCATGCACCACACGCTCAGGAATGCGCTCATGGTCGAAGTGCGTGATTTTTTCGCGCAGGATGAAGTCTTCCAGCAGCGTCGGCCCGCGCAGGCTGGCCTTCAGCGAGTTCTGGTTGTCGGCCACCATCACACCGTGGTTGGTCGTGATGGCGCGGCCTTGCGAATCCGTGCGCACCCGCGTCAGCGGCCCGTTGCCGGGGTTGTGGCCCGGCTCAGGCGGGCCACCCACTTTGGCGTTGACGTTGTCCTCACTCACCGTGCTGGCCGACACCGACGCCGGCGGCAGCTCGGCGCCGTGCGCGCCCTGTTGCGGCGCATGGCCGTTGTCACTGCCGTGCTCGCTGGCTTTCAGCGCATTGAACGGCATGGACTCGGCCAGCCCATTCTGGCCGGCTTTTTGCACCGACAGTTTTTGCAAGGCGGGGGTAGGCGCAGCCGAGGGGTCTGCGGGCGCACCGGCAGGGCCATATACGGTGCCGCCGATCGAGCCGGCGGCTTCCCGCGTCGCACGTGCGGCCGACG
>JAJAZC010000095.1 GCA_026785885.1 Rubrivivax sp.
AACCGAAACTTTTTTTGGCCAACACAAACCGGCGGCACAAAGCCCCGGGGCCGTGGGGCCCGGGTGTGCCCGCCGGCGCAAACGCGGGGCGGCGAAGTGCCCGCTGGCCAGTGGACCCCTGCGCAGCGTCTGTTGGCCTTGAACGAGAGCCATGCATTGGTGGGGCCTGCGCTGCACGCCTGGTGCCGTGAGAAGGGCTTGTTCGAGCATCAGTTGATTCAGTGGCGCGATGCCTTTTGCGCCGCGACGCAGCCTGCTGCGGCCAGCGCCGCCGAGCAACGTATGGCCAACACCGCGCTGCGCGAGCTGCAAGGCCGACACGATTTGTTGCAGCGCGAGATGCGCCGCAAGGATCGCGCGCTGGCCGAAGCCGCTGCCTTGCTGGTCCTTCAAAAAAAGTTCCAGGCGCTGGTTTTGCAGCAGTCGGAGGGCGAGGACAAATGAGCACACTGGCACAGCGTTCAACCCTGCTGGCGTGGATCGACGAAGCTTGCAGCGCCGGTGCGCGGCTGCACAAGGCCTGCGCCATCATCGGGCTGGCCGCACGCACCGTGCAGCGCTGGGTGGAGGCCGGCAAGAGCGCGCTGTACGTCGGTGACAGGCGCACCCCTGATCAGCGTATTCATCACTGCCCGCACAACAAGCTCAGCGACGCCGAACGGCAGCTGGCGCTGGGCGTGCTCGACAGCGAGGAGTTCAAGAACCTGGCGCCCAGCCAGATCGTGCCCCGCCTGGCCGACCAAGGCCTGTATGTGGCCAGCGAGTCAACCTTGTACCGGCTGCTGCGTCAGGCCGGTCAACTCGCACACCGCCGCGTGGAGCGCGCGCCGCATAAGCGCAGCAAACCACGTGCCCTGGCAGCCATACAGCCCGACCAGATCTACTGTTGGGACATCACCTACTTGCCCACCCAGCTGCGCGGCCTGTTCTTCTACCTGTACCTGTTCGTGGACATCTTCAGCCGCAAGGTGGTGGGCTGGCAGGTCTTTGATTGCGAGAGCGCCCAGAAGGCCTCAGCGCTGTTGGAGGACATCTGCCGGCGTCAAGGCATCAGCGCCAATCAGGTGACAGTGCATTCAGACAACGGCGGCCCGATGAAGGGCGAAACCATGCTGGCCACCATGCAGCGTTTGGGCGTAGCGCACAGCCGCAGCCGTCCCGCGGTGAGCAACGACAACCCGTACTCCGAGTCGCTGTTCAAGACCTTGAAGTACAGGCCCCAGTTCCCGCTCAAGCCGTTTGCCGACTTGCTACAAGCCCGGCGCTGGGTGAGCGAGTTGGTGCATTGGTACAACGACGAGCACAGGCACAGCGCCATCAGCTTCGTGACACCGACGCAGCGCCATGCGCAGACCGACAAAGCGCTGTTGCAAGCACGCGCTGAGGTCTACGAAAAAGCACGACAGAAACACCCTCAGCGCTGGTCAACGAACACCCGTGACTGGACCTTCATCGACACCGTTCACCTCAACCCAGACAACCCTCAAACCAAGGCACCCGAGGCCGACAAAGTAGCGGCTTAGTTTGACGACCTCACGCGACAACTGGCTTGACAGCTTCCGAAACTATCCCAGAGCAGCAACAAAGCTTTTTCCCGCCGGCGTCGATCGACGAGAGCCACGAACTGAGGCGGCTAGATGCGCAGGCCCGCTTGATCCATGTCATGTCACATGCTGCGCAGTGCGCACATGCTCGCGCCAAAGGTAATTTGGAGCATGCGGTGGAACCGGAACGACAGACATTGGAACTCGCCAACCAACCCAATTCGATGCAACTGCGCGATGCGCTGACCGACCGCCTGCAGGAACTGCGCGCCGAAGTTCACTCCGCCAAGCAGACTCAGCGCGAATGGACCAGCGCTTCGGCGCACGAAGTGACGGACCGCAAGGACGACGCGACGCAGCAGCAGTCGCCAAATCTCGGCTGCGTGCAAGAGCAGCGCGATGTCGACGATATGGCCCGGGTGGAAGCCGCCCCCCAGCGCCTGGCCGGCGGAACGTACGGTGATTGCGCGGATTACGCCAAGCCCATTTCCTTGCAGCGTCTGCGGGTGCAACCGGCGGCGCTGCGCTGTGCGCCGTGCCGGGCCGCCCGCGAACATGCCGTGGACCGCTAAAGTTCCTGAACTGCTTCGTATCGACCCCCACCGCATGTTGGTCTTCCGTGTTGCCTGCCTTGGCGTCGGCCTGTTGCTTAGCGGTTGCGCTGGCCTTCTTCCACGCGGCGACAGTGAACAGCCATCAGGGTTCGACAGCTTCGAGGCTGCAGCGCAGGCGTTCGACAAGGTAGTGGCCTACCGCACGACAGTCGAGCAATTGAAGGAACTGGGGTTCGATGTCCAATCCAGCCCGAACGTGACTTTGATCTCGTATCCGAATCTGACCGGTCGTTTGGCACCCGATCGCGGCGTTCCCTTCGAGGCGATCGATCCTGGCATCCGTGATTGCATCGTCGCGCGTCTGGCATGCCAAGCTTATGAATTCAATCTCAGCCGTGAGGTGACGCGCCGCGAAGGCAACTTCGCGCTCGACTTCCTGAACTTTCGTCGCGAGACGCGGGTGACCGGTTGGCGGTTCGAAGGGCTGCTCGCTGTGCGCGACGGCGTCGTGTTGTTCCGCAGTCACGGTGGCGAGCCACGCACCGATCGGGTCGAGCGGCAGGTCAATCCGCTGGGCCCGCTGCAGCGTGTGGGTGAAGGGGCGGGCGGGCGGCTGGCGCGCTGATGACCTCGATCTTTAACAAGCCGTGCAGGCACCGACAGCGCTGTGCTCCAAAGCCCGAGGCCAAGCTTGCTGATCACCGAACCCTTGTCCGCATGGGCCGCTAAGTCGGAAGCGAAGAATCCACGTGCCCTTGCTGACCCGTGCGGCGGTGGCGCTTGCGACCAGGCTCGGGCCTTCGCCAATAGCGCGGGCCACGGCGCGTTCGACGAGCCAGGCCTTGCTCTCGCGGTCAGTTCGAGCCCTGTGCAAAGCTACTCGATGTTCTGCACCTGCTCCCGCATCTGCTCAATGGCCACCTTCATTTCCACCGCAATCGTCGTTAGTTCCAGGGCGGCGCTTTTGCTGCCCAGCGTATTGGCTTCGCGTTGTAATTCCTGAATCAGAAACTCCAGCCTTTTGCCAAGTTCACCGCCGGCTTCGAGCAGTCGCTCGATCTCGTCGAGGTGCGAGCGCAGGCGCGACAGCTCTTCGGCGACGTCGATACGAATGGCGTAGCTGGCGGCTTCCCCCATCGCGCGCTCATGCAGCGCTTGCGCCGGCACGCTGGCCGCGGCCTGCACAGTGGCCAGCGCTTCATTCCAGCGCTCCATGAAACGCGCTTGCTGGCGCTGCACCACCTGCGGCAACAGCGGCTCGGCCTGGGCCGCCAGTTCGCGCAGCCGGGCCACGCGCTCCAGCAGCATCGCCACCAGGCGCGCGCCTTCACGGGCGCGGGCTTCGCGCAGGCCCTGCACGCAACGGCGTGCGGCGTCCATGGCCGGGCCGTCGAGCTTGTCGGCCGGCGCTGCGGCACGGCACCAGTGCAACACCTCGTTGACCGATAAAGGCCGCGCGTCACTGAGCCAGCCGGTGACGGCGCTTTGCACATGCGCCAGGCGGTTGAGCTGCTCTGTCGCGGGCATCGGCACGGCGCCTTCGACCTCGCGCGCAGTGTTAACGCGCAGCTCGATCTTGCCGCGGCGGAACTGCGCTGTCAGCAGCTCGCGCAGTGCCGGCTCCAGGCCGCGCAACTCATCCGGCAGGCGCAGTGCCAAATCGAGAAAACGACCGTTGACCGAGCGTGCTTCCACACTCACCGCAGCCGTGCCGGCGGGGGGTTCTGAGGCCGCGCCGGCATAACCCGTCATGCTATAAACCGCCATCCATCTGCCCCTGTAAATCCAACCGATTATGTCCAAGCCCAAACCAGCGCCCTTGCCTTCGGGCACCGTCGTTGGGGGCTACACGGTGGTCAAGAAACTGGCTGCCGGCGGCTTTGGTGTGGTGTATTTGGCAGAAGGTGAAAACCAGCAGTTGGTGGCCGTCAAAGAATACCTGCCGGCGTCTTTGGCTGAGCGCTCTGCCGGTGAGTTGACGCCGCGCGTGAAGCCGGACAAACAGCCGCTGTACCGGCTGGGGCTGAAGAGTTTTTTCGAAGAAGGCCGTTCACTCGCGCAGATCAGCCACCCGAGCGTGGTCAGCGTGTTGAACTTCTTTCGTGAAAACGAAACGGTTTATATGGTGATGAATTACCTGCAGGGCGATACGCTGCAGGATTTCATCGTCACGGCGCGCGATCTCAAGCGCGACAAAGTGTTTCGTGAAAGCACCATCAGAAGTTTGTTCGACGAGATCCTGCGCGGCTTGCGCATCGTGCACCAGCACAAGATGCTGCATCTGGACATCAAGCCGGCCAACATCTTCGTCACCAACGACAACAAAGCCGTGATGCTGGACTTCGGAGCCGCGCGCGAGGTGCTGAGCAAAGAGGGCAATTTCATTCGCCCGATGTACACACCCGGCTTTGCAGCGCCCGAGATGTACCGGCGTGATGGCACGTTGGGCCCGTGGACGGACATTTACGCGATTGGCGCCTGCATCTACGCCTGCATGCAGGGCTACCCGCCGAATGACGCGCCACAGCGGCTTGAGAAGGACCGCCTGGCGCTGAGCCTTAGCCGGCTGCGCAATGTCTACTCCGATAACCTGATCGAGGTCACCGAGTGGTGTATGTCGCTCGACCCGCTGAGCCGGCCGCAAAGCGTTTTTGCGCTGCAAAAAGAGTTGGCGCGTGAGACCGAGCGCCGCTACACCAAGCTCAGCTTCAGTGAGCGCTTGAAGCTGCAGCTGGAAACGCTGAAAACGGGCGTCAAGCCTTGAGCGGGCTTCGGTAATCTCGATGCGCTTCTCCGTCTATCAAGTCAGCCGCCGCGGCGGCCGCGAAAAGAACGAAGACCGCATGGGCTATTGCTACACGCGGGACTCGGGCCTTTTTGCACTGGCCGACGGCATGGGCGGCCACCCCGAAGGCGAGGTCGCTTCGCAGATGGCGCTGCAAACGCTGTCGGCGCACTTTCAACGCGAAGCCAAGCCGCGCCTGTCCGAGCCGCTGCGTTTTCTGCATGACGCCATCGTTGCCGGCCACCACCAACTGCTGCGTTATGCCACCGACCGTGCGCTGATGGACACACCCCGCACCACGATGGTTGCCTGCCTGCTGCAGGGCAACGCCGCTTACTGGGCGCACTGCGGCGATTCGCGGCTGTACCTGGTGCGCGGCGACAAGCTGGTGGCGCGTACGCGTGACCACAGTTACTCCGAGCTGCAGCAGACGCTGAGCCAGGTCGTGCCGATGAACGACAAGGTCAATCGCAACGTGTTGTTCACCTGCCTGGGCAGCCCCGGCAAGCCGGTGGTCGATACCGCCGGCCCGCTGTTGGTGCGCCCTGGCGACCGTGTGATGCTGTGCTCCGACGGCCTATGGAGCAGCATCTCCGACGCCGTCATCACCGACATCCTGGCCAGCAACCCGATCTCCGACGCGGTGCCCGAGCTGGTTGAGCGCGCGCTGCGCGCGGCCGGCGAGAAGAGCGACAACGTCACCGTGCTGGCCGTTGAGTGGGAAGCCGCCGAAGACCTGGACAGCGGCACCGGCATATCCACCAACGCGCTGGGCGATGACGTGTTTGCCTCCACTATCCAGGCCGGTCTGGGCGGTGACGTCGGGGTCGTCGAACTAGATGAAGCCGAGATCGAACGCAGCATCCGCGAGATCAACGAAGCCATCCAGCGCAGCAGCAACAAGAAGCGGTAGGTTCACGACCCCCTCGGGGCGCCTGCGCCGCTGCCCCTCAACGGGCAACGCCAGCGGCCCGGCTGAGCCGGTTCCGCGGCGTCTATCTGATTTGCGGCATTCTGTTGATCTGCGGTTTGCCGCGCTAACGTTTATCTTGAGGGACTGACATGAGCTTTACACGGAGTGCTGACCGGGCCGTCGACGCGCTGCGCCCGGTGCACATTCAGCGCGCTTACACACGCCATGCCGAGGGCTCGGTGCTGATCAGTTTCGGCCACACGCAGGTGCTGTGCACCGCGTCGATCGAAGACAAGGTGCCGCCGCACAAACGCGGCAGCGGCCAGGGCTGGGTCACGGCCGAGTACGGCATGCTGCCGCGCGCCACACACACCCGCAGCGACCGTGAGGCGGCCAAGGGCAAACAAAGCGGCCGCACGCAGGAGATCCAGCGCCTGATCGGGCGCAGCCTGCGCTCGGTCTTCGACCTGGGCGCGTTGGGCGAACGCACGATTGCGCTGGACTGCGACGTGCTGCAGGCCGATGGCGGCACGCGCACGGCGGCCATCACCGGGGCTTTTGTCGCCGCGCACGATGCGGTGGGTTGGCTGCTGGCGCAAAAGAAAATCGCTGCCAGCCCCATCCGCGATTTCGTGGCCGCGGTGTCGGTGGGTGTGCTGCGGGGCAAGCCGCTGTTGGACCTGGAGTACACCGAGGACTCGGCCTGTGACACCGACATGAACGTCGTGATGACCGGCAGCGGCGGCTTCGTCGAGGTGCAGGGCACGGCCGAAGGCGCGCCCTTCAGCCGCGCCGAGATGGACCACCTGCTGGCGCTGGCCGACAAGGGCATTGGCGAACTGGTGGCGCTGCAAAAGCGCGCGCTGGGCGTTTAGCCGATGCACCAGGCCGGCGGTGGCGGCATGCGATTGGTGCTGGCGTCCAACAACGCGAAGAAACTGGCTGAGATGCGCTCGCTGCTGGCCGGCCTGCCGCTGCAGTTGGTGGCGCAACACGAGCTGGGCATCGAAGAGGCCGAAGAACCGCACCCGAGCTTTATCGAGAACGCGCTGGCCAAGGCGCGCCATGCCGCGGCTGCATCCGGCGGCGCCGCGATGGCCGACGACTCCGGTCTGTGTGTCGATGCGCTGGGCGGCGCGCCGGGTGTGATCTCGGCGCACTACGCTGGTGGGGCCGCGGCAGCGCTGGCTCGTCAGCAGCAAGAACAGCCTCGGCAGCCAGAGCAGCGTGACGGGCATGAGCAACGCCAGCAACGCCAGCAACGCCAGCAACGTGAGCCACGTGAGCCACGTGAGCAACGTGAGCAACGCGAGCAGAGCCGCCGCGTGCAGGACGCCGCCAACAACGCGCTGCTGCTGCAGCAGCTGCACGGTGTGGCCGACCGCCGCGCTTTGTTCATCAGCACGCTGGTGGCCGTGCGGCATGCGGCCGATCCGCAGCCGCTGGTGGCCGTGGGTCGCTGGCCGGGCACGATCCTCGCCGCACCGCGCGGTGAATTGGGCTTCGGCTACGACCCGCTGATGTTCATCGCCGAGGCGCAGTTGACCGTCGCAGAGATGGACGCTGCCACCAAAAACCAGCTGAGCCACCGTGCTCGCGCGATGGCGCACATGCTGACGCTGCTGCGTGAGGTTTGGTGGCTATGACGGCATGCGACGGCGCACCTGACGCGCCCCGCCCGGCAGGCGGTGACAGCAACCCAGCAGGCGTTGCCAGCGGCCCGGCAACGCCGGCTGCGCTGCAGCCGCCAGTGGCCGGGCAGGCGGCCGCGCCTGACCTGTTGCACTACATGCGCCCGGGCACGCTGCAACTCGCTGCGCTGCCGCCGCTGTCGCTGTACGTGCACTTGCCCTGGTGCATTCGCAAGTGCCCTTATTGCGACTTCAATTCGCACGAGCACCAAGACAAAGCCGAACTGCTGGAGGCCGCCTACCTCGACGCGTTGCGCGCCGACCTCGAAGCCAGCCTGCCGCTGATCTGGGGCCGGCGCGTCATCAGCGTGTTTATCGGCGGTGGCACGCCGAGCCTGTTTTCGCCGGCCGGCATCGACCGCTTGATCGGCGACATCCGCGCCCGTGTGCCACTGGAGCCGGGTGCGGAGATCACGCTGGAGGCCAACCCGGGCACCTTCGAACGTGAGCGCTTCAAGGCTTTTCGCGCCGCCGGCGTTACACGGCTGTCGATCGGCGTGCAGAGCTTCGACGACGCGGCGCTGCAGCGCATCGGCCGTGTGCACGACGCTGCGCAGGCGCGCGCTGCAGTGGCCGAAGCCGCAGCCGCGTTCGATACCTTCAACATCGATCTGATGTACGCGCTGCCGGGCCAGACGATGGCGCAGCTGCAAGCCGATCTGGACACAGCGCTGTCATTCGCGCCACCGCACCTGTCGGTCTACCACCTGACGATCGAGCCCAACACGCGCTTTGCATTGCAGCCGCCGGTGCTGCCCGATGCCGACCTGGCCAGCGACATGCTGGATCTCATCACCGAGCGCACGGCCAGCGCCGGGCTGCAGCGCTACGAGGTGTCGGCATTTGCGCGCGCTGGCCACCGTTGCGCGCACAACCTGAACTACTGGCAGTTCGGTGACTACCTCGGTATCGGTGCCGGCGCGCACGGCAAGCTGAGCTTTGCGCACCGGGTGCTGCGGCAGGTGCGTTGGCGCGAGCCGGCGGCCTACTTGCAGCATGCAGGTGGGAACCAGGCGGTGAGCAACCAGCATGAGGTTGCGCGGCGCGACCTGCCTTTCGAATTCATGCTCAACACGCTGCGTCTGCGCGAGGGTTTCACGCTGGATTTGTACCGCGAACGCACGGGCCTGCCGCTGTCGACCATCGAGCCTGCATTGCAGCAAGCCGCCGCGCGCGGCTTGATCGAGCGCGACGGCAACACCGTGCGGCCGAGCGTGCGCGGCTTCGACTTTCTGTCCGACCTGCAGGCGCTATTCCTGCCGGCTTGATTCCTGCCGGCCTGATTCCTGCAAGCTTGATCGGCGCCGTCGTGCTCTGCTCGATCAACCCGGCAGCAAGGCCTGCCGCGACAGCGCCACCTCGTCGAAGAGCCACTGCCGCAGCGCCATCAACGGCGGCCAATCGGCCAACTCTGGCGGGTGCACGAACCAGTAGGACGCGGCGGCGCTGTCGTGCAGCGCCAGTGGCGACACGCGTACCAGCTGGCCGCGCTGCAGCGCATCGGCAGCCAGCAGCTCGTGGGCCAGCGCAATGCCCGTGTCCTGCTCGGCGGCCTGCAGCATCAGGCCGCCGTCGTTGAAGTCGGCCACCGTCTTGCCGCTCAGCGCGCAGCCGCACAGCGCCAGCAACCGCGCCCGGTCTTCATTGCTGCCCAGGAGCGGCTGCGCGGCCAGAGCGCGGTGATCGCCCAACGGCAGCCGTGCAGCACGTGCCGGCGCGGCCACGGCGATCAGCGGGCTGTCCATCAACGGCTCGGCCTGCAGACCGCGCCAGGGGCCGAAACCGCCGCGCAGCGCGACGTGGACGCCGTCGCGCTGCAGGTCCACCAGCTGCTGCGAAGCGTGGATGTTCAGCACGATGTCGGGGTGGCGCTCGCTGAAGCGCACCAGGCGCGGCAGCAGCCAGCGCTGCGCAAACGACGGCAGCACCGTCAGCCGCAGTTGCTGCGCGGCGCCGCGGTGTGCGGCTTGCGCAGCCAAGAGGCCCTGTGCCAGCCGGTCTAGCGCCCGCTCGACGGCGGCCTGCAGCGCAGCGCCTGCGGCATTGAGTGCCAGGCTGCGGCCGCGGCGATCGAACAGTGGCAGGCCGAGCTGTTCTTCCAGCAGCTTGATCTGCTGGCTCACCGCGCTGTGCGTGATGTGCAGCGTTTCAGCCGCTGCGCGTTAGGGAAGTGCTGAACAAAGCGTCATCCAGTAGCTGCTGATTGCCAGCGGCGTTCGGATTTCGCAATGCAAGAGAATTGAGTGCGATTTCAATCGCCGAGCCCGATTC
>JAJAZC010000096.1 GCA_026785885.1 Rubrivivax sp.
CCTTGGCCTGGGGGCCCTCCGGAAATCTGGGCCGGGGCAGCCGCGGCGGGGCGCGCGCCCGAGGCCGCGGCGGCGGGCCCGGGCGCGGCGCCGGAAGGCGGGCGTTTGAGCGTGACGCGCATCGAGAACTCGAACAGGCGGCGCTGCTCGCGGTTGGCCGTAGTCACGGCCACAGCCTTGATCTCGATCAGCTCGGGCTTCTCGAACCACGGCGAGTTGTACAGCGTGTTGCGCAGCAGTTCGGACACCCGCTCGTTGGTCTGCGCAATGCCGGTGATGGCGACAACGCGGTCGGTCTGGCGGATGGTCGACAGGTAGACACCTTCCGGTGTCTGGCGCACCAACTCATTGAGCAAATGCACCGGCACGTTGCGGTCGGTCTGCAGGTCTTCGACGGCCCTTTGGCGGGCTTTCAAGGCCTCGATTTCCGAACGCAACGTGGCGATGTCCTTAATTTGCAGATCGAGCCGCGTGATCTCGGCTTTCAAGAATTCGTTGCGCGAATTCTGTGCCGCCGTCATCTGCTGCAGCACCGAATACCAGATGCCGGCTATCAGCACACCGACGACGGCAAAGATGCCCAGGCCAATAAAAAACGAGCGCTTGCGCTGCAGCCGCCGCGCTTCGCGGTGCGGCAGAAGGTTGATCAGGATCACTGCACAAACCTCCGCATCGCCAACCCGCAGGCCGTGAGATACGACGGCGCCTCGCGGCGCACCCGGCTCTCGCGCACGCTGGATGCGAGCTGCATGTTCTCGAATGGGTTCACCACGCTGGACGCAAACCCGGTGAGGTCGGTGACGCGGTCTTTCAGGCCCGGCAGCGTGGCAGTGCCGCCAGCCAGCATCACGTAATGCACCTTGTGGTGCGGCGTGCTGGTGAAGAAGTACTGCAATGCGCGGCCAATTTCCTGCGACAGGCTGTCGACAAATGGCGCCAGGATCGCGGTTTCATAATCCTCCGGCAGGTCGCCAGAAAGCTTCTTGGCCTCGGCCTCTTCGAAGGAAAAACCGTACTGCCGCGAAATCAGCTGTGTCAGCTGCGAGCCGCCGAAGGCCTGGTCGCGGTCGTACAGCATTTCATCGTCGCGCAAAACTTTAAGGCTGGTGGTGTCGGCACCGATTTCGAACAGCGCCACCAGCGCATCGCGCCCCTCATTCGGCAGCGCAGCAACGACGCGACCGATGGCCATGCGCGAGGCGTGCGATTCGATGTCCAGCACCACCGGCTTCAAACCGGCCGCCTCAGCCAGACCCTGGCGATCCTGCACACGTTCCTTGCGCGACGCGGCAATCAGCACTTCAACGTCGCCGGCGGAGGTAGTGCTCGGGCCCAGCACGCAGAAATCGAGGCTGACTTCGTCAAGCGAGAACGGAATGTACTGGTTGGCTTCAGACTCGACCTGCAGCTCCATCTCTTCTTCGCGCAGGCCGGCCGGCAACATGATCTTCTTGGTGATAACGGCCGATTGCGGCATGGCCATCACGACGTTGCGCGTTTTGCAGCCGCTTTTGGATAGCACCCGTTTAACAGCGGCTGCCACTTCATCGAATTTCTCGATCTGGCCGTCTGTAATCCAGCCTTTTTCGAAAGGCTCGGAAGCAAAACGTTCGAGTACGAATTCGCCATTGGCGGTTTGATCCAATTCGACCAGCTTGACGCTGGATGAGCTGATATCCAAACCGATAACGGCTGGGTGCTTGCGGCCCAAAAGGGCGTCAATGAATCCCAAGTCAGCACCTCCTCAGCGATGAAACGTTGGCCATTAAAGGCCCCCGTCCAAGGCCGCACACTTGTTAATAAGTTACTTGAATCCTAGCAGCAAAGCCCTTGTGGACCAAAGAGAAAAGGCGCGTGAAAGCACCGCGTTCGTGGTCTGGGACTGATGCGGAATGCCTCAGTTGCAACAACCCGCAAACCGTCGCCTCGGGTTCACCCGAGGGGCCGATTAAGGCTGTGCAAAAAGTCACGCCGCGCCGCACGAACGCTTGAAGATGGCATGCGTCAGTGGGCGCCAAGCCCGATTCTTATAATTCGCCGCAGCCCTTCGCCGGGACCCCAATGAGTGACTACAAGCCCGTGACAACTTCTGCCGCCACCAACGTCGCCAGCCCCGCCCGTTTGCGTTGGCTGCAGGGTCCGGTTCGCGCGCTGGCCTTGGCGGCTGGGTTGCTTGCAGCAACGCTGCTGGTGGTGTTGTTGCTGGTGGGCCTGGCGCTGGCGGTGGCCTACCCCAACATTCCAAAGATCAGCAGCCTGGCCGACTACCGGCCCAAGTTGCCGTTACGGGTGTTCTCTGCCGATGGTGTGCAACTGGCCGAGTACGGTGAGGAGCGGCGCAACTTCATGCCGATCGGTGCCATGCCGCAGGTCGTCAAGGACGCCGTGCTGGCGGCCGAGGACACGCGTTTCTATCAGCACGGTGGCGTCGACTACAAAGGTGTTGCGCGCGCGGCCATCGAGAACCTGCGCGACGCGCGCAGCCAGGGCGCATCGACGATCACGATGCAGGTGGCGCGCAACTTCTACCTGTCCACCGAGAAAACCTTCACCCGCAAGATCTATGAGATTTTGCTGGCGCTGAAGATCGAGAACCTGCTGTCCAAGGACCAGATTCTCGAGCTGTACATGAACCAGATTTTTCTTGGCCAGCGGGCCAACGGCTTTGCCGCTGCTTCGGAGATCTACTTCGGCAAGAAGCTCAAGGACGTGACGGTCGCGGAGGCGGCCATGCTCGCCGGCCTGCCCAAGGCGCCGTCGGCCTACAACCCGGTCACCAACCCGAAGCGGGCGACGCAGCGGCAGCGCTACATCATCGACCGCATGTTTTCCGCCGGCTTCATTACCGAAGCCCAGCACGATGAAGCGCTGGATCAGGCGCTGCGCTATCGCACCCAAAGCGACAGCCTCGTGCATGGCGAGTTCGTCGCCGAAACCGCGCGCCAGCTGATCTTTCAGCAGTACGGCGAAGAGGCCTACAGCCGCGGCCTCAACGTCTATCTCACCATCAGCGCGGTCGACCAGATCGTGGCCTACCGCGCGCTGCGCAAAGGTTTGATGGACTACGAGTTGCGGCAGGTCTACCGCGGCCCTGAGGCCTACGTCGATCTGCCGGCTGATGCCGCGCTGATCGACGCCCGTGTGGCCGAGGCGCTGGCCGAGCACCCCGACAACGACGAGCTGCGCGCCGCCGTGGTGCTGGAAGCGGCGCCGCGCAAGGTCAGTGCCATGCTGCAATCCGGCGACACGGTGACGGTGACCGGCGATGGGCTGAAGCCGGTGGCCTCGGGTCTGTCGGACAAGGCCGGACCCAAGACGCAGATTCGCCGCGGCGCGGTGGTGCGTGTGATGCGCAATGCCAAGGGCGACTGGATGCTGACCCAGCTACCCGAGGTGCAGGGCGCGATGGTGGCCATGGACCCCCGCACCGGCGCCGTGCGCGCGCTGGTCGGCGGCTTCGACTTCGGCAAAAACAAGTTCAACCGCGTTACGCAAGCCTGGCGTCAGCCGGGCTCGAGCTTCAAGCCCTTTATCTATTCAGCGGCGCTCGAGAAGGGCTTCACACCGGCAACCGTCATCAACGACGCACCGCTGTTCTTCGACGCTGGGGCCACCGGCAGCCAGCCTTGGGAGCCCAAGAACTACGACGGCCGCTTCGACGGCCCGATGCCGCTGCAGACGGCGCTGGCCAAGTCCAAGAACATGGTGTCGATCCGCATCCTCAACGCCACCGGCACCGGCTTTGCGCAGGGCTGGCTGGACCGCTTCGGCTTCGATCGCGACAAACATCCGGCTTATCTGACGATGGCGCTGGGCGCCGGCGCCGTAACGCCGATGCAGATGGTCACGGCCTACAGCGTGTTTGCCAACGGCGGTTATCTGCTGCCGCCGATGCTGGTCGAGCGCGTAACCGACAGCAAGGGCAAAGTCTTGAGCCAGGCGCGGCCGCCGGCACTCGACGAAAGCCTGCGCACGTTGCCGGCGCGGAATGCCTTTGTGATGGACACGCTGCTGCAGGAGATCACGCGCAGCGGCACCGCAGCGCGCGCGCAGGCCACGCTGAAGCGGCCGGACCTGTATGGCAAGACCGGCACCACCAACGACTCGATGGACGCCTGGTTTGCCGGCTTTCAGCCCACGATGGCGGCCGTCGTCTGGATCGGCTATGACAACCCGCGCAAGCTCGGTGACCGGGAAACCGGCGGTGGTTTGTCGCTGCCGGTGTGGATCGAATTCATGCAGCACGCGCTGAAGGGGTTGCCGGTGCAAGAGCTGACGCCGCCAGCCGGCGTTGTGCAATCCGGCGGCTACTGGATGTTCGAGGAGTTCGCCGGTGGCGGCGGTGTGGCCAGCCTGGGCATCCAAGAAAGCGTGCCGATCGCGCCCAGCACCGAAGAGCGCAACAGCATCCTCGATCTTTTCAAGCGGTGAAATGGGGCCCCCACGCTCTCTTGCGCTCGCTGCCCCACGGTGGGGCCGTCAGCTTGCGGCCCGGCAAAGCCGATTCCGTGGCTGAAAGTTGGATCGAAGACCGGCCGCCCGTTTAACTCGGCTCCGTGGCTGGAAGCTCGATCGGAGAGCTGCGGCTCGGCTAACTCGGTTCCGTGTCTGCTCGACCAAAAGCCTGCCGCCCGGCTGGCTCGGCTCCTTGGCTGGAAGCTCGGTCAGAAGCTTAGTGGCAGTCCGGCTTGCCGGCTGGCGTGGTCCGACAGCGCTTGCGTGAAGTCGCTGCCGTCGCGGGTGTCGACCCAGCGCCCAGCGGCCCAGCGGTAGTGGTAGCCACCACCGCGTGCCGCCAGCCAAACCTCGTGCAACGGCGGCTGCGTGTTGACGACGATCTTGCTGCCGTCGGGAAAGCTCAACTCCAGCAAGCCCCCGCTGCGCTGCGTGTCGATATCGACCAAATCCTGCTGCAGCCAGCGGTCGGTTGTCGCCTCGATATGGGCCAGCAGGGCCTGCGTTTCGCGCTGGTATTCGGCGTCGCTAAGCGGGGCAGAAGCGGCGTGGGCAGCCGGGGCGCCGGGGGTCGTGCTCATAGAATCCCTGATATGCAAAAGCAACGATCGCCGAGTGTAGCTAGCCCATCTACCGAGGCCGCGCCCACGGGGCCGTGGCTGGGCCGGCCGATCGGGTCGGCGTTGCTGATGGCGGCGCTGCTGGGCGCCGGCTGCGGGCAGAAAGGGCCGTTGACCTTGCCGGCTGCGCAACCTGCATCGACAGCTGCACCGGCTGCACCAGCCGCATCCGCCGCCGCTGCGCGATGAGCCTGCCCGGCGCGCCTTTCCTGGCCCGCGACGGCGCCGAGCTGAAGCTCGAAGGCCATGCGCTGACCGACCTGGCGCAAGAGCACGGCACGCCGCTGTTCGTCTACTCGCGTGCCGCCATGCTGCACGCACTGGCCGCGTATCAGCGTGCCTTGCAGGGCCGGCCGCACCTGATCTGCTACGCAGTGAAGGCCAACTCGACACTGGCGGTGCTGCAGACGTTTGCTCGCGCCGGCTGCGGCTTCGACATCGTCTCCGGCGGTGAGTTGGCACGTGTGCTGGCGGCTGGCGGCAACCCGGCCCAGGTGGTCTTCTCGGGCGTCGGCAAAACGCGCGATGAGATGCGCCAGGCGTTGCTGGCCGGCGTGCGCTGCTTCAACGTCGAAAGCCTCGGCGAGATGGACAAGCTCGACGACGTGGCGCGCTCGCAGGGCCGGCGCGCACCGGTCAGCCTGCGCGTCAACCCGGACGTCGACGCCGGCACCCACCCCTACATCTCCACCGGCCTGAAGGGCAACAAGTTCGGCATTGCGCATGACCAGGCGCTGGCCGCCTACCAACATGCGGCTTCATTGCCGGGTTTGCAGGTGGTGGGCATTGATTGCCACATCGGATCGCAGATTACGCAGATCGAGCCGTACCTGGATGCGCTGGACCGCATGCTCGATCTGGTCGAGGCCGTGGAACGCTCCGGCATCGCCATCCACCACGTCGATGTCGGCGGCGGCCTGGGCATCCACTACACCGACGAAAAACCGCCCGACGCCGCCGTGCTGGTGCAACGCATCGCGCAGCGGCTGGACGCACGCGGCCACGGTGGGCGTGAACTGCTGTTCGAGCCCGGCCGCTCGCTGGTCGGCAATGCCGGTGTGCTGTTGACCGAGGTGCTGTATCTCAAACCCGGCCGCGCTGATCAAGGCGGCAAGAACTTCTGCATCGTCGACGCGGCGATGAACGACCTGGTGCGGCCGGCGATGTACCAGGCCACCATGGCCATCGAGCCGTGCCGCGTTTGCGATGCAGAGGCGGCAACATGGGACGTCGTCGGCCCGGTGTGCGAATCAGGCGACTGGCTCGGGCGCGACCGTGCGCTGTCGGTGCTACCCGGCGACGTGTTGGCCATCCTGTCGGCCGGTGCTTACGGCATGACGATGGCCAGCAACTACAACACCCGTCCGCGCGCGGCCGAGTTGTTGCTGGACGGCGCGCGCGTGCACTTGATCCGCCAGCGCGAAAGCGTCAGCTCACTGTTTGCCGACGAGCGCTTGATCGACAGCTGAACCGGTAGCAGACAACGAGAATCGGGCGGCCGCAGGTGGCTGCCGTCGATGGGCATTTAAAAGCGCCCCTCGATAGCGCCGCCTTAGATGCGCCCCTCCTGCACCGCATGGCAGGCAACCTGCACACCCTGAAACACCGTCAGCGCCGGCCGCTCGGCGCTGCAGCGTGCGTTGGCATGCGGGCAGCGCGGGTGAAAGGCACAACCGGCTGGCGGGTTGAGCGGATTGGGCACCTCGCCCTGCACCGGGGTGCGCGCACGGCCGCTCATGCGGATGTCGGGAATGGCATCCAGCAGCATGCGCGTGTAGGGGTGGCGCGGGTGGCCGAAAAGCTCGGCCTTGTCGGCCAGCTCGACCAGACGGCCGAGGTACATCACGCCGACTTGGTCGGCCACGTGGCGCACGACGGCCAGGTTGTGGCTGATGAACAGGTAGGTCAAGCCGCGCGTGCGCTGCAGGTCTTTCATGATGTTGAGCACCTGGGCCTGCACCGAGACGTCCAGCGCCGAAGTCGGCTCGTCGCAGATCAGGAATTCGGGCTCGGTTGCCAAAGCGCGGGCGATGCTGATGCGCTGCCGCTGCCCGCCGCTGAACTGGTGCGGAAACTTCTCGCTGTCGGCCGCGGCCAGACCCACCGACAGCAGCAGTTCACCAACGCGGTTGCGCAGCGCATCAGCGCTTTGCGCACCATGAATCAGGCCGTGCTCGCGCAGCGGCTCACCGACGATATCCAGCACCTTCCAGCGCGGGTTCAGGCTGGCGTACGGATCCTGGAAGATCATCTGCATGCGCCGGCGCAGCGTGCGCAGCCCGGCGGCGGGTTGTGCTGCATCGGTTGGCTGGCCATCGAAGCGCACGTCGCCGCGCGTGGGCTGATACAGGCCCACGAGCAAACGCGCGACGGTGCTCTTGCCGCAGCCGCTTTCGCCCACCAGCGCAAGCGTCTTGCCGCGCTCGATGCTGAAGCTGACGCCGTCGACCGCATGCACCATCTGCTTGGGCTTGCGTTCGATGACGCGGTTGAGCCACGGTGCGGAGACATCGAAAGTCTTGGCCAGGTCGCGCACCTGCACCAGCGGCGTGGCGGGCTGGATCATGCGAGCCACCTGCGCGCCACGCGCTGGGCCATGCGCGCCAGGGCGCAGCCCGATGTACTCATGCCGCCACCTGGCTTGCCGGCACCAGCCAGCACGCTGCGCGTGTCGCGCCGGCATCGAAAAGCTCGGGCC
Source organism: Rubrivivax sp. (assembly GCA_026785885.1). GTDB lineage: Bacteria > Pseudomonadota > Gammaproteobacteria > Burkholderiales > Burkholderiaceae_C > Rubrivivax. The sequence continues at coordinate 7,774 of JAJAZC010000096.1, forward strand.
GCTCTTCGCGGCAGCGCGGCATGACCCGCGGGCAGCGTGGGTTGAAGGCGCAGCCGCGCGGGATGGCGTTCAGGCGTGGCATCGAGCCGTCGATCTGCAGCAACCGCTCGCGGTCCTCGTCCATCGCCGGAATGGAGCCCATCAAGCCCAAGGTGTAGGGGTGGCTCGGGCGGTGGATGACGTCGGCCACGGGGCCGATCTCAGCCACGCGGCCGGCATACAGCACGGCCACGCGGTCGCAGGTTTCGGCGATCACGCCCATGTCGTGCGTGACCAGCATGACCGCCGCGCCGTGGTCCTTGCACAGCCGCTTGAGCAGCGAAATGATCTGTGCCTGGATCGACACGTCCAGCGCCGTCGTCGGCTCGTCGGCCACGATCAGTTGCGGCTCTGCCGCCAGCGCCAGTGCGATCACCACACGCTGCCGCATTCCACCGCTGAACTGGTGCGGGTACTGCTCCAGGCGCTGCTCAGCAGCCGGAATGCCGGTTTCCTGCAGCAGCCGGATGGCCCGCTGCCGGGCCTCTCGGGCGCTCACCGGCAGGTGCGTCTGAATCGTCTCGGTGAGCTGGCGGCCGATGGTGTACAGCGGGTTTAACGAGGTCAGCGGGTCCTGAAAGATGGCCCCGATGCGGCGCCCGCGGATGGCGCGCATCTGCTCATGCGGCAGGTTGTCGATACGCTGGCCGGCCAGGCGGATTTCGCCGCCGGCAATGCGGCCGGGCGGCTCCAGCAGGCCAATGATCGCGGCGCCCGTCAGCGACTTGCCGGCGCCGGATTCACCGACTACGCCGAGAATTTCGCCCGGCGCAATCTCGAAGCTGATGTCGTCCAACGCCAGCAGCGTGCCCTGGCGCGTCGGAAATTCGACGCGCAGGTGGCTCACCTGCAGCAGCGGCGTCGTGGCGGATGTCGGGCCCACGTTCAGCGCAGCCTCGGGTTCAGCGCATCGCGCAGCCAGTCGCCGAGCAGGTTCACGCTTAGCGCAATCAGCACCAGCATGACGCCGGGGAAGATCGTGATCCACCATTCGCCGGAGAACAAAAAGTCATTGCCGATGCGGATCAACGTGCCCAGGCTCGGTGATGTCGGTGGCACGCCCACGCCCAGAAAGGACAACGTGGCTTCGGTAAGGATGGCCGCAGCGACCTGGATCGTCGCCAGCACCAGCACCGGCCCCATCACATTGGGCAGCACGTGGCCGAGCATGATGCGCAGCGGCGCCACGCCAATGACGCGCGCGGCCTGCACGTATTCCTTGTTGCGCTCCACCAGGGTGGAGCCGCGCACCGTGCGCGCGTATTGCACCCAGCCGCTGAGCGAGATGGCCACGATCAGCACGCCGAAGGCCAGCTCGTCGTGCGCTTGCGGAAACATCGCGCGGCCAACACCGTCGATGAGCAGCGCGATCAGGATTGATGGAAACGACAGCATCACGTCGCAAACCCGCATGATGAAAGCGTCGACCCGACCGCCGACAAATCCGGATAGCAGGCCGAGGCCGACGCCGACCAGCATTGACACCACCACCGACGCCAGGCCGACAAACAGCGAGATTCGCGCACCGTAGAACAGCGCCGACAGGATGTCGCGACCCTGGTCGTCGGTGCCCAGCAGATAGCGCCGGTCACCACCGTCCTGCCAGACCGGCGGCAGGCGCGCATCGGACAGGTTCAACGAGGCCAGATCGAAGGGGTTGTGCGGCGACACCCACGGCGCAAACACGGCGCTGAACACACACAGCGAGGCGATCACCGCGGCGACGATGGCCATCGGCGAGGTGCGAAAGCTATACCAGACATCGCCGCTGAAAAAGCGCGCCACAGCGCCAGGCGCGGATGCAACGGCAGGTTGGGAGGGCAGGTTCGGGATGCTCATGCGAGGCTTTGCGGCTTGACGCTCAGTGCCCAGCCACGGGGCGCTCCATGCGCAGACGTGGGTCGACGGCGAAGTACAGCAGATCAACCACCAGGTTGACAGCAACGAAGATCAACGCAATTAGGCACAGGTACGCTGCCATCACCGGGATGTCGGCAAACTGAACGGCCTGGATAAACAGGAACCCCATGCCGGGCCACTGAAAGACGGTCTCGGTGATGATGGCAAAGGCGATCAGCGAGCCGAGTTGCAGGCCCGTGATCGTGATCACCGGCACCAGCGTGTTCTTCAGCGCGTGACCGAAGTAAACCGCGCGGTCCTGCAGGCCGCGGGCGCGCGCGAACTTGACGTAGTCGGTGCGCAGCACCTCCAGCATCTCGGCACGCACCAGCCGCAGGATCAGCGCCAGCTGAAAAACCGACAGCGTGATGGCCGGCAGGATCAGGTGCTTCCAGCCATCGGTGGTCAACAGCCCCGTGGTCCAGCCGCCGAGCGACACGGTGTCGCCACGGCCGAAGCTGGGCAGCACCTTCAACGTCACGGCAAACACCAGGATCAGCAGGATGCCGATCAAGAACGTCGGCAGCGATACGCCCAGCAGCGACAGCGTCATCACCAGTTGCGAGCCGAAACGCCCGCGCCGCAGTGCGGCATAAACACCCAGAGGCAGCCCAGCGCCGAGCGCAATCACCGCGGCGGCCACGGCGAGCTCGAGCGTGGCCGGAAAGCGCTCGGCAATCAACGTCGACACCTTGCGGCCCTGGCGCAGGCTCAAGCCGAATTCGCCCTGCGCCGCATTGCCAATGAAGCGTGCGAACTGCACCGGAAACGGCCGGTCTAGTCCGAGATCGCGGCGCAGGTCTTCGCGCTGCTGCTGCGTGGCGTCCTGCCCCAGCAAGCTGGTGACGGGATCGCCGACGTACTGGAACAGCATGAAGGCGATGAACGCGACCGTGAGCATCACGATCACGGCCTGCATCAAACGGCGAAGAATGAAAACCAGCATGAGGTCAGAAGAAGCAGCGGCCGCGTCTGCGAAAGAGATGTGCAGAAGACGTGCAGAAGACGCTCAGAAGAACGCGCAGGAAAGGCGCCAAGCAAAGAGGCACGCGCCATGATGGCTCGCCCGCAGATGCGGCAGCAGCGGGAAAGACCCGCAGCGTGGTGCCGCCTCCACGCGATGTCGCGGCACCCAAGCAGTCAGTGCAGATCGATCTTGCCGTACCAGGCCCGCGCCTGGCTCGCGGTGTTGTCGCTGTCGGTCATCACGGCAATCGCCACCAGTGGGCCGGGGTCCTCGCCGAAGGCCAGCCTGTAGTCGGCCACCAGATCACGGCGATGGTCACGCCAACGGCGCAGATGCGCCGGGCCGGAGTCGACGACAATTTTGCGGATGCGGTCGCTGCGCGGGTTGACGATCACGGTGCCGACGGGCGCGCTGGCGTCCCAGACGTACATCAGCGTCGCAAACGGTGGCCGCTCACCGGTCAGCGCCTCGCTTAAATCGAATAGCGCCCGCGTGCGCATCGGCAATCGGGCTATCTCACCGTCAAAGGCAAACAGCACACGGGCCGCAGCGTCTTCGTGGCCGGCAATCGCCACGTTGGCTTCGGCATGCAGGCCCGGCACCCACCAGGAAAAGCTCACCTCACCCAACGCCCCGGGCTCGCGGTGAACGTGTCGCCGCCACATGCTGGCGGAGCGCTCGGCAACCGCCTCGATCGCGGGGCGGCCGTCTTTGTGGCTGCGGGAGTAGCGCGTGAGCGGCTTTCCCGGCAGGGCCACGTCGCGCCAACCCTCGGCGTCAGCAGTGGGCGGCGTGGTCGCACATCCGGTCAAAGCAAGCAGACCCGCATACAGCATGGCCCGAAAGATCATGGCAACAGCCCAGCAGCAGACATGAAAACGGCCGCCCGAAGGCGGCCGTGGAAACCGGGAATAAGCGCCACCTACCGGGTGGCGCTGCATCACATCAGAAGCTGTGACGCACGCCCAGGTTGTAACCGGTCGAGGTTTGACCACCGGATTGCAGTGCCGGGCCCGAACCCACCGCGACGCGGGCTCCGGTGACGGCATTGCCGTCATTATTGATTCGCGACGCGGTGGCATAGATTGCCGTGCGCTTGGACAGATCGTATTGATAACCAACGGCAATTTGCGTTGCATCGCGGTCGGTGCCATTGCTGCTGGCGTCGCCGTACGACACCTTCAGCGTGCTGGCGCCGAACGGTACGGTTGCAGCGACCATCCAGTTAGTCTGGTCGCGGTTGGTACCGCCGACCAAATCAACCTCGTACTTGTGACCCTGCGCCATCAGCGTCATGAAACCGAAATTGAACGAAGCGCCAACGTTGATGCCGACTTGGTCCCGGGTAGGAGTAATTTCGGTCTTGCCATAGGCAACCGCGATATTGATCGGGCCACCTGCATAGCCAAGGCGACCACCGAGGTACTTGTTCCCAACTGCGCCTTCGCCGGCAGCAACCATCACCTGGCCATAAACACCGCCCAGCGCCGGCAAGAAGTAACCAATCGAGTTGTTGGCACGCACCAATGTGGTGGCGCCGCCATTGAACACGCTGGTCGTGCCCTGCATGGTCATCAGATTCGTCACCGCGCCAACGCCGTTGGTGCCGAACGGATCAAAGATAGTGTGGTTCCAGAAGGTCGGCGTGTAATCGCGACCCAACCGAATCTCACCGAAGCCGCCCATCAGGCTGATCGTGGACCGACGCTGCCAGTTCTGACCGCCGCCTGTAGCGGTGCCGGTACCTTCGTCGTTGTTCATGCCACCTTCGAGCCAGAAGCCGGCACGCAGCCCGCCACCAAGATCCTCGACGCCGCGGAAGCCGAGACGGTTGCTGGCCAGCTGGTTAGAGCTGAGCAGCTTTTGCGACTGGTTACCGTTCTTGATGTTGTTGGCCGACAGGTCAATCAAACCAAAAAGGGTTACCGACGACTGGGCCGAAGCCGCGCCTGCAAACGCAGTCAGCGCAGCCAGGGCAAGCAGAGATTTTTTCATTGCAACTATCTCCTAGGTTGAAACTAGAGGTCCCGATCGGGGAGGTCGCCCACTGAACGTCAGCGGGCTGATCAGGTCAACCTCCTCAGCGGAAGCTGGCTGTATTGCACCAGAGCCGTCCGGCCATTGCCAAGGCTTGCCCTTCAAAAGCACCTGCGCTGTTGTCTGGCAACAACGTGATACGGGTCGGACGCATCAGCGCCGGTCGTCGAATAATCCGCTCCCATGGACTACACCGATCGACTCCTGACCAGCCTGGACAACGCAATGCGCACCCTCAGCGGCGCCGTGCACGCAGCCCGGCCTTATCCGGCATCAGCCATCGCAGCGGATACAGCCGACGTGGCCGATCCGGCAGATCGGCGCGAAGCTGGCGCGCTCATGCGCGTCAATCACGTGGGCGAGGTCTGCGCGCAGGCGCTGTATCAAGCCCAGGCACTGACGGCCAGTAGCGACGGCTTGCGCCAACAGATGCAGCACGCGGCACGCGAAGAGGCCGACCACCTGGCCTGGACCCAGCGGCGGCTGGACGAACTCGGTGCCCGCAGGAGCTGGCTCAATCCGATTTGGTATGCGGGGGCCTTTGGCCTTGGCTTGCTCGCCGGGCGTCTGGGCGACAAGGTCAGTCTCGGTTTTCTGATCGAGACCGAGCGCCAGGTCGAGCAGCACTTGGCCGGCCACCTGGAGCGGCTGCCGCCGGACGACAAGCGCTCGCGCGCGCTGGTGGCGGCGATGAAAGAAGACGAGGCCCGCCATGCCGACGAGGCCGAATCGGCCGGCGGTGCGCCGTTACCTAGGCCAGTGGCTCTGTTGATGCGCGCTTCAGCCAAGCTGATGACGACGGTGGCCCACCGCATCTGATTGCAGCCGGCGTTGGTACGCGGGTTACGACCGTCGAGCCCGGTCGAGCCCGGTCGAGCACCGTCGGACGCGTTCGCGTCTGTTGCGTCCGCCCCGCCATCCGCGCGCTTGCCTGCTCAGGCCAGCGTGTCGATGACCTCGAAGCTTGTGGCGATCTCAGCCGTCTTGCCCAGCATGGCGGTTGCCGAGCAGTAGCGCTCGTGCGACAAGGCGATCGCACGCTCCACGGCGGCTACCGGCAACGCAGGCCCGCTGACCAGGAAGTGGACGCCGATGCGGGTGAAAACCTTGGGGTCTGCGCTGGCGCGATCGGCTTGCAGCCGCGCTTGGCAGCCGGTGACGGCGTGGCGGCCCCGCTGCAGGATCAACACCACGTCGTAAGCCATGCAGCCGCCTGCGCCTGCCAACAATGTTTCCATCGGCCGCGGCGCCAGATTGCGACCGCCGCCTTCTGCTGCTCCATCCATGGTCAGCAAATGGCCACTGCCAGTTTCCGCGACAAAGCCCATGCCGGTGCCGGGTGTCCAGTGAATGGTGCATTCCATGGTGCGTTTTCCCTGCTGATGTGCGCAAGTGGCGCGATGTGAAAACAGCGAAATCCGGCGCGTGCAACTGCTGCCCCGAAGAGCATATTGCAGTGCAGCATTGCGGTGATAGACTGAGCGTAAGGACTTTGCGGCGATGGCTTTCTAACAGGCTCTTCAAGCGTCATCGTCGCGCTGTCCATCGATTGTCTCCTCCACCTCCCAATGGTGGATTCAGCCCGGAGCTCACAAGGCTCCGGGTTTTTTTCTGCGCGTTTGCAGGCTGTTGAAGGCCTCTTCAACGGTTTGTTTGGCGGCCCTTTTTGCCCCTGTTCGACGGCGATGTTGCTGCAGTGGGCTGCCCTATCATCCATGCGCCGCGCCCTGACGCCGACTGCCCGCTGGGGCCTTGCACGATGCCCGCTGGCCGTTTGTTAAACACCGCCGCCGCCGCCGCCGCCGCCGCCGCCACAGCCGCCACAGCCGCAGCTGCCGATGCCAGCGAGCCCGAGCGCCCACGGCAGATCATCACGCCGGTTGGCCGGCGCATCGCTGCCGGCTATCTTCAACGCATCCTCACCGCCAAGGTCTACGACGTCGCGCGTGAAACGGCGCTGGAGCCGGCGCGCCAGCTCAGCAGGCGCATCGGCAACACCGTGCTGCTCAAGCGCGAGGACCAGCAGCCCGTGTTCAGCTTCAAGCTGCGCGGCGCCTACAACAAGATGGCGCACCTGGCGCCCGAGGCGTTGGCTGCCGGCGTCATCTGCGCGTCTGCCGGCAACCATGCGCAGGGTGTCGCGCTGGCGGCCCGGCGCTTGAACTGCCACGCCGTGATCGTGATGCCGGTGACCACGCCGCGCGTCAAGATCGATGCCGTGCAGGCGCTCGGCGGTGAGGTCGTGCTGCACGGCGACAGCTACACCGATGCCTACGACCACGCACTGACTCTGCAAGCTGCACGCCAGCTGAGTTTTGTGCACCCCTTCGACGACCCGGACGTGATTGCTGGCCAAGGCACGGTGGCCATGGAAATCCTGCGCCAGCACCAGGGGGCTATCGATGCGGTGTTCGTCGCCATTGGCGGCGGTGGCCTGATCAGCGGTGTTGCCGCCTACATCAAAGCCGTGCGCCCCGAGGTGCGTGTGATCGGCGTGCAGACCGTCGATTCCGACGCCATGCTGCGCTCGGTGGCCGCCGGCAAACGCATCACGCTGTCCGATGTCGGCCTCTTCAGCGACGGCACGGCGGTCAAGCAGGTCGGGCAGGAAACCTTTCGCGTCACCCGCGCCCTGGTCGACGACTTCGTGCGCGTCGACACCGACGCCGTTTGCGCCGCCATCAAGGACGTGTTTCAGGACACACGCAGCGTGCTCGAACCCGCCGGTGCTTTGGGCGTGGCGGCCATCAAGCAGTACGCGCAGACGCACCGGCTCAAGGGCCGCACCTGGGTTGCGATTACCTGCGGCGCCAACATGAATTTCGACCGGTTGCGCTTTGTCGCCGAGCGGGCGGAATTCGGTGAACAACGGGAAGCGCTCTTTGCCGTCACCATCCCGGAGGAGCGCGGCTCTTTTCGCCGTTTTTGCGAGCTGATCGGTCCGCGCTCGGTAACCGAATTCAACTACCGGATCTCCGATCAGCACATCGCGCATGTCTTCGTCGGCCTGGCCATCCAGCGGCGCGAAGAAGCCGGCCGCGTTGGACGCCAGTTCAGCCGCCAGGGTTTCGCCAATGTCGACTTGAGCGATGACGAACTGGCCAAGGAGCACGTGCGCCACATGGTCGGCGGCCGCAGCGAACTGGCGCACGACGAGCGGCTGTTTCGTTTTCAGTTTCCCGAGCGGCCCGGCGCGTTGATGCGCTTTCTGGCTGCGCTGCACCCGGGTTGGAACATCAGCTTGTTCCACTACCGCAACCAGGGCGCGGACTACGGCCGCATCCTCGTCGGCCTGCAGGTGCCGGCGGCTGACGACGCTGCGCTGGTGCCGTTTTTGCAAACGCTGGGCTGCCCGTTTGTCGAAGAAACGCGCAATCCGGTCTACGGCCTGTTTCTGCGCTGACCCTGGCGTTCGCTGCGGCGAGACGGCTGCGCAGAACCTGCGCTGAACAGCACAGCACCGTCGCTACACTGCGCGCCGATGTCCAACAGCCGCTCTCTGGTCACGCCCACCTCCAGCCCGCTGCTGGAAAAAGCGCTGCGCGACAAACTGCAGCGTCGCAACGAGCGCGGCGGCAGCCTGGGCGAGCTGGAGCCGCTGGCCGTGCGCCTGGGGCTGATGCAGAACACGCTCAAGCCGCGCTTGCTGCAACCGCAACTGCTGGTGTTCGCTGCCGACCACGGTCTGGCGGTCGACGGCATCGTCGACCCGCAAATCCGCGCCACGCACGACACCGTGCACCAGCTGCTGACCAACCAATTGCCGCTGACGGTGTTTGCACGTGCACAGCAGATGGAGCTGACGGTGGTCGATTGCGGCATGGCCGACAACATGCCGCCGCACGACCGCCTGGTGATGCGCAAGATTGCGCACGGCACCCGCAACTGCCGTGTGGCCGTGGCGATGAGCCTGGAACAGGCGCACGCCGGCATGCGCGCCGGCATGGAGATCGGCGACAAGCTCAAGGGCAATGTCACGGTGCTGTCGGGTGTGGGTATCGGCGCGCATGAAAGTGCGGCGCTGGTGCTGGCGCGGCTGACCGACACTCCTGTGCGCGAGCTTGTCGTCAACCGCCCCGACATGGACCCGGGCTACCTGGCGCACATGTTGTCGGTGCTGGCCGGCGCCCAGGCGCGCCACCGCGACGTAAAAGAACCGATCGAGGTGTTGGCGGCCTTCGGCGGCTTTGAGGTTGCGGTGATGGTCGGCGTGATCCTGATGGCGGCTAGCAAACGCCACCTGATCATCATCGACGGTATGCCGGCTTGTGCCGCGCTGATGCTGGCTGCCCGCATCGCGCAGCCGGTCACCGACTATTGCGTGTTTTGCCGCAGCCATGGCCACCGTGGGCTGGACCAGGCGCTGAACCTGTTTCGCGCCTCAGCGCTGCTGGAGCTGGGCATGGAGAGCACTGATGGCACCGGCGCCACGCTGGCCTGGCCGTTGCTGCGCAGCGCGGCAGCGCTGCTGACCGAAGTGGCCGACGACGAAGACCCCGGTCCGACGCGCCCCGGCCTGCTGCCCGAGCCGTTTGTCGATCCGAAAACCGAGCCGGCGTTACAGGCCTCGCCTTTCGGGGCGGCGCTGTACTGACCCTGAGCCGACCACCGCTGCGGTGCTGTAGCCGTGTCTTTAGTGCGACACCGCGTCGACACACCCGGCGCACCGCGCAGCAAGCGCGCATCCGCAACCAGCGCGACCAGCGCAACCAGCGCAACTAGCGCAACAGATTGCCTTCGCGCACAGTCGGCTGTTGCGGTAGTTGGTTCATCGTCGCCGATCCCGAAGGCTGCATCATCTGCGGGGGCAGACCCCGCCGCTGTGGCGGCGGCGCGCCGCTGGTTTGCGGCATGCCGGGCTGCATCGCCGAAGGCAGCGTACCCACCGCCGCGGCTGTCGGCGGAGCAATGCGCAGGGCCATTTGCGAAGGCCCGTCAGGCAACCCCAGCGAAGCGCCCCGCGGCTCCACCGACTGCAGCACCGTCTGCCCGTCGACCACGGCGCCGATGCGAAAGGCCTTGGCCGGCTTGCCGTCCACGGCGATCAGCGCCACGCCCTCACGCGCGGCCTGCGGCGAGCGCGGGCTCACGACACCCAGCAGACTGAAGCGCGCCTCAGCCGCGGCCGTCGGTGCCGCGTCGGGCTGCGGAGCCAGCGCATCGACACCCAGCAATCGCGTCAGGTCGCCGCGCACCGCGGCACTGCCATCGGCAACCTGTAGTTGGGAGGGCGTCGGCGCGGACCGCACCGTCAGCTTCAAAGCCCAGAACAGCGCCGTTGCCGCTACGGCAGCCCAAACGACGAAGGTAAACCAGCGCACAGACATGGGCAGATTATGATTCAAGCACCCTCTGATGCTGGGTCCAAACAGGCCTGCTTCCGCGCCCATGACTGCCTTTTACCGACACCATCAGACCCGGGCTGCGCCGGACATCGTGCTGCACACCACGCCTCACCGCATGCTCCGCATACTTCGCATCACACCGCACATTGCTCCGCTTACTGCGCCGCTTACTGCGCCGCGCATCACGCCGCCCAAGGCGCCGCGCCACGGCGGCTTCACGCTGATCGAGCTGCTGGTGGTGCTGGTCATCATCGGTGTGCTGGGTGCGCTGATCGTGCCGAATTTGTTTTCCAGCCTGGACGATGCGCGTGTCACCGCGGCGCGCACCGACATCAACACCGTGACGCAGGCGCTCAAGCGCTACAAGCTGGACAACCAGCGCTACCCCAGCAGTGAGCAAGGGCTGGACGCGCTGGTGCGCAAGCCCACCGTTGGCGCGGTGCCGCCCAACTGGAAGCCGTATCTCGACAAGCTGCCGGCCGACCCCTGGGCACGGCCTTATCAGTATCTGAGCCCCGGCGTGCGCGGCGAGGCCGATGTCTTCAGCTTCGGCGCCGACGGCCAGCCGGGCGGCGAAGACAAGAATGCCGATATCGGCAACTGGCAATAGCGTCCTGCGCGCGGCGGTGGGCCACCTTTGGGGCAGCCGTCGCAGCAGCGGCTTCAACAGCTGGGGCGACAGCCGTAGCACCAGCCATCGCAGCGGCCAGCGCGGCAGCCTGGGCCGCGGGTTCACGATGATCGAGCTGTTGATCGTCATTGCCATCATCGCCGTCGGCGTTGCGTTGGCTTCGGTGGCGCTGCCGGACGGCAACGCCTCGCGGCTGGAAGAAGAAGGTGAACGTCTGTCGGCCTTGCTCGAGATGGCACGCGCGGAATCGCGTGTCACCGGCGTTGCTGCGTATTGGGTGCCGCGCGCCGAGGGCGAGGTGCTGACCGATCTGCAAGGCGCGCCGGTGCACTTCCGCTTCATCGGTGTGTCGGCAGCCTTGTTGCCGGCCAGCCGCTGGCTCGATGCGCGCGTCAACGCCCAGGTCGTCGGTGCACGCAGCGTGGTGCTGGGCCCATCGGCCATCCTGCCGCAGCAGCGCATCGTGCTGATGCTGGCGGATCAGCGGCTGGAGCTGGTCACCGACGGCCTGGGCCCTTTTGCCGTCGACACCGCGCCGGGCTCGGCCGCCGCGACCCGCCCATGAGACAGCGCAGCGCCAGCCGTGAGGGTGGCTTCACGCTGCTGGAGGTGCTGGTGGCGCTGGCCGTCACTGCCATCGCCCTGGCCGCCGGGCTGCGTGCTGCAGGCGTGCTGGTGGACAACGCCGAGCGTCTGTCGGAGGTCGTCGCGGCGCAGTGGTGTGCCGACAACCAGCTGACGGAGTTGCGCCTGCGCCGGGCCTTTCCGGGTGTGGGTGATGTCGACTTCAGCTGCGAGCAACTGGGCCGCAGCTACCGCGGCAAACTGGTGACGCGGCCGACGCTGAACCCGAGCTTTCGCCGGGTCGATGCGCTCGTAGCCAGCGAAGCCGGCGTGCCGCTGGTCAGCCTGTCCACGGTGCTGGGCCGGCAATGAAGCGGTGCACGCAGCACGGCTTTACGTTGGTTGAGGTGCTCGTGGCGCTGATGATCATGGCCATCCTCGCCGGGCTGAGCTGGCAGGGTCTGGACGCCGTGATGAAAGCGCGCGACGCGAGCCGTGAATCGATCAACCGCACGACCCGTTTGACCACCGTGCTGGTGCAGTGGCAGCAAGACCTGGAAGCGATCTACGACAGCGGCGTCGTGCCGGCACTGGAATTCGACGGCCAGACGCTGCGGCTGACGCGGCGGGTGGACGACGGCGTGGCGCTGGTCGCCTGGTCGGTGCGCGGCGGTGTCTGGCAGCGCTGGTCGAGCGCTGCGGTGCAGCGCAGCGGCGCGCTGCAGGAGAACTGGCTGGCCAGCCAGCAGTTTCTGGGCAACGAGCCGGGCCAGTTGAAGGTAGCCGATGGGGCCACCGAGTGGCAGCTGTACTTCTTTCGGGGCAATGCCTGGAGCAACGCGCAGTCCAGTGCCGGCACCAGCAGCAACCCGTCGCAGCCGCCGCCCGCCGGACCGCCCCCGGTGCAGCGGGCAGACCTGCCGCAAGGCGTGCGCATCGTCATCACGCTGCCGGCAGGCAAGCTGACTCGCGACGTGGCGCTGGGGCCGTCCGGCTCATGAGGCGCACCGCGTGGGCTGTCATGGGGCGCACCC
>JAJAZC010000097.1 GCA_026785885.1 Rubrivivax sp.
ACCGCTGCTGGCGCTGGCCGTCGGCATCTTGATGTTGGTAGCCCCCGCCATGTCGCAGACCCCGCCCGCTCCCGCCGCTTCCAGCGTCGACACACAAGACCACGCACACGCCACTGACGGTGCCAACGCCGACGCACCCGACCCCTACCTCTGGCTAGAAGACGTGCAGGGCGACAAAGCGCTGCACTGGGTGCGCCAGCGCAACGCCCAAACCGAAGAGCGGCTGCAGGCCGACGCCGGTTTCGACGAGCGCAAGCGCCTGCTGCGCGAGGTGCTCGATTCCAAAGAGCAGATTCCCTACGTGCAGCGCCGCGGTGACTGGCTCTACAACCTGTGGCGCGACGCCGCCAACCCACGCGGCCTGTGGCGCCGCGCCACGCTGGCCGAATACCGCAAGCCCGAACCAGCCTGGGAAACCGTGATCGACGTCGACGCCCTGGGCAAGGCCGAGGGCGAGAACTGGGTCTTCGCCGGTGCCAGCTGCCTGGGCCCGGCTTACCGGCTCTGCCTGGTGTCACTGTCGCGCGGCGGCGCGGATGCCAACGTGGTGCGCGAGTTCGACACCGTCAGCAAGACATTCGTCGAAGGCGGCTTCGTCGTGCCGGAGGCCAAGAGCAGCGTCGACTGGATCGACGCCGACAGCGTCTACATCGGCAGCGATTTCGGCCCCGACTCGCTCACCGATTCCGGTTACCCGCGCGTCATCAAGCGCTGGCAACGCGGCCAGAAGTTGGCCGATGCGGTGACCGTGTTCGAAGGCCAGGCCAAGGACGTGGCCGCCTACGCCAGCGTCGACCGCACACCCGGCTTCGAGCGCACGCTGTTCGGCCGCATGACCGACTTCTATACGAACCGTCTGGTGCTGCTGGACGGCGACAGGCAGCGCACGATCGACAAACCGGCCGACGCGCAGATCAGCTTCTGGCGCGAGCGCATCCTGATCGAGCTGCGCAGCGACTGGCTCGTAGCTGGCCGCACCTGGCCGCGCGGCTCGCTGCTGGTGGGCGATGCTGCGGCTTGTCTGCGTGGTGAATGCGACCTGACGGCCTTGTTCACGCCTACGGCCACGCGCTCGCTGGATGGCTACAGCACGACGCGCAGCCGCGTGCTGGTCAATGTGCTGGACAACGTAGCCAGCCGGCTCGAAGAATGGACGCCACCCCCGGCGCCGGCCGCCGCCTGGCAGCGGCGTGAGGCGCGTGCACCCTACCCCGGCAAGCTGTCGGCCATGCCGCTGCACGACCCGCTGCTGAAGGACGACCCGCTGGCCGAGGCCTACCTGATGAATGCGGCCGACTTCCTGCAGCCCGACGCGCTGTTGCTGGGCCGTACCGGCAGCGACGAGCGTGAACGTTTGAAATCCCGCCCGCAGTTCTTCGACGCCACCGGCATGCGTGCCGAGCAGCGCTTTGCCACCAGCGCCGACGGCACCCGCGTGCCCTACTTCGTTGTCTTGCCGAAAGACGCCAAGACCGACGGCAGCAACCCGACGCTGCTGTATGGCTACGGCGGTTTCGAAGTCGCGCAGACGCCCTGGTACAGCGGCGGCATCGGCCGGGTCTGGACTGGCCGCGGCGGTGTTTTCGTGGTCGCCAACATCCGCGGCGGTGGTGAGTTCGGCCCCGGCTGGCACCAGGCTGCGATCCTGCAAAACAAGCAGAAGAGCTACGACGATCTGGCGGCGGTTGCGGCCGACCTGATCCGCAGCAAGACGACGCAGCCGCGCCACCTTGGCATGCAAGGCGGCAGCAACGGCGGGCTGCTGGTCGGCGCGGTGATGCTGCAGCGGCCGGAGCTGTTCAACGCCGTCGTCTGCCAGGTGCCACTGCTGGATATGCAGCGCTACCACCGCCTGCTGGCCGGTGCCAGCTGGATGGCAGAGTACGGCGACCCGGACAAGCCCGAAGACTGGGCCTTCATCAGCCGCTACAGCCCCTACCAGAACGTCAAGCCGGGCACCAGGTTGCCGCCGGTGCTGTTCACCACCAGCACACGCGACGACCGCGTGCACCCCGGCCACGCACGCAAGATGGCCGCCCGCATGCTGGAGCAAGGCCACACGGTGCTGTACTGGGAAAACATCGAAGGCGGCCACGGCGGCGCCGCAGATAACGGCCAACGTGCGCAGATGCAGGCGCTGGAGTACACCTTCCTCTGGCAACAGCTCGGCGGCGGAAAGTGAAGCCCCCACGCTCGCTGGCGCTCCACGCAACACCACAGGTGTTGCTTGCTTGGCCGTCCAAGTCCGCGCAGGCAAACTTGGAGCCGCGGCCTTCGCCCCCCCCCCGGGCGGACATCCGCTGATGGCCCGGCAGAGCCGGTTCCATGGCGGAAAGCTGGGTCGCGGTGTCTCGCGGGTGCCGCGCGACGCTTGGCGCTGAGTGACCTGTGCCGGCCTATGACGCAATCCTTGCTGCACTGGATCGACGACAGCCTGCCGTTGCCGCCGGCCACGCGCGCGCTCGGCGCTGACAGCGACGCGCCGGGGCTTGTGGCCGCCGGTGGTCGCGTCACGCCGCAGCGGCTAGAGGAGGCTTACCGCAAAGGCCTGTTCCCTTGGTACAGCGGCGGCCAGCCGGTGCTGTGGTGGAGCCCGGACCCGCGCATGGTGCTGCCGGTCAAGTCCTTCAAGCTCTCGCATTCGCTGCGCAAGACGCTGCGGCGCTTTTTGCGCAGCCCCGGCTGTGCGGTGCGCTTCGACAGCCACTTCGAAGCCGTGGTGCAGGCCTGCGCACAGACGCCGCGCGAAGGCCAGGACGGCACCTGGATCGTGCCGGCCATGCTGGACGCCTACACCGCCTGGCACCGCGCGGGCCGCGTGCACAGTGCCGAAACCTGGATCGACGGGCAACTGGTCGGCGGCCTGTACTTCGTCAACCTCGGCCGTATGTGTTTTGGCGAGTCGATGTTCTCGCACGTCAGCGACGCATCGAAGATCGCGCTGGCCGCCCTGGTGGCTGCCTGCCGTGCACGTGGCATCCCGTTGATCGACTGCCAGCAGAACACCGGCCACCTGGCCAGCTTGGGCGCCCAAGAGATCAGCCGCGATGCCTTTTTGGCCCACCTGGCCGACGTGCTGCCGCAGCCTGCACCGGTGGATTGGACCTATGATGAAGCGCACTGGGCGACGCTGCTGGACTGAGCCCCTTCAGCGTCGACAGCACGTCTTGCACGTCACTTTCAGGTCACTTGCAGGTCGCTTGCAGGTCGCTTGCAGGTCACTCCCAGCGCAAAAGCCCCGATTGACTTTCAACGCCCGCGAGCGCGCGTGACACACCCCAACGAGTTGCCGCTGCGGTCTTTGCAGTTTTATGCAACGGCCCCCTACCCCTGTAGCTACCTGCCCGAGCGGCAGGCCCGCTCGCAGGTCGCCACGCCCAGCCACCTGATCCACGCCGACACCTATTCCGGCCTCGTCGCGGGCGGCTTTCGGCGCAGTGGCATGTTCACCTACCGGCCCTATTGCGACGGCTGCCGCGCCTGTGTGCCGCTGCGCGTACCGGTGGCCGGCTTCGAGCCTTCGCGCAGCCAGCGGCGCTCGAGGCGCCAGCACAGCACGCTGCAGGCGCGCGTGCTGCGCCTGTGCTTCGTGCCCGAGCACTACCAGCTCTACCTGCGCTACCAAAGCGGCCGCCACAGCGGCGGTGGCATGGATCAGGACAGCGTCGACCAGTACACGCAGTTCCTGCTGCAAAGCCGCGTCAATTCTCGGCTGGTGGAGTTCCGCGAGCCGGGTGTGGATGGCCAGCCCGGCGCGCTGAAGATGGTCAGCATCCTGGACGTGCTGAGCGACGGCATCAGCGCCGTCTATACCTACTACGAGCCCGAGGCCGCCACCAGTTACGGCACCTACAGTGTGCTGTGGCAGATCGAGCAGACGCAGCAGCTGAAGCTGCCGCACGTCTACCTCGGCTACTGGATCGCGCAGAGCCCGAAGATGACCTACAAGTCGCAGTTCAGGCCGCACCAACTGCTGATCGACGGGCAGTGGCACGCGCCGCCTGCGGCGCTGTAGCGGAAGCCACCGGCGGCGCCTTCAAACCGCTGACCAGCCCGCGGCAGCTTCTTGCGCCGCACCTTCGGCCTGCAGCTTGAGCAGGTGCGCCAGCAACGAGCGCTGGGCCACGCCGTGCACGGCGGCCGGCACGTCGTCGTAGACGCCGTGCACCAGCACGGCCAGCGGCTGCGGTGCCGCGCGCAAGGCCGCGCGCACCTTGGCCTCCCGCTTGAGCCGGTGGGCGATCAAGCCGCGCAGCACCGCATGCGGTTGCGCCACGAGGAAGCCGTGGCCGGGCGCCAGCCAGGCCAGGTCGACGTCCAGCAGCGCGTGCAGCGACTGCAGGTACGCCGCCATGTCGCCGTCCGGCGGGTTGATGACCACGGTGGAGCCCTGCATCACGTGGTCGCCTGTGAAGAGCAACTGCTCCGCTTCAAACAAGAAGCACAGGTGGTTGGACGCGTGGCCGGGTGTGTGCACCACGTGCAGAGTTAGACCATGCGGCAAAAGCAGGCGCTCGCCATGCTGTAACTGGCGCTGCGGCGCAAAGGTTTCGTCCTGCCACGCGGCGTGCGCCGCCACGCGGCCCAGCACCGGCGCGCCGGTGGCTGCGGCCAGCGCCGCCGCGCCGGGAGAGTGGTCACGGTGCGTGTGCGTAACGAGGATCTGCACGATGCGCCCGGGTGCGGCGGCCAGGATCGCCGCCGTGTGCGCGCTGCTCGCCGGCCCGGGGTCGATCACGCTCCAGGCATCGCCTGCGCCGACAAGATAACTGTTGGTGCCGGGCCCCGTCATCGGCCCCGGGTTGGGCGCCGTGACGCGCAGCACGTGGCGTGACAGCCGCACCGCGCGGCCGGGCAGCAGATCGGCATGCACATCACCATGGCCGTTAGGGTCCAGGCGGCCGATTTCGGCATAGGGCAGCTCGTCGGGCATCACGACGCACGGCCCGCGCGCTGATGAGGCACGGCGCGGCATGATCAAAGGCGGCGTTGCAACGGCCAACGCGTCGCGTGCGGCCTGCAGCACCGTGGCGGCACCGGCACCGGCACCGGCACCGGCACCGGCACCGGCACCGGGATCGGCACCGGCACCGGCACCGGGATCGGGATCGGCTCCGGCTCGGGCTCCCGCACCGGCACTGGCACCGGCACTGGCACTGGC
>JAJAZC010000098.1 GCA_026785885.1 Rubrivivax sp.
CCGCAGCAGCGTGCTTTTGCCGCAGCCGCTGGGGCCCACCAGCGCCAGCCGTTCACCGCGCCGCAGCACCAGGTTCACCGCCACGACGCCGCCGTTTGTGCCGCTGGTGCCGCCCGCGCCGCCCAAGCCGCCGGCGCTGTCGGCGACACCGCCGGGGTCGACGCCAGCGTGACCGCCGTGCCCACCGTGACCGCGGCCGTGTGCGTAGGCAATGTCGTGCAGCTCGATGTGCTGCCAGTGCGCCAGTGCATGCGGCGGTGGCTGCAGGGTGGCGTCCTCTTCATCGGCATCGCAGCCGGCCATGCCTTCGTGCGCGGCGGGCGCCTGGTGGATCAGCGCGGCACTGGCGCAATCGGCCTGGATGTGCACCAGGCCCTGGTAGTTGGCGGCCATCGAGCCCAGCACGCCCGCGGCCTGCTGCGCGTACTGGTGGACCATGAACAGGCTGCCGATCAGCAGCGTGCCGCCGCCGGTGCCCAGCCCAATGCCCGTGCCTGCGCCCGTGCCCGCACCCACGCCCACACCGAGCGTGGCCGCTGCATACACGGCCACCAGCGCCCAGCCCAAAGCGACTGTGGCGAGATCGACCGTGCACCACTTCCATTCGTTGATCACGATGCTGCGCGCCAGCGGCTGAAACACCGCCAGCAGGCGCGCATCGAGCAAGCGCTTGGTGGCGGCCTGCAGGCGCAGGCTGGCCACCGCGCCGATGTTGCCGACGAAGTCCAGCAGCCGCGCCGCATAGCGCCGCTCGGCATCGTTTTCCTGCACCGCCAGCGCCACCAGCCGACGGTCGAACACCAGCACGGAACCGGCCACCAGCACCACACCGGCCAGCGCCAGTGCACCGGTCAACGTGGACAGCCACCACAGCGCAACCAGCGGGCCGACGATCTGGATCACGCTGGAAAAATAGATGAACTGCGTTTGCGTGAAGCCCTGCAATGCGCTGCTGGCCTGAGCCACGCGCTGCTGCAGCTCACCCGAATGCTGCTGCTCGTGCCAGGCCAGCGGCGCCTGGGCCAGGCGCGCGTACAACAGCCCCGCGGCGCTGCGGCGCACGCGCAGCGCCACGCGGCGCTCCAGCACCCGCGCCGGGCCATGCAGCAACCACACGCCGACGTGCAGCACCAGGATCGCCGTGATCCACAGACCGGCCGTTGACAGACCTTCGCGCCCCGCGGTTTGAACGCTGTTGATGGCCTGCGCCGCAAGCCAGGGCAGCGCGAGCTTCAGGCCTTGCGACGCGCTCAGCATCGACAAGGCCGCAGCCAGCTGCAGCCGCGCACCCCGGGCGTGGTGCCAGATCTGGCGGTACAGCTCGGCAATCGGGGTCGGGCCCGGCGCGGGGTTGGGTATCGCTATGGGTATCGCTGTGGGTATGGGCAGGCTGGCGGTCATCGGCGCGCGGGTCCAAACGTCATCGGTGGCCCGGGTGCCGGGCACGGGCTCGTGCACTGTAGGAGCCGCTTGCCGGTGCCGACAGTCGGGGCCGCGCGGTGTGCCTTGTCGGAAGTCGACTGACAGGCAGCACACACAAACGAAGGCCCGGCGCGGCGGTTTTCCGGCACTGCGGGCGCGGGTGGCTGCAAAGAATGGCGTGCTAACGCTGGGCTGTCAGCGGCCACTTGCGACGCGACCGATTTCATTGAACAAAAACCTGTTTTCCCGGCAGCCTGCCGGCCCCCCTTTCAGCGGCTGTCTGCAGGCCTTCCATGCCGGCTGCACGGCATTGGCCCTGGCGCTGGCCGCAGCGCCGGCCGCCGCAGTGACTTCAGCAGCCCGGCTGCCACCGGCCTTGACCGAGCTGGCACAGGCGCTGGAGCCCGGCGACACCGGCGGCCGGCCCTACGCCATCGTCGACAAGCTGGCGGCAACGATCGCTGTCTTCCATGCCGACGGCCGCCTGGCCGGCGTGGCGCCGGTGCTGCTGGGCCGAAGCGCCGGTGACCACACGGTGGCCGGCGTGGGTGAGCGCACGCAGAGCGGCACCCTGCGCGAAGGAGACCGCACCACACCGGCCGGGCGCTTCATCACACAGCCGGGTTTGAACAGCAGCGGCGAAGCGGTGATCTGGGTCGATTACGCAAGCGCTCTGGCCATCCACCGCCTGCGGCCGGGCGCTGGGCTGGCCGAGCGCACGCGCCGCCTGGCCTCGAGCCGCCTGGCCGAGCGCCGTGTATCCGCCGGCTGCGTGGTGGTACCGGTGGCTTTTTTCGACAGCGTCGTTCAACCCACACTCGGCATCGGCGCCGCCGTCGTTTACCTGATGCCGGAACGCGGGCCCTGGCAAGCAGTCTGGCCGCAACTGGCGCGAACGGCTTTGCCCTGAGCTGCGCTGAGAGTCCGGTTTTGGCGTTTGTACAAAGGTCTGCAATTCGGCATGCACGTGGATTGCCGAAACAGGGGTCCTACCACCCTGGAGCAACTCCAATGAAACAACGAACAACCCGAGACAACCAAACGTTTATGGCTTTGGCTGGCGCCGCTTTGTTGTGCTGCAGCCTGGGTGCTGCTGCGCAACCTGGCGGCAACAGCGCCGCTGCCGGCGGTGCCAGTGCACCCAAGGCTGGCACTGCTGCAACGCAGGGCAGCCCAGTCAGCGTGGACCGTGCCGACCGCGCCTTCGTCGAGGCCGCAGCGCGCGACGGCATGGCCGAAGTGATGGTGGGCCGGATGGCACAAGACAAAGCCAGCAATGCGCAGGTCAAGGCTTTTGGTGAGCGCATGGCGCAGGATCACGGCAAAGCCAACGCCGAGCTGCTGATGATTGCCGGCACCCGGGGCATCGCAGCGCCCAACGATGCTGGAGCCGAGCACAAGAAGCACGCTGACCGGCTGACCAAGCTCAGTGGCGCGGATTTCGACCGCGCCTACATGAAGCTGATGGTCGAAGACCACGCGAAGGACGTGAAAAGTTTCGAGCGGGCATCCAAGTCAGCCAAGGACGCCGACATCCGAGCTTTTGCTGCGCGCACCCTGCCCACGCTGCAATCGCATCTGCAGATGGCGCGGACGACCCAAGCCGCGGTGAAGGCTGCCAAGTAAGTGCGTTTGCGGCGTTAGCCAAGCGGCTCACCAGCCCGGCGTCCGGACGTTGGTTGCCCGGATGCGCGGGGTTGTCGAGATCGAGCGGTACTCAGCGGCGACCCCTGCCGCAGCTAGACACCAATGGCCGCTGCTCCCTTACGCTCGCCTCCGCTCTACCCGCGTTGGCTAACTCACCGCCTCAACGATTGCGCTGCCAAATAGCACCTGTCAGCACCGTTGCAAAAGCCACCCAGGCCACGAACGGCACGCCCGCCGCTGCGGCTGGCCTGTCAACCTGGCTGGCCTGCGCGATGTATGCAGCACCGCTGCCCACCATGACTGCGGCAACCGCAGTGCTGGCCGGCAGGTTGCGCCGGCCGAAGAACATGGCGCTCCAGCCGCCGATCAGCGCCACGTTGAGCGCGCAGAAGCCGAGGGCGCGATTCCGCGGTGGACTGGACGGGCTCCGCAACAAGCGGTAGGCGCCCACGGCCAGGGCGGTGTCGATCACGCTCCAGGCCATCGGGAATACCGGGTCCGGCGGTTTGAAACCGGGCTTGTGCAGCAGGCGGTACCAGATGCCCGCCGCAAAACGCTGCGGGCCCCAGCGCCAGCCCGCCGCAGCAGGCAAGGCCAAGGCGCTGGCGGCAACAGCAATAGCCAAGGGCCGTGCGAGCCGGCCGCCGGGTCCGATCAAGGTAGGTATGCGAATGGAAGCCATCCAGCCGCCGGGCAAACCATGTGCCGGCGCTTTGAGGCACCGGACGCAGCAGCGCAGCACCAAACTGTGGCTTGTCGTCTCGGCAGCGGCCCGCAACGGCGCGCCGCGCCGCGAGGCCCACCACACGCTTCAACGCGGCCCGGCTTGCTGTCGCGCCAGCTTGCTGTGCACCGCAGCCATCACCGGCGCGGGTGTAATGCTCGCCGCTGCAACCTGCAGCTTGTTCTTCCAGCCTGTGATGACGCCCGGCAAGCCCGCTTTCAGCGCCGCATAGCCCTTGTCGGCAACGAATGACGGCGAATCCTTGGGGCCCTTGCCGAGCGCCGTGTTCTGCATGTCGGCTTGTTCGAAAAAGGCCGTGTCCGTCGCGCCTGGCATCAGGCAGGTCACCGTGATTCCGCTGCCGTCCAGCTCGTTTCGCAAAGCCTGGGCAAACGAATCGATGAAAGCCTTGCTGGCGTTGTAAA
Source organism: Rubrivivax sp. (assembly GCA_026785885.1). Lineage (GTDB taxonomy): Bacteria > Pseudomonadota > Gammaproteobacteria > Burkholderiales > Burkholderiaceae_C > Rubrivivax. The sequence continues at coordinate 4,219 of JAJAZC010000098.1, forward strand.
CCGCGTTGTGGGGGCCGGGTATGAAACCGGCGATCGAGCCGGTAATCAAGATGCGCCCGTTGCGCCGCGTCTGCATGCCCTGGGCGACGCGATGGATCAGCTCCAGCGTCCCGGTGACGTTGGTGTCGATGATGTGTCGCAGCGCCGCAAAGTCCTGCTCGAGGAATGTGCGGCCGAGCCCGGTCCCGGCGTTGGCGATCAACATCTGCAGCGGGCGGCCTTGCAACGCTGCAAGGGCGGCGTCGACACCTGCGGTCGTCGCAAGATCGGCCTGCACGGCTTGCACCTCTGCGCCTGTGGCCTCCAGCGCCGCCACTGCAGAGTCCAGGCTGTTGTCCGCCACGACGATCAAATCGTGTCCGTCTTCGGCGCAGCAGCGAGCAAGCTCGAAGCCGATGCCGGACGAAGCTCCGGTCACCAAGGCCAGGGGCCGCGCAATCGGCTGCATCGGGCGACGCGTCGGTGTGGAATTCACAAGGCTCATGGGGTGATCCCGGCTAGCGACTCGACAGCTGAAGGGCCAGTTCATTGCCAGAACCCTGGCTGTTGACGACAGGCGAAATCATCTGGGCCGACAGCTTGCGCGAGGCAGGCGATGAAGCCATCTCAGCCTGCAGCACGACGCTGCGTTGCATGTGCTCGTGCAGCAAATGCACGAAGAACGACAGCATCGCAAACGCCACGATCGCAGCCCACGCCATGACAGCGCGGTTCTCGCTGTTGAGACGGCTGAAATGGCCCGACAGGCGGCGATCGAACCGCAACGTGGGGCTGTCGTTGGAGCCGGGGGTCGAGGACACGGCGGGTTGCATGCGATTGATCCTGTGCTTTGCAAGTAAGCGGCTAGTGTGAAGCTGACGGGCCCACGGGCCCCTCGGCCATCGACGCAGCCGGCTGTAGGAAAACCAGCCCTCAAGCTGGTCTCAGCGCGCTGTCTTCGCCGACTGCGAAGCCGCGTTCGGCGGTACTTGCGGCTTGCCTTCGGCACAAGGGTCGCCTTCGTTCTCACCGCGGTCGATCAGCGGCAGCAGCGCAGCCAACGGCGCGACCACTGCACCCAGGATCACGGACCCGAGCACCTTGCCGGCCAGGCGCTTGCCGTCGATGCCGACCTGCGGCTGCGCCAGCGTGCCGGTCACGCGCACGGGGGTGCGCAAAGACAGCGGCGATATGTCCTTGGGCCGGGCACGGGCCTCCAGCGCCAAGGTTTCCTGCCGCAAATCGACCTGGCCTGCAATGCGCAACGTGCTGTCGGTGTTGTCCAGCACCGCGCGGCGGATCTTCACCACACCTTGCTCGGCGCTCAGGTCGACACGCGCGCAGCGCAGCGGCAACGGTTGATCACCACGAATGAGCACGCCAAGCCCTTGTGCGATGTCCAGACCCAGCGCTTCGGTGGCCAGGTGGGAGATGGTTCCTTCACGCAGCATCAGATCTGCGCTGCCGGTCAGCGTGGCCAGAATCTGCGCTGTCGAATTGCCCACGCCGGTGAACTTGATGTTGCCGCCCAGCATCCCGGTGACGTAGCTCGCCACCGGCTGATCACCGCCCTGGCGAGCCTGCTGGCGCTGTGCTTTGAGCGCGGCGGTGCGGGTGTCGGCTGCTGCCGGCGCACTGTCCTTGCGCAGGCCACGCACCCAGCCGGCGATGTCGACACCGTCGATGCGCAGCTCGGCCCCCCAACGCGCCGGCTGTGCTGTTGCGTCCAGCCGCGTGCTGCCCGCAAAACGGCCGCCCGCCGCCACCGCCTGCAATTGCTGCAGTTCCAGCACGCCGCCCTTTAGCAACAGGTGCGTGCGCAACTGCCGCAGCGGCGCCATGGCAGGCGTGCCGAAATCCAGCTCATCGAGTGCGATCTGCACCTCGGCGTCCATCACCTTCAGCGACGGCAGATCGAAGCCGCGCTGGGGCAGGACACGTCGGGTGGCACCGGCCGGCGCAGATGCCGCCTCGGCTGTGGCAGCCACGGCGACTGCCTCCGGCTGACCCTTGCGTTTGGCAACGGGTTTGCCGACCGCCGGGCCCAGGTCGGCCAGCGCCAGCCTCGGCCCGCCCAGGCGGCCGCTCAAGCGCGGCGGTTGGCTGCGCGTGTCATAACGAAAATTGCCGTGCAGACGGCTGCTGCCGATGACGGCTTCTTCAGCCTGCAGGTGCCACACCCCGCCGTCGTGCGCCAGGTGGCCGCGCAGGTCGAAGGGCGGCGTGTCCGGCAGCGTCACGCCTAGCGGCCGGCCCACCCGCGCCAGCGAGGGGCCGCGCACGCGCAAAGCACCATTGAGCCGACGCGCACCCAGCAACGCGCCAGCGTGGCCGTCGAACAGCACCTGCGCCGCACCGGCCCGGCCTTCGACGCGCAAAGCCAGCATGGGGCTGTTGCCATTGCCGCTGTCGCCGCTGTCGCCGCCACCGGTGCTGCTGCCGGTGGCCTTGCCGCCACCGCCGGCCGATGCGTCCAGCGTGTCCTGAATGAACGGCAGCGCACCGCCTGTGCGCAAATGCAGATCGAGCGGCAACGCCCGATACCGGCCCTGCACAAGCGCCGTGTAGCCGGCCTGGGCCGGCAGTGCAGCCACTGAGGCGGCTACGCTTGCAGCAGGGGATGCCGACGCCGAGGCTTTAGTTGATGCCAGTGGCACAGCCGATGCAGATGCAGATGCAGATGCCGATGCCGATGCCGATGCCGTAGCCGTAGCCGTAGCCGTTGGCGATCCAGCGGTTGCAGTTGCGGTTGCGCCCTCGCCTTCACCCCCCCGCAGGTCGATGCGCAGCAGCGTGTCCAACGGCCGGTCATCGACGCGGATGAAACCGTGCTGCAGTTGCAGCGAGCCGAAGCGCGGTAACCCGTTGCGCGTGTCGGCTGCATCAGCGGAGCGCGGCTTGTCGTCGCGGCCCAGTTGCCAACTGGCGCGCCCATCGGCCTGCCGCAGCAAGTGCGCATCCAACATGCCGGCGTGCAGCTGCGCAATGCGAAGCGGCTGTCCTTGACGCCACTGCCAAAGGTCACGCCAACGCCAGCGCAAATCCACTGCGCGTGCGTCGATCAAGTGCGGCACATCGACACCGCCACCGGCGCCGACCCGCAAGTGATCGACCTGCAACTGCGGTGTGATCAGGAACCGCGCACGAAAGCGCCCCTCCAGCAGCACCGGCACGCCGGCAGCTTTGGCCAAGCGGTCTTGCAACGGCTGTTGCAGAAAAGGCCAGCCACTGGCTTCACCCAACACCACGCCCACCGCCAGCACGGCCAGAGTGGCAACGGCGCCGACGGCAATTCGGTGGTGGCGTCGGGCGGGGCGCGGAGGACTTGCGGTCATGGCGAACATTCAATGAGCGGTGTCGGTGGAGCCGACGCGTTGCATGCCAGCCGTGTCAAGCGGCTTGCGGCTTGGCATGTCCACGGCCCTCTTGCTCTGCTTGCTGCAGCTCGCGCGCTTCGGCTTCGTCTGCCGGTGCGGCTTGGCGTGCAGCTGCGTCGACCCGGCCCGACGCGGGGAAGCGCCCAACCGCCTCATGGTGGCGGCGCACTGCGGAGGAGTCTCCTTCTCCTTGCAACGCCGGGTCGGCCAGCGGGGCGGCTGACGACGGCCGTAATGGCTTACCCGGGACCTTTTCAGTGGCGGTGCGGTCGGAAACATCAGCAGGCGGGCGGCTCAAATTCATACGCGATTTCCAGCAAAGAGCCACCCACCAACGAGCGCAACCGGCCCGTCAACGGTGGTTGACAGGGCAGCAGCATCAAGCCGGCGCGCGCGCCAGGAAAGCGGTGTGCACGCCGCTGTGTTGTCAGCGCCCGCCGACAGCGCTGTCCAACTGCGGCCCGCGTAACGCTTAGGCCGTGCAGAGCACGGCTTGGACCGCGCAGCGCACAGGTGTCGCGCTGTCGGTCTGGGCCCACACGCTGCAGCGTCGCTGCCCGACAGACCGTGGCCCGCTCGCTGACCACCATCCGTTCTGGCTGCTTCGCCTTGATGCGGCACAAACGGGAGCCGGTCGATGAACACCAGTCCGCAGCGGCTTTCTCGCATCGACAGACCGCTGGTTTATCTGGTGCTGTTGGCCGCACTCAGTGGCACTGCTGGCATTGCGCAAGCCGGCCCCGGCCATGCAACCGACCCCAACAACCTTGGCAACGCGCTGCCGGGCAACGACGACGAAGCGGTCATGCTGTTGGCGCAAGCATCGGCGCGTTCGCTGCCGGCAGGACCGGCCGGCGCGCATTTGCCGACGCGCCAGGTTGTCAGGGAGCAATTGGCCCGCGCCCGTCAAATGGGCACGCTGACACCATCGGGCGAGATCGGCGGCACGCCCGAAATACTCGCGGTGCTCGAGTTCTCCAACGCGTCTCAGGCCGAGACCATCGATGCCGAGCAGCGGCGCACAGCCAGGACGGCAAACGTTGCTGCGTCGTCGAATGCAGCGTCGACAGCGCCCGCGCCGGAGATCGAGCACCTGTTGGCTTCGATCGAGGCGGCGCAGGCGCACGGCGACACCTTGGTGCCGGTGATCGAACGAACGTCAGGTGTTGACTTTGGCCTTTGACCAGTGCGTTGCCTACTTACTGATCGGCGCATGAACGCTGCCGCGTCCCGAGACGCATCGGCCGATGCAATGGCAGCGCATCGCACGCCGCTCAAGACGCACCGAACAGCGCGCATCCGCTCGTCGGCAAAGCACGCGGCAACATTTACGCCGCATTGGTTTTTCTGCTTGAAAGCAGCCCGGTGCAGCCCTGGCACGTTGATTGATATACAGGCTGCGGCTGTGTCCGCGGCCCAGGAGGATTGTTCCGATGACCCCCACCCTGTACCCCGCGCACGCCGGTGCGCCGATGAGCGACGATTCAACCGCGAGCCCGGGCAACGAAAGGCGCACCGCGGTGCCTGGTGACAGCGGTGCACTACAGCGTACGTCGGTGCAGTCGGACCCGGCCGCACGGAAAGTCTTTTGGCGCCAGCGTGGTGTGCGGATCGCGATTGTTTTTGCCATGACGGCGGTGTTGGGCACGGTGATGGCTTTCGGCGTTGGTCGAGAGGTTCGGTCGCAGGCCATCGACCAACCGCGTCTGTTGCTGCGAGCACCGCATCCGATGGGTGCGTACCAGCCGTCGGAAACGTTGCCGCCGGCGCGGGCCGAGGGCGAGACATCGCAGCAGCAACAGCAACAGCAGTACCAGCGGCAGCACGAGCCATCTGTGCAGCCCGCCAACCGCGCGCATCAAGCGCCGGCGGGTCGCAACCCTACCAACGTAGTCCCGCTGCAGCGTTCGCAGCGGATGGCTTGATGGCTGACAGCATCCGAAGCGCGTGGGCACTGGCATTGCCTACCGCAAGCCACCAGCGCATCCACGCCGGCTTGTTTCCCCTTCCGCTTTTTTAAACCGCAGTACACCCCATGAGCCTGATTGCTGACCTGATGACACCCGAGCCCGTGACGGTGGGCCCACACGACAGCGTGCAGCGTGCTGCACAGTTGATGGACGAGCTGAACGTCGGTGCGTTGCCGGTGTGTCTGGGCGACAGGCTGCTGGGAATCGTGACCGACCGCGACATCACCGTGCGCGCCACTGCAGCCGGGCTGGACCCCACGTCGACCGAGGTCGATATGGTGATGAGCGACCGCGTGCGCTGCTGCTCGCCCCGCCATACCGCTGCCGAGGTGCTGCGCCAGATGGCTGCGGTTCAGATACGGCGCGTGCCGGTGCTGGACGAATCCGATCGGTTGGTCGGCATCGTCTCCCTGGGTGACTTGGCCGCGCGCGAACCGGCCGGCGTGGAGGACGCGCTGCGCACCATCTCCACTCCGTCCGAGCCCGACCGCACGGCGCTGGCCACATGAGGCTGCACGGCCCCACGCACGGGCGGACGGTGCTGTGGCTTGCAACGGCTTTGCTGCTCACGGCCTGTGGTGAGCAATCGCGTTTGCAGTCGCAAGCAGACGTCGGCCCGCGGCCGCAGCTGCCCGAGCCGGTGAAGACGGTGCTGCCCACCGTCAACATCGCACCGGCTAAGCGCTGGGCTGCCGGGCAGCAGCCGCAGCCGGCTGCCGGGTTGGCCGTGACGGCGCTGGCCAGCGGGCTGGATCACCCACGTTGGCTGCATGTGCTGCCCAACGGCGACGTGCTGGTGGCCGAGAGCAACAAGCCGGCCAAACCGCAAGACAGCGGCTTTTCATTGCGTGGCTGGGTGATGGAAAAAGTGATGGCCCGCGCCGGCGCCGGTGTGCCCAGCGCCAACCGCATCACGCTGCTGCGCGACGCTGACGGCGACGGCCAGGCAGAGTTGCGCAGCGTGCTGCTGCAAGGCCTGCACTCGCCCTTCGGTATGGCACTCGTCGGCAACACGCTGTTTGTCGCCAACACCGATGCGGTCATGGCCTATGCCTTCACATCGGGCCAGACGCAGATCAGCGATCCAGGCCGCCGCGTCACGGACTTGCCGGCGCTGCCTATCAACCACCACTGGACCAAAGCGCTGATCGCCAGCCCCGACGGTCGCCACCTGTACGCCACCGTCGGCTCCAACAGCAACGTCGGCGAGAACGGGTTGCCTGCTGAAGAAGGCCGTGCCGCGATCTGGCAGATCGATGTAGTCAGTGGCGGCAAGCGGCTCTATGCCAGCGGCCTGCGCAACCCCAACGGCATGGCCTGGATGACAGGGCCCAGCGGCACCCCGGTGTTGTGGACGGTGGTCAACGAGCGCGACGAGATCGGTAGCGATCTGGTTCCTGACTACCTGACCTCGGTGCAGGACGGCGGCTTCTACGGTTGGCCCTGGAGCTGGTACGGCGCGCACGTCGACAGCCGTGTGCAGCCGCCGCAGCCAGCGCGGGTGGCCAGCGCCGTAGTGCCGGACTACGCCTTGGGCGCCCACGTCGCGCCGCTGGGGTTGAGCAGTGCCCTCGGCAGCCGACTGCCGCCCTTTGCCGCCAGCGGCGTGTTCGTCGGGTTGCATGGCTCCTGGAACCGGCGGCCGCTGTCGGGCTACAAGGTCGTCTACGTGCCCTTCGCGGGTGGCCAACCCCAGGGCTTGCCCGTGGATGTGCTGACCGGCTTTTTGGACGAAGAGGGCCGTGCCCGCGGCCGGCCGGTGGGCGTGGCGATTGACAGCCGCGGCGCACTGCTGGTGGCTGACGACGTCGGCAACACCGTATGGCGCGTCAGCGCACCTTGAACCAGCGTCAAACCATGGAGATCGATCGATGAGCGACCCTGTACCAGACAGTCTCGAACCCCGCCCGCGCCACGCCGAGCCCTTGCAGCCTGACGCGCCGTGGGCGGGTGGAGATGACGCCAGTGGCAGCGCCACGCGGGAAGAAACCGGTGTGTCCAGCGATGCACCTGCTGCCACCCCGACCGCTGCCGGTGCAGCAGACCCGGCGCTGCAAAAACGCACCGACAGGCGTCAGACGGAGCAGACCGATCAAGCCCTGCGCAATGTGCGCGACGGCTACAAGTAACGGCTACCGACGCTGGCGTCGTTCGCACTTGAATTAGCAGGCCGATCGGCGCTGCAATCGGCGTTTGGACTAGCGTTCAAGTCCACGCTGCAGTCGGCGCGCCGATCAGTGTGAAGTTTTGCGCTCAGGCCGGCGCCATGCGTACCCGCCCGCGTCCGGCGGCCTTGGCCGCGTAGCAGGCCGCGTCTGCCTGCTGCAGCCAGGTGGCTGCATTCGGCGTGTCGGCTTGCAGCAGAGCGGCCCCCAGGCTGGCGCCGACTTGCAGCTGCCGCTCCTGCCAGGGCAGCCGGATGGCGGCGAAGGCTTCGTGCACGTTCAGCATGATGCGCCGTGCTGCTTCAGGCGGGCAGTTTTCCAGCAGCAGCGCAAATTCGTCACCGCCGATGCGCGCCACCATGTCGGCATGGCGCACCTGCGACGAGATGGCCGCGGCCACCTGCTGAAGCATGGCGTCGCCGGTGGCGTGGCCGGCGGTGTCGTTGATGGGTTTGAAGCGGTCCAGATCCAGCATGACCACCGCAGCCGGCAGTGACGCCGGGCGATGCGCCATCACATGCTCCATCCGCTGCTCGAACAGCTTGCGGTTGCCCAGGCCGGTGAGCGGGTCGTGCGTGGCTGACCATTCCAGCTCACCGCGGGCCTGCACCGCGTCGCTCACGTCGGCCACGGTCCAGATCGTGCCGGCTGCGGGGTCGGTGGCGGCTACCGGCTGGCCGCGCAGCTGGGCCCAAAAGGTGCTGCCGTCGGCCCGCAGCAACTGCCATTCGCCGGCATAAGGCAGGCGGTGCGCAAAAGCGTCAACCACACGCACTTCCATCTGGGCAAAGTCGTCGGCCGAGGCAAACAGCGTGGCCAGCGGCTGTTGCATCAGCTCGGGCGCGGCGCGCTGCACCAGGCGGCCCATCTCCGTGCTGACCAACTGCATGCACTGCTCGCGCGTGAAGAGAATGCCCACCGGGGCCGCGGCCATCACCGAACCCAGCTGGGCCAGCACCCGCGCGTTCAACCGCTCGAACTGCGAGCGCTCGGCGCTGACCTGGCGCAGAACGCGCGACAGCTCGCCGATCTCACCGCCCACCTGCGGCCAACCATCCTGCGCGTCGCCACGGTCGTCGAAGAGGCTTTCGGCCCGCCGCTGCAGCTGCTGCAGCGGCCGCCGCCAAACACTGATGAGCGCCCGCACGGCCAGTAAACCGATGGCCACGATGGCCGCCGCCGTCAACAGCGCCTTGTGCCGCGCCGCGCGCAGCGGTGCCAGCAGCTCTGCCCGCGGTACGGCCCGCCACAGCACCCAGTCCGGCCCCGCGATGCCCGTAGCCGACAGTACCTGCCCGGCCTGCCGCAAGAACTGCCCGGCGGGCTCGATTGCACTCCCGGCAGCCACCCAATCGAGGTAGCCCTGCGCCATGCGCGGCTCGTCGCTGATGGGCTTCAAGACACGGCTGCGGTCCGGGTGCGCCAGCACCACACCGCGCAGGTCGGTGACGATCACGAGCGCTTCATCGCGGGTGTCGGAGCCCTCGACCAGATCGTCCAGCATGTCGCGGCTGGCGAGGCGCAGCGCGCCGCCGAGCACACCCTAGACCCGGTCGCCTTTGTGCAGCGGCACTGTGAAGATGATGACCGGCTCGCCAGAGACACGGCCGGGCAGCACGTCGGAGATGATCGGCCGCCTTTCGGCTACCGTACGGCGGAAGTAGTCGCGGTCGGCCACGGTGAGCGTCGGGTGGCGAATGCTGACTCTGTCGGCCCACACCGGCACCAGCCCGTTGCTGCGAGCAATGAACAGGCTGGAAAACAGGCTGCGCAGCACCGGCTGCTAGGCCACGAAGGCATCCAGCCGGGCCGTGTCGGCGAGCAGCGGTTCGTCGATCAGATGGGCAGTCGCGACCAGCGCGCGCTGCAGCTCGACGACGCGGCGCGACAGCACGCCGGCTGCACGCACACCTTCGTTCAACTCACGCTCGTGCTGGGCGAGGATCGTGTGGTGCTCCGCCTCGCGTTCCAGCACCACCGTGGTCAGCGCCACACTCGCAATCAACGCCAGCGTGCCACATAGTGTCAGCCGCGCCTTGATCGACCGCGGAGGCCGAAGCAAACAACGAAGACGGCGAAGAAGGACCAAGGCAGACCACAACAGAAGCGATGCTCAGGTCTTATCGGCGCAGCGCTGGCCGACTTGCGGGCAGTCCTTCACAGTCGGCGCTTTGTGAGAACGCAAAAGGCCGCTTACGCGGCCTTGGAAGGACCTCTTTGGCAGCGAAACCGCTAAGCGCTCTGGCTGCCCTGCCGGTCAGCGGTAGATTGAAGTGCCGCTGGCATCGCGCCAGTGCTTCTCCAGGTGCGTGGCGTCGTCATCGCTGCGCGTGCGCACGCCCATCAAGATGCCGCCATCCTTGATGCCGGTCTCGTATTCCTTGACGCGCTCTTCCGGAATGTTCCAGCCGATCAGCGCGCCCAGCAGCCCGCCAGCCGCACCACCCGCGCCGGCGCCGGCCAGCGCCGCAGCGATCGGTCCGGCAACCACGAGGCCGAGCCCCGGTACGACGATCGACGTGCCCACCGCAGCGACGGCCGCCGCGATGGCGCCGATCGTGCCGCCGATGCCGGCGCCAATGCCCGCACCTTCAGCGGCCTTGGTGCCGAGTTCAGTTTCCCGGCCGCCGACAGCGTCGTCGATGCCGAAGTGCCGCTTGCGCGTCTCGTCGGACATCACCAGGTTGACGTCGTCGGTCTTGTAGCCGCGGTCGACCGCACCTTGGTAGGCACGTTCGGCACTGGCGCGGTCCGGAAATAAGCCGGTGAGATAGGTATCGCGATCAGCCATCAAAGTCTCCGTTGCAAGGGTCGAAAGGATGCGCGCCACGTATTGAGGGCACGTGCTCAGTAACGGCAAAGCGCGCGCCCAACGACCTTCATTTGATACACCGGTTTTGCCCGCCGGCCAGCGTTCGCGGCAGACGCCACGCGCGCCCGATATGCCAATACGGCGATAGGCCGAAATGCCGACATGGCCGCGGCGGGCCCGGCTTGCCGGGAGCACACCGGGCCAAGTCGGCCAACGTCACAGCAGCAACCGTCAGGCGTGCCGCCGGCGCCGGTCCACGGCCTCGATCTTCAGCATCTGCCGGTACTTGGTCACCGTGCGCCGCGCCACGACCAGGCCTTGCAGCGCAAGCTGGCGCGTAATCTCGGCATCGCTCAACGGGTGGTCGACGTTTTCGGCTTCGATGATGTCCTTGATGAGCCCGCGGATCGCCGTACCCGAGCAAGCGCTGCCGTTGGCAGTGATCATCGCGCGGCTGAAAAAGTACTTCAGCTCGAAGACGCCGATGGGCGTGGCCATGTACTTGTTGTTGGTGACGCGGGAAACGGTGCTCTCGTGGATGCCGACCTCTTCAGCGATCTCGCGCAGGCCCAGCGGCTTCATCGCCATCGCACCGTACTCGAGGAAATTCTTCTGCCGCTTCACGATCGCTTCGGCCACATCGAGGATGGTCGAAAAGCGCTGCTCCACGTTGCGCAGCGTCCAGCGCGCTTCGTGCAGATGCGCACCCATCTCGGCATTGGCCGGCGTGCGGTGGCGCTGGAAAAGCTGCGCATAAACCTGGTTCAGCCGCACCTTGGGCACGATGGCCGGGTTGAGCTGCACGGTCCACTGCCCACGCATTTTTTTGACGATGACGTCAGGCACCACGTAGGCCACTTGCGACGAACCGAGGCGCCAACCCGGCCGCGGATCCAGCCGGCGGATGCGATCGCAAACCTCTTCCACCCGCGCTGGCGATTCACCCAGTTCACGGGCCAGGCCAGTGACGTCGCGCGCGGCCAGCGTGTGCAAATGTTTGTCGACGATGGTCTGCGCCAAGGCGCGCATCTTGACGCAGCTGATGGCCGGCAACTGGAGCATCAGGCACTCGCCGACCGTGCGGGCGGCAACACCGGCCGGCTCCAGCGCCTGCACGCGCTTGAGCGCAATCTGCATCTCTTGCAGCGTTACAGCCGGGTCCAGCTTGGCCAGCTCCAGCAGCTCAGCCAGCGGCGTGCGCAGGTAGCCGTCGTCGTCAAGGCTCTCGATGATGATGCGGGCCAGCATCAGATCCCGCTCGCTCAGGTGCTGCACGTTGAGCTGGCCATGCAGATGGGTGTTGAGCGAGGTCTCCACCGCCATCATGTCCATCGCAGACAGCTCGCCGTCCTCGGCGCGGCGGAGG
>JAJAZC010000099.1 GCA_026785885.1 Rubrivivax sp.
GATGCGCCTGCTGTTGCCGCTCTTGCCGCTGGTGCCGCTGGTGCCGCTGGTGCCGCTGTCAGCGTTGCGCCGAATGTTGATCGGCGCGGCTGTTGCAACAACCGCGACCATGGCGACTGTCGCTTCTATCGACCCGGCCGCCGCGCAAAGCTTTCCGACCAAGCCGATCCGCCTTGTCGTGACCTTCCCGGCGGGCGGCGCACCCGACATCCTGGCGCGCTTGTTCAGTGATCGTTCGCAGCTCGGGCAGCCGGTGGTCGTCGACAACAAACCCGGTGCCGGCGGCAACATCGGCGCCGCCGATGTCGCCAAAAGCCCACCCGACGGCCACACGCTGGTGCTGGCAACCGTGGGTACGCACTCGATCAACGGCGCGCTGTACCGCAAGATGCTCTACGACATGGTGCGTGATTTCACGCCGGTCGGGCACATCGCGTCGGCGCCCAACCTGCTGGTCGTCAACAACGATTTGCCGGTGAAGAACGTCGCCGAGTTGATCGCCTACATGAAGGTCAACCCCGACAAGCTGAGCTTCGGCTCACCGGGGGTCGGCACCTCGGTGCACGTGTCCGGCGAACTCTTTAAAACGCTGACCGGCACGAAGATGGTCCACGTGCCCTACAAAGGCCGGCAGTTCGCAATTCCCGATCTGGTGGGCGGCAGCATCCAGCTGATGTTCGACAACATGCCGTCGGCGCTGCCAATGGTGCGTGAAGGCCGCATCCGCGCACTGGCGCAGACCACGGCCACCCGCTCGGCGGCCGCGCCGGACGTGCCTACCGTGGCCGAGACGGTGCCCGGCTTCGAGGCCACGACCTGGTTTGCGCTGTTCGCACCGGCCGGCACGCCGCGCGACGTGGTGGCCCGGCTCAACGCCGAGCTGCAGCGTGTTTTCAAGTTGCCCGACGTGGCCGACAAGCTCAAGGTGCTGGGGCTGGAGCCCTGGCTGTCGAGCCCCGACGAGCTGGCGCGCTACCAGCCGGTGGAGATCGTCAAGTGGGCCAAGGTCGTCAAAGACTCGGGTGCCAAAGCTGATTGATGGCACCGCCTGATCGCACCGCCTGATCGCATCACCCCATCCACCATTCACGAAAGCCAAACCACCATGCGCAGCACCCGCCGCCACTTCATCAGCACCGCGACTGTTGCAGCCGGCAGCCTGGCCTTGCCGCGCCTGGCGCGCGCACAAAGTTTTCCGGCCCGGCCCATCCGCTACATCTGCCCCTGGCCGGCCGGCGGCAGCACCGACGCGGTGATCCGCGCGGTGGCCGAGAGTGCGGCCAAAGCGCTGGGCCAAACCATCGTCGTCGACAACAGACCCGGTGCCGGCGGCATGCTTGGCGCCAACGAGCTCGTCAACGCGCGGCCCGACGGCTACACGCTGAGCCAGCTGCCGCATGGTGTGTTCCGCATCCCGCACATGCAGAAGACGACCTTTGACACCACGAAGGACTTCACGTGGATCGCCTGCCTCACGGGCTACACCTTTGGTCTCGTGGTGCCGGCCGACGGGCCGATCAAAAGCGTCGCCGACCTGGTGGCCTACGCTAAAGCCAACCCCGACAAGTTCAGCTACGGCAGCACCGGCACCGGCACCAGCCCGCACCTGGCGGTGGAGGAGTTCGCGCAACGCGCCGGCATCAAGCTCAACCACGTGCCGTTCAAAGGCAACGCCGACAACATGCAGGCCATCCTGGGCGGCCACACCATGGCCGCCAGCGACGCCACCGGCTGGGCGCCGCATGTGGACAGCGGCAAGCTGCGGCTGATTGCCACCTACGGCGGCAAGCGCAGCAAACGCTGGCCCAACGTGCCGACGCTGGATGAGCTGGGCTTCAAGACCGTCAGCGATTCGCCCTTCGGCGTCTGCGGCCCCAAAGGCATGGACCCGGCCGTCACGCGCACGCTGCACGACGCTTTCAAAAAGACGCTCGAAGACCCTGCCGTGCTGGCCGTCTTCGACAAGTTCGACCAGACCGTGATCTACATGGGCACCGACGACTACACCCGCTGGGCCCGCGAGACCTACACGGCCGAGAAGGCGACGATCGAGCGGCTGGGCCTGGCGGCCAAAAGCTAGCTAGTGTGTTGCGTGCCAAATCATAAAAACTCAATTGGGCCCGCACGCTCCAGCCGCCGTTGCAGGCGGGCGATGCGGGTGGCCAAGGAAATCGAGTTGGGTGCGCAGACCGAGCGACAGCTTCGGGTGCTGTCGCAGCGCAAGCGCATCGAGGTGCGCCTTCAACAGCGTTCGTGCATCGTGTTGCTGGCGGCAAAGGGCATGCAGAACAAGGAAATCGCCGAAAATGTTGGGCTGGATCGCCGCCGGGTAACCCTGCGGCGCAAGCGCTTCCTGGCTGGCGGCATCGACGCGCTGCGCAAGGAGGCGCCCCGCTTGGGGCGGTCGGCCCGTGTGATGGTTGAGATGGAGTCGCGCATCGTGCAGGCCACGCTGCATGACAAGCCCGTCAACGCCACGCACTGGAGCACACGCACGCTGGCCGAGCACCTGGGCATATAGGGGCCACGACCGTGCTTACCGCGTTGGCGCAACAACGGTCTGAAGGGGCATCTGAGCCGCAGCTTCAAGGTCTCGCGCGACCCGCGCTTCGAGGACAAGCTGCTGGATGTGGTGGGCCTGCACCTGAACCCGCTCAAGCACGCCCTGGTGCTCAGCTGCGACGAGAAGAGCTAGATCCAGGCCTTGAACCGCACGCAGCCCGGCTTGCCCACGAAGACCGGCCGTGCGGGCACCGTCACGCACGACTACAAGCGCCACGGCACGACGACGCTGTTCGCGGCGCTGAACACGCTGGATGGCCGCGTGATGTCGATGTGCAAACCGCGGCACCGCCATACGGAGTGGCTGAAGTTCCTGTGCCTGATCGAACGCAAGACGCCCAAGAGGCCGACGCAACACCTGCGAGCGCGAACTGCTGTGGCAGCGCGCCGCACTCTAAGAACCCCAACCCGAAGGAGAAACGTGATGGGCCTTTATGTCGATGGATTCGTGGTCCCCGTGCCAGCCGACCGCGTGGCCGAATACAAGCGCCTGGCCAGCAAGATGGGCAAGCTGTGGATCAAACACGGTGCGCTGGAAGTACACGAGTGCGTGGCCGACGACGTCAAGCCGGGCAAGCGGACTTCGTTTCCGCAGTCGGTCAAGCTGAAGGAAGGCGAAGTCGTCGTCTTCTCGTGGATCGTCTTCAGCTCGCGCCGTCAGCGCGACGCCGTCAACAAGAAGGTTATGGCCGAGCCAAGCATCAAGGACATGGACATGACGCAGATGCCGATGGACGGCAAGCGCATGTTCTGGGGTGGCTTCAAAGAAATCGTGTCGCTCAAGGCCTAGCCGCATCTGGCGCTGTGATGCGCACGGCCACGTCGGCGAAGACCACGCGGTCACCCGTGCGCAGCTTGCGGCCGCGGCGCAACTCGGCCTGGCCGTTGACCTGCACCAGGCCGCTCTGAATCATCTGCTTGGCCGCGCCACCGCTGCTGGCCAGGCCGCTGGCCTTGAGCAGCGCGTCCAGCGTGATGTGCTCACCGCGCAGCGTGAAGTCGGTTGCTGCGTTGTCGTTGTCGGCGCTGTTGCCGGCGTCGTCGGTGCTGTCGGTGCCGTCGATGTCGTCGATGTCGTCGATGTCGTCGGTGCCGTCGGTGTCTTCGGTGTCGTCGGTGTCGGCGCTCATGCAGCCCCCAGCCGCCACAGCGAGGTGACTTCCGCCGCGCGCGCAGCATGCAGCGGGTCGGCGGTGTCCTGCACCTTCGGGTGCCGCGGCCGGGTGTCGGTGCGGCCCAGCACCTGCAGCTGCGCAGTGGCGATCCAGCCCAGCAGCTGCGCGCGGGTGCGCAGGCCCAGGTGCTCGGCCAGGTCCGACAGGATCAGCCAGCCTTCACCACCGGGCAGCAAGTGCGCGGCCAGGCCAGCCAGAAAGCCGCGCAGCATGCGGCTGTCCTCGTCGTAAACCGCGCGTTCGATGGCCGAGCCGGCACGCGCCGGCAGCCACGGCGGGTTGCACACGATCAGCGCTGCCTGGCCCGGTGGAAAGAGCTCGGCACGCAGCAGCTGCACCGTGTCATTCAGGCCCAGCCGGTGCAGGTTGTCGCGCGCGCAGGCCAGCGCACCTTCGTCGTTGTCGGTAGCCACCACAGCCCGCACGCCGCGCCGGGCCAGCACCGCGGCCAGCACGCCGGTGCCGGTGCCGATATCGAATGCCCCGCCCTCTGCGCCCTGTATCGCGGCGGCCGGCAAGTCGGCTTGTGCAACCAGGTCCACGTACTCGCCGCGCACGGGGCTGAAGACACCGTGGTGCGGGTGAATGCGGTTGTCCGGCGCAGCGCCCAGGGCCGGCACCGGCACGCCCTTTTTGCGCCACTCGTGCGCGCTGACGATGCCGAGCAAGTCGCGCAGCGGCATCACGCTGCCCGCACCATCGGGCGGCCCCCAGACCTCGGCCAGCGCCCGGCGGTGATCCGGTGCACGTGGCAGCGGGATCGTGTGGTTGCCGTCGATGGGCACCAACAGGGCCGACAACACCCGTGCGCGCTGCGCCTGGGCTTGGCGGTGGCGGTGAAAGCCGGCGGCGGGGGGGGCCGCCGCGTGGGGCCGCCGGGCCCCCCCCCCCCCCCCCGCCCCCGCCCCCGCCCCCGCCCCCCCCCCCCCCACCCCCACCCCCACCCCCA
>JAJAZC010000100.1 GCA_026785885.1 Rubrivivax sp.
GGGGGGCGGCCGCCCCCTCCCGCCGGGGCAACGCCGCCCTGGGGGCCGGCCAGAATGGGGGGCGCCCCCCGGGGGCCCCGGCCCCCCCCCCCGGGCCCCCCGGCCCCCCCCCCCCAACGCCGGGGGCCCCCGCGGCCCAGCTCAGCAGCGCCCCAGTCGTCGGCCTGGCGGTTCAGCGCCTGGATCAGCGGCACGGCGGCACGCTGGTCCAGCCAGTGGCTGAAGCTCTGCACACCGGCATCGACGATGAGCTCGGCCTGTTGCACGGCGGCCTGGCGTTTTTCACTCGCCGTCTGCACCAGCGCGGACAGATCGTCGACGGTGTAGAGGTAGATATCCGACAGCTGCGCGACCTCAGGCTCGATGTCGCGCGGCACCGCCAGGTCGACCATGAACATCGGCCGCCGCTTGCGCGCCTTCAGCGCGCGCTCCACCGCGCCCAGGCCGATGATGGGCAGCGAACTGGCGGTGCAGGAGATTACGGCATCGAACTCATGCAGCCGGTTGGGCATGTCCGACAGGCGCATGGCCTCGCCGCCGAAGCGGCTGGCCAGCTTCTCGCCACGCTCCAGTGTGCGGTTGGCCAAAGCCATCGCTTTGGGTGTGCGTGCGGCAAAGTGCGTGGCCACCAGCTCGATCATTTCGCCGGCGCCGACAAACAGCACCTTGATCTGCGCCATGTCCTCGAACAGCTGCGCCGCCAGCCGCACTGCGGCTGCTGCCATGCTGATGCTGTGGGCGCCGATTTCGGTGGAGCTGCGCACTTCCTTGGCCACGGAGAAGCTGCGCTGAAACAGCTGGTGCAGTGTGGTGCCCAGCGTGCCGGCCTCGCTGGCCACGCGGGCGGCCTGCTTCATCTGGCCCAGGATCTGCGGCTCACCGAGCACCATCGAATCGAGCCCGGCAGCCACGCGAAAGGCGTGGCGCGCGGCGTTGTGGTCTTCCATCACATAACTGTGCGACAGCAACTGCGCGCCGCTGATGCCGCCTTGCTCGGCCAGCCAGTCGATCGCCGGGCGCACGAGCTCCTGCACATGGGCTGGCGCGGAGGCCACATACAACTCGGTGCGGTTGCAAGTGGACACCAGCGCTGCTTCCGGCAGCGCCCGTTGCAGCCGCTCGCGCAGGCCCAACAAGGCCGGCGCCATTTGCTCGGGTGCGAAGGCCAACTTACCGCGCAGGTCCAGCGGCGCCGTGGTGTGGTTGAGCCCGAGGGCGAGGACGCTCACGTCAGAATTGTAGGTTTCAAGGCAGCAACACCAATGGGACCACTGGACGCGCTGTGGCACGTGGCCAACCTCTTCACACCCGCGCTGCTGCTGGGTGGGCTGGCTGCCGCGCTGGCCAAGCTGCTGTGGCACCGCGAGCTGGCCGCCGTGGCCTTCAGCCGCCTGGCCGGACCGGCTTGTGCGGCCTGCGCTGCCGCTGTGCTGCTGGGCCTGGTGCTGCTGGGTCGTGACGGCAAGATGGCGACCTACGTGGGCATGGTG
This sequence comes from Rubrivivax sp., assembly GCA_026785885.1. Lineage (GTDB taxonomy): Bacteria > Pseudomonadota > Gammaproteobacteria > Burkholderiales > Burkholderiaceae_C > Rubrivivax. The sequence continues at coordinate 1,491 of JAJAZC010000100.1, forward strand.
GCGGCCTGCGCCATCACGCTGTGGTGGCAGGGCTTCGGGCCGGGCCGGCGTTGAGCGCGTTGCCGCCGTCGGCAACCATGCTGACGTGCAGCACCGGCGTGCCGCGCAACGAGTGCGGCAGTGCCTCGGTAATCGTCACATCCAACATTTGCCCGATGAGCCGTGCCGCGTGCGGGCCGCCGTCGAAATTGACGATGCGGTTGCACGCGGTGCGGCCCATCAGCTCTTGTGCGCCGGAGCCGGCTTTGCCAGCCTTGCCGCTGTTGCGCGAAGGCCCTTCGACCAGGATGCGCTGCACGGTGCCCTGGCGGCTTGCACTGATGCGGCGCACGTTGTCCTCGATGCGCGCCTGCAGCTGCTGCAGGCGCTGCAGCTTCAGCGCCTGTGGCGTCTCGTCAGCCAAGGCCGCTGCCGGCGTGCCGGGCCGGGCGCTGAATACAAAACTGAAGCTGCTGTCGTAGCCGATGTCGTCGATCAGCTTCATCGTCTTGTCGAAATCGTCCTGCGTCTCGCCTGGGAAGCCGACGATGAAGTCGCTGGACAGGCTGATGTCCGGCCGCACGGCGCGCAGTTTGCGGATCGTGCTTTTGTATTCGATTGCGGTGTAGCCGCGCTTCATCGCCATCAGGATGCGGTCACTGCCGTGCTGCACCGGCAGATGCAGATGGCTCACCAGCTGCGGCACGCGGGCGTAGACATCGATCAGCCGCAGCGTGAACTCGTTGGGGTGGCTGGTGGTGTAGCGGATGCGCTCGATGCCGGGAATGGCCGCCACGTACTCGATCAACAGCGCGAAGTCGGCAATGTCGGGCGTGCCGCCCGCGCCGCGCTCGGCGCTTGCCATCAGGCCGCGGTAGGCGTTGACGTTCTGCCCCAGCAGCGTCACTTCCTTGACGCCCTGGTCGGCCAGGCCAGCCACCTCGGTCAGCACATCGTCCAGCGGCCGGTGTACTTCTTCGCCGCGCGTGTAGGGCACGACGCAGTAGCTGCAGTACTTGCTGCAGCCTTCCATGATCGAGACGAAGGCCGACGCGCCGTCGGTACGCGCCGGCGGCAGGTGATCGAACTTTTCGATTTCCGGGAAGCGGATGTCGACCTGCGGGCGCTGCTCGGCAGCGCGCGCTGCAATCATCTGCGGCAGCCGGTGCAGCGTCTGCGGGCCGAACACGAGGTCGACGTACGGCGCGCGCTCGAGGATGGCTGCACCTTCCTGGCTGGCCACACAACCGCCAACGCCGATCAGCACGCCCTTTTTCTTTAGGTGCCTGACGCGGCCGAGATCGCTGAAAACCTTTTCCTGCGCCTTCTCGCGCACCGAGCAGGTGTTGAACAGGATCAGGTCGGCTTGTTCAACGTCCGTGGTCGGCTCGTAGCCGTCGGCTGCACGCAGCACGTCGGCAATCTTGCTGCTGTCGTATTCATTCATATGGCAACCGAAGGTGCGGATAAAGACTTTTTTGCTGCCGTTGCCGTTGCCGTTGCCATTGCCATTGCCATCACCGCTGCCGTTTCCGCTGGTGTCGTTCATGGCTTGCTCCAGCGCTGTGCATCGGCATCAAAGCGCCAGGCGGCGGCTTCCTGCAGCGTTTCGGGCCAGGGCTTGCGCGCTTCTTCGGCGGCCGTCAGCACCCAGACCTTGAGCAACTGGCCCTGCAAGTCTCTCGTGTAGTGCACCCGCAATCGCTGGCCGGCGGCTGCGCCGGAAAGCACAAGCATGTTGTCCATGCCGCGAATGCGCGCGCCGGGTGCCAGTCGTGCCGGCTGGCGGTTGAGCACGATCTCTGGCGGCGCGGTGATCACGATCTCGCCGCGCAGCGCATCGGCGGGAAAGTTGCGCACACCTTGCGCGGCAGCAGTGTCGGGGCGGAGCACAGCGGTCAGTGCCAGGCTCAACGCGACAGCGGTTAGAGGTGCGACACGGCCAAGAGGGGCACAGCGGAGCATGGTGGATATCCAGGGGCTGTGAAAATGAAAACGGCCCGAGGTCATACGCCCGGGCCGTAGGAATCTTGGTGGCGCTTCAGGGATTTGAACCCCGGACCTGCGGATTATGATTCCGTCGCTCTAACCAACTGAGCTAAAGCGCCTGAGCTGCGCAGTATATCGGGGCAAAAAGTACCCGCAGCCGCTCGGCCCAACCCCTCCGTTCGATGTTCAGTTTTTTCAAGAAGAAGCCGCCGGCCCCTGCTGTGGCGCCAGTGCAGGCCGAGGCCCCTGTGCCCGTCGCATTATCCGAAGCCACGCCGCTTGCGGCCGCACCCGGGCTCCCGCCTCTGCCACTGGCCCAGACGCCGGACGAAGGCTGGGCCAGCTTCTCGTTCTTTCGGCGCAAGCCGGCGGACGCTGCACCACCGACGCACCCGGCGCCCGACGTCGTCGAGCCGGTCGAGCCGGTCGAGCTATCAGCGCTAACGCACGTTGCCGAAGCGTCGCCTGAACCGGCGCTATCCGACACGGCCGACTTGACCGACACGGCCGACACGGCCGACACGGCCGACACGGCCGACGCTGGTGGCACCACCGACACCACCGAAGCGACCACGCCCCGCAACGGCTGGCTCGGCCGCCTGCGGCAAGGCCTTCGCAAGACCGGTGCCGGCATCGCGCAGGTCTTCACCGGTGCGCGCATCGACGACGCTTTGTATGAAGAGTTGGAGTCGGCGCTGTTGATGGCCGACACCGGTGTTGCTGCCGCCGAATTCTTGCTGGCCGACTTAAAAAGGCGCGTTAAGCAAACCAAGACCACCGAGCCGCAAACCGTCAAGTTGCTGTTGGCCGATGCGCTGACCGAACTGCTGTTGCCGCTGCAGCGATCGCTGGTGATCGGCGAAGCCAGTCCGACGGTGATCATGGTGGCTGGCGTCAACGGTGCCGGCAAGACCACCACCATCGGCAAGCTCACGCGCCATCTGGCCGAAGCCAACTGCAAGGTGCTGCTGGCCGCAGCCGACACCTTTCGCGCTGCGGCGCGCGAGCAGCTGGCGGTGTGGGCCATCCGCAACCGCGTCGAGATCGTGAGCCAGGAAGGCGGCGATCCGGCTGCGGTCAGCTTCGACGCCGTGAGCGCGGGGCGGGCGCGCGGGTGCGACGTGGTGATCGCCGATACCGCTGGCCGCCTGCCGACGCAGCTGCATTTGATGGAAGAGCTGAAGAAAATCCAGCGCGTCATCGGCAAAGCGCAAGCCGGTGCGCCGCACGAGGTGCTGCTGGTGGTCGATGGCAACACCGGCCAAAACGCGCTGTCGCAGGTCAAGGCCTTCGACGCTGCTCTGGGCCTAACTGGCCTGGTGGTGACCAAACTCGACGGCACGGCCAAGGGCGGTGTGCTGGCCGCCATCGCACGCTGGGGCACCGAGCGCGGGCGCGTGGTGCCGGTTTACTTCGTCGGCATCGGCGAAAAGCTGGAAGACCTGCAGACCTTCGATGCGCGGGAGTTTGCGCAGGCGCTGCTTGGTGAGTAGGTTCAAGCCGGCGCGCAGGCCGGGCCGCAAAGCGGACACTAGTGCCGGGTCGAAGTCGACGGCTCGAGGTCGTCGTAATAGCCCGAGGGCATCGGCTCCAGCGTGGTGTCCATGGCCTGATCGAGTGCTGTACGGTCGCCGTCGGCCAGCACCTCGGACATCTCGGCAATCGGAATCAACGGCATCGGTCGGGACGGGCTGCTCTTGATGCCGGCTGCTGCCGGGCCCGATACATGGGCCATGGCGGTGCGCACCTCGGCCGTGCTGGGCAGCGCGCCCTCACGCCAGACATGCACGTGGATTTGCGCCGCCCGCATGACCCGAGCCATGCGCTCGTGGCGGCGGCGGCTGCGTTCGCTTTCGGCAGCCGGCCGAATATCGACCACCGCCAGAACGCGCGAGCCTGCATCGCACAGCAGCAAGTCGGCACTCAGCGAACCCACCCGTTGCAACCAGTCACTGTAGGAATGGCGTGAGGGCACGCGCAGAAAGCGCGACAACGGCACCTGGCCCAGCACGACGTAGCCCGGCATGGCGCGCTTAAGCAGGTCGTAGGCTTGCCGCTCGGTGATGGTGAGCACGCGTGCGGCTTCAGGCGGCCACGCGACGACGGTATCCAAAGCCTCGCGGCGCTCGCGGCTGGCGCGGCGCGAGCTCATGCGCTGGCGCAGCACGATGAAGCTCAGCACTAAAAGTGCAGTGGCGGCCAGCGCCAGCGAGGTGAAGGAGGACAGGGCATCCATGGGGCGGCGGGTCTGAAGGTGCAGACCCGGGAGATGGGCCAGAAGACCTGCACTATCACCGTCTGACCCGACAAAAGCAGTATCCAGTCGTTTCGCTTCTGGGCCCTTTGTGCCCGGTACAACCCGATCGATCCTGGCGGGGGCAGGGGGGTCGGCCCTGCCAGGGTGCGCTTGAGAAACGGTGCTGGAGGGCATGGACCTGCGCGTTACCTGCAGGCCGTCGATCACGGCCTACCAGCGGATACCGAACCTGTGTTCAGCGTGGCATGCCGGGGAAGCCGCCGCCGCCGGCCCCACCCATGCCGCCCATGCGCTTCATCATCTTCATCAGGCCGCCGCCCTTCATCTTTTTCATCATGCTCTGCATCTGGTCGAACTGGTTCAACAGCCGGTTGACCTCTTGCACATGCACACCGGCGCCAGTGGCAATGCGGCGCTTACGACTGGCCTTGATCAGCTCGGGCTTGCGCCGCTCCAGCGCCGTCATTGAATGGATGATGCCTTCCATGCGGCGCACATCGCGCTCGGCTTTGTCCATGTCCGCGCCCTGGGCCTTGGCGGTGAGCTGGCTCGGCAGCTTGTCCATCAGCCCCGACAGGCCGCCCATCTTTTTCATCTGGCTGATTTGCGACAGGAAGTCGTCGAGGTCGAAGCCGCTGCCGGCCTTGACCTTGTCGGCGAGCTTCTGTGCCGCGCCCAGATCGATGCCCTTCTGCACCTCTTCAACCAGCGCGACGATGTCGCCCATGCCCAGCACACGCCCGGCGTGGCGCTCGGCGTCGAAGACCTCCAGGCCGTCAATCTTCTCGGACACGCCGGCAAACTTGATCGGCACGCCGGTGACCTGCCGCACCGACAGCGCTGCGCCGCCGCGCGAATCGCCGTCCAGCTTGGTCAGGATCACGCCGGTCAGTGGCAGCGCTTCTCTGAATGCCCTGGCGGTGTTGACCGCGTCCTGGCCCTGCATCGCGTCGACAATGAACAGCGTCTCCACCGGGTTTAGCGCCGCATGCAGGGCGCTGATCTCGGCCATCAGCGCCTCATCGATGCCCAGGCGGCCGGCGGTGTCGACCAGCAACACGTCGAAGTAGTGGCGCTTGGCGTAGTCCAGCGCGGCCAGCGCAATCTCCAGCGGCTTTTGTTCGGGCGACGACGGAAACCACTCGGCGCCCGCTTGTGCAGTCACCGTCTTTAACTGCTCGATGGCGGCTGGGCGATAGACGTCGGCCGAAACCGTCAGCACTTTCTTCTTGCGCTTCAAGATCAGGTGCTTGGCCAGCTTGGCCGTGGTCGTGGTCTTGCCGGCGCCCTGCAGTCCGGCCATCAAGATGACCGCTGGCGGTTGTGCTGCCAGGTTGATCTCGGTCACGTACTGCGCGGCTGAGCCGTCCAGCCCCGGCGCGCCCATCGTCGCGGCCAGTTCCTTGTGCACGACGCCCACCAGCGCCTGGCCGGGGTTCAACGAGCCGGCCACCTCCTGGCCCAGCGCCTTGTCCTTGACGCGGGCGATGAAGTCGCGCACCACGGGCAGCGCCACGTCGGCTTCGAGCAAAGCCATGCGCACTTCGCGCAGCATGTCCTGCACGTTGCTTTCAGTGATGCGGGCCTGGCCGCGCATCGTCTTGACCAGCCGAGACAGGCGGTCGGTGAGGGTCGTTGCCATCGTCGGCGGCGCCGGTTTAGCGGCGCGCGGTCATTACACTGTGTCGCATGATTCTATCGACTGCCTCCCCGCTGCTCGTGCCCGGCGGGCCCTTGCTGCTGGTGGGCCTGGCGGCGCTGTTGTATCTGCTGGCTGCCCTTCCCTTAGCAGCGCTGCGGCGGCTGTCGGTGGCGGCTTTGCTAGGCGGCTTTGTGTTGCATGCGCTGCTGCTGGCGGTGGACGTTGGTGGCTTCGGTCAGCACGTGGTTGGCGCGCGGCTGGGCTTTGGGCCGGTGCTGTCGATGACGGTGTGGCTGGTGATCGCGGTGTATGCAGTTGAGAGCCGCCTCGTGCCATTGCCCGCTGTGCGCCAGTGGCTGGGGCTGGCTGGAGTGGGCGCGGTGGCTTTGGCGGCGCTGTTTCCGGGGGAGCCACGGGTCTTGAGCTCGACGCTGGCGCCGCTGCACTTTGCTTTGGGCGTCGGCTCCTACGGCTTGTTCGGCGCGGCGGTGCTGCACGCGCTGTTGCTGGATGCGGCTGAGCGCCGGCTGCGCGCCGCTGCACCGTTGGGCAAAGGCGTCGCCACGCCGGCCACCGTGTCGCGCGGCATGCCGCTGCTGCAGCTGGAGCGGGTCACCTTCCGCTTCGTCGAGGCCGGCTTTGCGGTGCTGACGGCCGCGCTGGTGTTGGGCATCGTAACCACCGTCCAGTGGCGCTGGGGTGACCACAAGGCGGTGTTCTCGCTGCTGGCCTGGGGCGTGTTCGCGGCGCTGTTGATGGGCCGCCGCCGGCACGGTTGGCGTGGGCACCAGGCCACGCGCTGGCTCTACGTGGGCGCCGGACTGCTGTTGCTGGCTTACGCCGGCTCGCGCTTTGTGGTGGAAGTGCTGCTGGATCGCAGCGTCTGATGAAGCAGGGCGGGTGGCGGCGTTGAAGTACTTGATCCTGCTGGGCGTAATCCTGATCGTGGCGTGGTGGACCTTCGGCCGCCGCCGCCCAGGCGGCTCTGATGACAATGCTGACGGTGCTGACCGTGGTGACGCCGCTGGTGGCCCACCAAGCGCCGACAAAAGCGCCGCCGCACCGCAAGACATGCTGGCCTGCGCGCACTGCAACGTGCACCTGCCGCGGTCTGAAGCGCTGTTCGATGCTGACGAGCGCGCCTTCTGCAGCGACGCGCACCGGCTGGCCGGCCCGCACAGCGGCAGTCAGCCCTAGCGCCACGGCGCAGCCGGCGGCATGGACCCGCGCGAAGCCGACCGCCGCCACGACGACCGTCGCCGCAGCGACCGCCGGGGTGGCAATGCCGAAGCACGCGGTGGCCGCCGCCGCGACGACGACAGCGGCTCCAGCGAATCCGGCTTCGACCCGGCCTGGTTGAGCACCGCCGGCGAGTTGCCCAGCGACAGCCGCTTGCTCGAGCGCCGTGAGCGGCGCCAGGCGCGCGCCCGTGACAACGCCTTCGTGCGCGTCTACCGCACCTATGCAGCAGCGCGCGCCGTGGTCGGCGTCGGCCTGGTCGGCGCCCATGCGGCCAGCAGCCTGGTCGGCACGCGTGCTCCTGAATGGCTGGTGCTGGTGTCGATTGCTTACGCGGTGCAAGCCATCACGCTGTGGTTGCTGCCGCGCTTTGGCGCACTGGCGCGACCGCAGACGCAGTCGCAGCAGCGGCGGCGGCAATGGCTGGCGACCATCGGTGTCGACATCGCGGCCTTTACGGTGCTGCACGTGCTGGAGCTGGGTAGCTCCTTCAACTACGCCGCGCTGCTGGTGCTGCCGGTGTTGATGGCCGGCGTGCTGACCTCGCGCCTGCTGGCGCTGGGCACCGCGGCTGCGATGGCGCTGATGCTGCTGGGCCTTGCGGCCTGGCGCGCGTCGACCGGTGTGGACAGCACCGGCGCGTTGCTGCAGTCGGGTCTGGCCGGCATGGGGCTGTTCATCATCACGTTGCTGTCGGGCGAGCTGGCCGCGCGGCTGGCGCGTGAAGAATCCGCCGCACGCGGCAGCCTCGAATTTGCGCGTCAGCAGGCGCAGCTCAACCGCCTGGTGATCGAGGAGATGGCCGACGGTGTGCTGGTCATCGACCGTGGCCTGCTGGTGCGTGCAGCCAACCCGGCCGCAAGGGCTTTGCTGGTCGATCAAGGGCTGGGTCCGCCGGCGCCTTTCATGCTGGACCGCGCACCGGCGTGGCGCCCCCTGCTGGAAGCCGCCGAGCAGGCGCTGCGCGAAGGCCGCTGGCCCGACGCCGGGCAGGACGTGACGCTGGCCTTCGGCCAAGGCCACCTGCGCACGTTGCGGGTGCGCGTGCGCTTCATGCGCGGCGGCCAGATGCAGGGCACAGAGTCGGTACCTGCGGCCTTGGCTGATGCCAATCTCAACCCCGAACCGGCAGCCGTGCTGCTGCTGGAAGACCTGCGCACGCTGCAGGCCCGCATCCGGCAGGAAAAGCTGGCCGCGATGGGCCGCGTCTCGGCCGGCATTGCGCACGAGATTCGCAACCCGCTGGCGGCCATCGCGCAAGCCAACGCGCTGTTGATGGAAGACGTGACCGCACCCGACCAGCTGCGCCTGGCGGCGATGGTCGCCGACAACGTCGAGCGGCTTAAACGCCTGGTCGACGACGTCATGGAAGTCGCACCCGGTGCAGCGCCCGCGCCCCAGGCCATCGATGCTTTAGCGGCCGTGCGCCGCGCGGTGTCCGAATGGGCCCAGACCGTCGGCCTGCCGCTGGGCGCCGACAGCCGCCTGCACACCGACATCGGGGCTGGCCCGCTGGACGTCGTGTTCGACCCCGAACACCTGCGGCGTGTGGTGGTGAATCTGCTGGACAACGCACACCGCCATGCCAGCGCCGCGCCGGGCTCGTTCGTGCTGCGGCTGTGGCGGCGCGACGACCAGACGGTGATGCTGTCGGTGGCCAGCGACGGCGCCCCGATCGCACCCGAAGTGGAACGCAGGTTATTCGAGCCCTTCTTCTCGACACGCAGCCGAGGCTCCGGACTCGGCCTGTATATTTGCCGCGAGCTGTGCGAGCGCTATGGCGCCAGCATTGAATACCGCCCGCGCGTCGCAGCCGACCGCTTGCGCAATGAATTCACCGTCAGCCTGCGCAGTGCCCTGCTGACCGGTGCCGCCACCGCGGCCTTGCCGCTGGACATGCCCTGACCTGCCGATCTGCCGTGGCTGCCACCGAACCCCACCCGTCCCGCGCCGACAGCGAGCCCGCGAGCACCGGCGCAGGCGCCGTTGCGAATTCATTTGCAAACACGCGTCCGCGCCTTCTGGTGGTCGACGACGAACCCGATCTGCGCACGCTGTATGAGCTGACGCTGCTGCGCGAAGGCTATGACGTCGAAAACGCGGGCACGGTCGACGAAGCGTGGCAGCTGCTGCAGCAGCGTGGCGCCGGCGGCTACCAACTCGTCATCACCGACATGCGGCTGCCCGATGGCTCGGGGCTCGATCTGTTGCGCCGCATCGACGAAGCCGGCCGCGGCGAGAAGGCCGTGGTGATCACGGCTTACGGCTCCCCGGAAAACGCAGTCGAGGCACTGAAGGCCGGCGCCTACGACTACCTCACCAAGCCGGTGGACCTGCGGCAATTCCGCGCTGTCGTGGCCTCGGCGCTGGGGCGCGCGCCAGGCGGCGGCGGGCGGCCTTCGGTGCCGGTGCAGCCGGCTGCAGCACGTGCTGCTGCACCGCGCCGCACTGCGCTGCAGCGGCTGCTGGGTGAATCTGCGGCCATGGCGCAGGTGCGCAGCATGGTCGAGAAAGTGGCGCGCAGCATGGCGCCGGTGCTGGTGCATGGCGAGTCGGGCACTGGCAAAGAATTGGTAGCGCGCGCCATCCACGACTGCTCGCCCCGCGCGGCCGGGCCGTTTGTCGCCGTCAACTGCGGCGCCATCCCCGAGGCGCTGCTGGAGGCCGAGTTCTTCGGCTATCGCAAAGGCGCATTCACGGGCGCCCACGATGACCGCGACGGCTTCTTTCAGGCCGCCCAAGGCGGCACGCTGTTTCTGGACGAGATCGGCGACTTGCCGCTGGCGATGCAAAGCAAGCTGCTGCGCGTGATTCAAGAACGCGCGGTGCGGTCGATCGGCGCGGTGGCCGAGCTACCCGTCAACGTGCGCGTGTTGAGTGCCACGCACCGCGACCTAGGGGCCGAGGTACAGGGCGGGCGTTTCCGGCAGGATCTGTACTACCGCCTTAACGTCATCCGCATCGGCGTGCCACCGCTGCGTGAACGCCTGGCCGACGTGCCGGCGATCTGCAGTGCGGTGATTGAACGCATCGCGCACGACGCTGGTGTCAGCCCACCGCCGACGCTGACAGCCGACGCGCTGCAGCACCTGCTGCGCTACGCCTTCCCGGGCAACGTGCGTGAGCTGGAAAACCTGCTGCACCGCGCACTGGCCCTGGCCAGCGGCCCCGACATCGGCCGCGCCGATCTCGACCTGCCCGATGCCTTGCTCGACGAAACCGCCGCGCTCCCGCCACCGGCTGTTGCGGGCGGCGAAGCAGCAGCCCCGCTGGTAGCGGCCGCCGCGCCGGCTGCGTTGCCGGCTGACCTCGCGGCCTACCTCGACGCGGTCGAGCGCGACATCCTTGAGCGCGCGCTGGTGCGCCACCGCTACAACCGCACGGCAGCCGGGGCCACGCTGGGTTTGTCACTGCGGCAGATGCGCTACCGCATGGCGCGCCTGGGCATCGGCGCTGGCTCGCTCGGCAGCGACGAGCCCACCTGATTCGCTGAGCCGGGCATGCCGCTGCGCCGGGCTTGGCAAGAAGGCTGGTGGGCCGGCGCACAAGCGGTGCCGTCGCCGCACCACGGGCCGCGGCCGGCAGGTGAGGGCGTCACGCTGGCACTGCTGCATTCGATCAGCCTGCCGCCGGGTCACTACCGCGGTGACGCCGTGCGTTCCTTGTTCATGGGCCGGCTGGATTGCGAAGCCCACGCGGCTTTCGCCACCCTTCGCGGGCTGAAGGTATCGGCGCATTTTTTCGTTCGGCGCAGCGGGCGCACGCTGCAGTTCGTGTCGTGCGAGCGGCGGGCCTGGCATGCTGGGGTTTCGCGCTGGCGCGGGCGCGAGAACTGCAACGACTGGTCAATCGGCATCGAGCTCGAGGGGCTGGAGGGCGATCACTTCGAAGCGGTGCAATACGCGCAACTGGCGCGTTTGCTGCGCGCACTTGCGCGACGCTATCCACTGACCGAGGCCGTGGGTCATGAGCACGTCGCGCCGGGGCGTAAGGCGGACCCTGGTGATGGTTTCGACTGGCGGGCTTTGCAACGCCGGTTGCAGCACAGCGGGCTGCATTTGCCAACAGCATGCGGCGCTGCGCTGCGCTGACGTGGCTTGAATACAATTTTGGTTGGCCCCTGAATGGACACTAGCGCTAGTGGCTAGTAGGATCACACACCCCAGATGTAGTGCCTGCGAGCTTTTCGCAAGCCATTTGCCCAAGCCGTGATTGCGGCCTGGCCGCAGCCCCGGCGGACCGTCCGCCGTCGCTGCTGAAACTGCCGCGGTGCGGCGCGCGCCGCGTCAACCACACACCCATCCCAGCTCCGCCCAAGGGGACCCAATGCAACCTGTCCAGACCGCCGCCGCGCTTGCCGCTGCCGCCGCCACTTCTTCCAACATGCCGTCCACCACCTCGTCCGTCGCGCCCCCCACCACACCCTCCATCCCGTCGCCCAACACCACCCGCCCGGCCGCCAACACCAACGGCCCCGTCAACCCCGGCACGGCCTACGCCGGCTACCAGATCATTCGTCGCAACGGCGCTGTGGTTGGTTTCGAGCCCAACAAGATTGCAGTGGCGCTGATGAAGGCTTTCCTGGCCGTGCACGGCACGCAGGGCGCGGCTTCAGCCAGCGTGCGTGAAACGGTGGAGCGCTTGACGGAATCGGTGGTGCGCGCTTTGCTGCGCTCACGCCCCGGCGGCGGCACGTTTCACATCGAGGACGTGCAGGACCACGTCGAGCTGGGCTTGATGCGCAGCGGCCACCACGAAGTCGCACGCGCCTACGTGCTGTACCGCGAGCGCCGTGCACAAGAGCGCGCACGCCATGGCACACCGCCGGTCGTCAAGGCTGCCGAGCTGCACGTGATGGAAGGCGGCCGCCGCGTGCCGCTGGACATGCAGGCGCTGCGCGCGTTGATCGAATCGGCCTGCGCCGACCTGGGCAGCGACGTGGGTGCCGAGCCGATCCTGGCCGAGACCCGGCGCAATTTGTACGACGGTGTGCCGATCGACGAGGTCTACAAGGCCGCCATCCTGGCCGCGCGCACGCTGATCGAAAAAGAGCCGGCCTACACGCGGGCCACCGCACGCTTGTTGCTGCACACCATCCGCCGCGAAATTCTCGGTGCCGAGGTCACGCAGGCGCAGATGAGCGAGCGCTATGCCGAGTACTTCGTGCAGTACATCAAGAAGGGTGTGGGCGCCGAGCTACTGGACGACAAGCTGCTGCAGTTCGATCTGCCGCGCCTGGGCGCCGCCATCGACGCCAGTCGCGACCTGCAATTTGACTACCTCGGCCTGCAGACGCTGTACGACCGCTACTTCCTGCACATCGAAGAGCAGCGCATCGAAATGCCGCAGGCCTTTTTCATGCGGGTGGCCATGGGCTTGAGCCTGAACGAGATCGACCGCGAAGCACGGGCCATCGAGTTCTACAGCGTGCTGTCGGGCTTTGATTTCATGAGCAGCACGCCCACGCTGTTCAACAGCGGCACGCGCCGCAGCCAGCTCAGTAGCTGCTACCTGACGACGGTGGCCGATGATCTGGACGGCATCTACGAAGCGCTGAAAGAAAACGCGTTGCTGAGCAAGTTTGCCGGTGGCCTTGGCAATGACTGGACGCGTGTGCGCGCCCTGGGCTCCTACATCAAGGGCACCAACGGCAAGAGCCAGGGCGTGGTGCCGTTTCTGAAGGTCGTCAACGACACCGCGGTGGCCGTCAACCAGGGTGGCAAGCGCAAGGGCGCGGTGTGCGCGTATCTGGAGACCTGGCACCTGGACCTCGAAGAGTTCCTCGAGCTGCGCAAGAACACCGGCGACGACCGCCGGCGCACGCACGACATGAACACCGCCAACTGGATCCCCGACCTCTTCATGCGCCGGGTCATCGAAGGCGCTGCGCATCCAGAGGATGCGAGCAAAGGTCAGTGGACGCTGTTCAGCCCCAGCACGACACCGGACCTGCACGACAAGTTCGGCAAGGCATTCGAGGACGCTTACACCGCCTACGAGGCCAAGGTGGACCGTGGCGAGATCAAGCTCTACAAGCGTATGGCGGCCAAGGATCTGTGGCGCAAGATGCTGTCGATGCTGTTCGAGACCGGGCACCCCTGGATTACCTTCAAGGACGCCTGCAACGTACGCAGCCCGCAGCAGCACGTGGGCGTGGTGCACTCGTCCAACCTGTGCACCGAGATCACGCTCAACACGTCGGACACCGAGATTGCGGTGTGCAACCTGGGCAGCATTAACCTCGTGCAGCACCTTGCCGTCGTCGACGGCGTGCGGCAGATCGATCACGCCAAGCTCAAGAAGACCGCGGCAACGGCGATGCGCATGCTCGACAACGTCATCGACATCAACTATTACGCCGTCAAGAAGGCGCGCGACAGCAACTTGCGCCACCGCCCGGTGGGGCTGGGCCTGATGGGTTTTCAGGACTGCCTGTACGAGTTGCGCCTACCCTATGCCAGTGTCGAGGCGGTCGAGTTTGCCGACCGCAGCATGGAAGCCGTCTGCTACTACGCCTACTGGGCCAGCAGCGAGCTGGCCGCCGAGCGTGGCCGCTACAGCAGCTACCGCGGCAGCCTGTGGGACCGCGGCATCCTTCCTCAGGACACGCTGGACATGCTGGCCGATGCACGCGGCCTGTCTTCGGAGGGGCGGCAATACGTCGACGTCGACCGCAGCGTCACGCTCGACTGGGACGCACTGCGCGCGCGCATCGCCGAGCACGGCATGCGCAACAGCAATTGCGTGGCCATCGCACCCACGGCGACCATCAGCAACATCATCGGCGTCGATGCGTCGATCGAGCCGAGCTTTGGCAACATCTCGGTCAAGAGCAATTTGTCGGGCGAGTTCACGGTGGTCAACGAGTACCTCGTTCGAGACCTCAAAAAGATCGGCCTGTGGGACGACGTGATGGTCATGGACCTTAAGCACTTCGACGGCTCGCTGCGATCGATCGACCGGGTGCCCGAGGACTTGAAGCGCCTGTACGGCACGGCTTTCGAGGTCGACGCGACCTGGCTCGTAGAAGCCGGTGCGCGGCGCCAGAAGTGGATCGATCAGGCGCAGTCGCTCAACATCTACATGGCCGGCGCATCGGGCCGCAAGCTCGACGAGACCTACAAGCTGGCCTGGCTCCGCGGCTTGAAGACAACCTACTACCTTCGCACCACGAGTGCCACGTATTCCGAGAAGAGCACGGTTGCAGCGGGCCGCTTGAATGCGGTTGCGCAATCAACCACAGCGCCTTCATTTGCGGCCGCATCGGCGGGCACGCCGGCTGCTGCTGAAGCGGTCAATGAGCCCGCGACGGACATCAAGTTTTGCGCCATTGACAACCCGGATTGCGAAGCCTGCCAATGAGCTCCGCAATCGGTGCTCGATGACTGCGCAGCCCGACATCGAGGCACCGCGCTTTGCATTGCGTGATGAAGTGCTGCTATCGATGCGGTGCTGCAACGGCGAGATCGCTGCAAAGTCAACCAATGCTTGGTGTTTGCCAACAACACTCAGATAATTCAAACCCATAGGACACACACACATGCTGGTCTGGGAAGACGACGTCAAGAACCCTACGAATCAAGTGCCGGGACCCGTGCTGCGCAGTGCCGCCGCGACGTTCCGCACCTTGACCGCTGATGCCACCAAGGCCGCCGGGTCCGCAGCATTTGCAGATGCACCACAGGCCGCACACGCAGCCGCCCAGCCGACCTCGGCAGCCGCTGCACGCCGCGTCAACGCCGCCGACAAACGCATCATCAACGGCCAGACCGACGTCAATCAGCTGGTGCCTTTCAAGTACAAGTGGGCCTGGGAAAAGTACCTCGCCACCTGCGCCAATCACTGGATGCCGCAAGAGGTCAACATGTCGCGCGACATCGCGACCTGGAAAGATCCGAACGGCCTGACGGAGGATGAGCGCCGCATCATCAAGCGCAACCTCGGCTTCTTCGTGACGGCCGATTCGCTGGCCGCCAACAACATCGTGCTGGGCACCTACCGCCACATCACGGCGCCGGAATGCCGCCAGTTCTTGCTGCGCCAGGCTTTCGAAGAGGCCATCCATACCCACGCGTATCAGTACATCGTCGAGAGCCTGGGCCTGGACGAGAGCGAGATATTTAACGCGTACCACGAGGTCACGTCGATCCGCGAAAAGGACGAGTTCCTGATCCCGTTTATCGACGCGATCATGGATCCCCACTTCCACACCGGCACGCCCGAGAACGACCAGACGCTGCTGAAGAGCCTGATTGTTTTTGCCTGCTTGATGGAAGGCCTGTTCTTCTACGTCGGCTTCACGCAGATCCTCGCTCTAGGTCGGCAGAACAAGATGACCGGCGCAGCCGAGCAGTACCAGTACATCCTGCGCGACGAGTCGATGCACTGCAATTTCGGCATCGATTTGATCAACACGATCAAGAACGAGAACCCGCATCTGTGGACGGCGGCTTTCAAGGCCGAGATCAAGGTGCTGTTCGAGAAGGCGGTGCAGCTCGAGTACCGCTACGCGGAGGACACCATGCCCCGCGGCGTGCTGGGCCTTAACGCCAGCATGTTCAAAGGCTATTTGCGCTACATCGCCAACCGGCGGGCAACGCAGATCGGCCTGGAGCCGCTGTACCCGAACGAGGAAAACCCGTTTCCGTGGATGAGCGAGATGATCGATCTGAAGAAAGAGCGCAATTTCTTTGAGACTCGGGTCATCGACTACCAGACCGGCGGCGCGCTGGCTTGGGACTGAACCATCAGCCCATGCCGACGTCACCGCTTCACTCGCACCGGCCAGCGCCCATCGCGTTGGCCGGTGTGCGTGTAAGTGAGAGATCAAGACTTGAGGGCCAAGGCGGGCGTCAGACCCCGCCCACGCCCGCAACCCCCTTCATCGCACTGGGGCGACCGCCGGGGGGCGCAAGTGCCCCGGGCGCCCCCCAGGGGATGTATATCCCCGGGGGCCGGATGTGGGCGGGGGTTTTTTGGAAATTATAAAGGGGGTAGGTATTGGAACTGGAAAGTAAGCCGCGGCCAAGA
>JAJAZC010000101.1 GCA_026785885.1 Rubrivivax sp.
AGACAAGATTGTTGTTTGACGGTGTTCTTCGGCAGCCCGCCCCCGGCGGTTTTCCCTGGATCCCTTGATCGGTGATTGTTTTGGCCGCTTCTGCACTGCGACAGCATGTGCTGCGCAGCAACCGTGAAAGGAAATTCAGCATGACCACGCAAACCGGCACCGTGAAATGGTTCGACGACGGCAAGGGCTTCGGCTTCATCACCCCTGACGGTGGTGGCAAGGATCTCTTCGCCCACTTCAGCGAAATCCAGAGCACTGGCGGCTTCCGCAGCCTGGCCGAAAACCAGAAGGTGCAGTTCGAAGTCAAGCAGGGTCAGAAGGGCCCGCAGGCGTCGAATATTCGCGCCACGACCTGATTCATAAGGTCACCGCAAGACTCTATTACCTAGGTCAACAGCTGACCTAGCGCTCTGGGTCATGCACCAAAACCGCAGCAGGTCTGCGGTTTTTTTTCGGCTGTGCGGTCCGGCTTCAGCCCGGAGATCACGGCGGCGGCAGGTCCGCTGCAGCCAACAGTGGTGCCGCGGCGTCCTTGGCAGCCAGCCGCGGTGCACCGGCGGTCTGCGGCCAACGGATTCCCAAAGCCGGGTCGTCGAACCGGATGCTGCGTTCGCAGTCTTTGGCGTACAGGTCCGTCGTCTTGTAGAGAAAGTGGGTGTCGTCTTCCAGCGCCATGAAGCCATGTGCGAAGCCCTCTGGCACCCACATCTGGCGCCGGTTGGCAGCACTCAGCTCCATGCCGACCCAGCGCCCAAAGCTCGGCGAGCCGCGGCGGATGTCGACCGCCACATCGAAGGCCGCCCCTTTAACCACTCGCACGAGCTTGCCTTGGGCGTGCGGCTGCTGCTGGTAGTGCAGGCCACGCAGCACACCGGCTTGGCTACAAGAGGGGTTGTCCTGCACGACGGGCCGCGGCCGCGGCAGGCCGAGCGCCTGCAGGCTGTCGTGCCAGCGGGCTTCGTTGAAGCTTTCCATGAACCAGCCGCGGTCGTCGGCAAAGACCGGGGTTTCGATGAAAACCACGCCGGGCAACTCAGTGGGCAACATCTTCATATTCGATCCGCTTGTCAATAAACTTTTTCGCGCAATACCTGCATCAGGTACTGGCCGTAGCTGTTCTTCATCATCGGTGCAGCCAGCATCTCCAGCTGTCCGGCATCGATCCAACCCGCGCGGAAGGCGATCTCCTCCGGGCACGCGACCTTCAGGCCCTGGCGCTTCTCTAGCGTGGCGATGAACTGGCCGGCTTCCAGCAGGCTGTCGTGCGTGCCGGTGTCCAGCCACGCAAAACCGCGGCCCATGATCTCCACCTGCAACTGGCTCTGGCGCAGGTACTGAGCGTTGACCTCGGTGATCTCCAGCTCACCGCGTGCGCTGGGCTTGATGCGCGCTGCAATGTCGCAAACCTGCCCGTCGTAGAAGTACAAGCCAGTGACGGCGTAGTTGCTCTTCGGCAGCTTGGGTTTTTCTTCGATGCTCAAGGCCTGGCGCTGGCCGTCGAACTCGACCACGCCATACCGCTCGGGGTCGTGCACGTGATAAGCAAACACCGTGGAGCCCGTGGTGCGGGTATCGGCCTGTTTGAGCTGCGGCGCCAAGTCGTGGCCGTAGAAGATGTTGTCGCCCAGTACCAGCGCGCTGGGTGCTGTGCCGACAAAGCTGCGGCCCAGGATGAAAGCCTGCGCCAGGCCGTCGGGGCTGGGCTGCACGCAGTAGCTGATCTGCATGCCCCAGCGGCTGCCGTCGCCCAGCAGCGACTGAAAGCGCGGGGTGTCCTGCGGTGTGCTGATCAGCAGCACTTCGCGCATGCCGGCCAGCATGAGCGTGCTGAGCGGGTAATAGACCATCGGCTTGTCGTACACCGGCAGCAGCTGTTTGCTCATGGCCAGCGTGGCTGGGTGCAGCCGCGAGCCTGAGCCACCGGCCAGGATGATGCCTTTGCGATTCATGATTTCCTCTTTGACGCTATGAAACTGTGACGCATTGGCAATTCGATTCAGCCCAGCACTTCGGTCAACAGGCGCTGAACGCCGACCTGCCAATGCGGCAGCGTGACACTGAACTGTTGCTGCAGCTTGACGGTGCTCAGCCGTGAGTTCAAGGGCCGCTGCGCCGGCGTCGGATAAGCCGATGTCGCAATCGGCAGCACACGGTCCGGCGCGACCTTGATGGCGTCGCCGCGGCCGCGGGCGGCTTCGATGACAAAGCGGGCGTAGTCGTGCCAGTTTGTCTGGCCGCCTGCCACGCAGTGGTAGGTGCCTGCGCACGCAGCATCGGCCTGCAAGCGCGGCAATGCGAGGGCTGTCACGTCGGCCAGCAGGTCGGCCCCGGTGGGCGCGCCGATCTGGTCGGCGATGACCTTCAGCTCTTCGCGCTCAGCCGCGAGCTTCAGCATCGTGCGCGCGAAGTTGCCGCCGCGCGCCGCATAAACCCAGCTGGTGCGCAAGATCAGGTGGCGGCAGCCGCTGCTCCTGATCAGCTGCTCACCTTCGAGCTTGGTGCGGCCGTAGACGCTGAGCGGGTTGGTCGGGGCTTGTTCATCGCGCGGTGCGCTGCCGCTGCCGTCGAAAACATAGTCGGTGCTGTAGTGCACCAGGCAGGCGCCCAGCGCGGCGGCCTCTTGTGCGACGACACCGGGCGCGGTGGCGTTGATGCAGCGCGCCAGCTCGGGCTCGGACTCCGCCTTGTCGACTGCGGTGTGCGCCGCGGCGTTGACGATGGCGTCGGGCCGCACGCGGCGGATCAGCGCCGGCAGCGAATCGACGTCACTGAAATCGGCCTTCAGATCGCCCGGCGAATCGAAGTCACAAGCGACCAACTCGCCCAGGATGGACAGCGAACGTTGCAACTCCCAGCCGACCTGGCCGTTCTTGCCCAACAACAAAATCTTCATCGCACGCTGTAGTTAGTGGCGACCCAGTCGCGGTAGCCGCCGCTTTGCACGTTGGCTACCCAGTCCTTGTTGGCCAGGTACCACTGCACGGTCTTGCGGATGCCGGAGTCGAAGGTCTCAGCCGGGCGCCAGCCCAGCTCGCGCTCGATCTTTCCGGCATCGATGGCATAACGCCGATCGTGACCGGGGCGATCTTTGACGTGCGTGATCAGGCGGGTGTACGGCCCTTCAGCACTCGGCGCCAGTTCATCGAGCAGCGCGCAGATCGTCAGCACGATCTCCTTGTTGGTCTTCTCGTTCCAGCCGCCGACGTTGTAGGTCTCGCCCAACTGCCCACCGGCCAGCACTGCGCGGATGGCGGTGGCGTGGTCGGTGACGTAGAGCCAGTCGCGCACCTGCTGGCCATCGCCATAGATCGGCAGCGGCTTGGCCGCAAGCGCGTTGACGATCATCAACGGGATTAATTTTTCCGGGAAGTGGTAGGGCCCGTAGTTGTTGCTGCAGTTGGTGGTGACCACCGGCAGCCCGTAGGTGTGGTGCCAGGCGCGTACCAGGTGATCGCTGGCCGCCTTGCTGGCGCTGTAGGGGCTGTTGGGCTCGTAGGGGTGGGTCTCGGTGAAGGCAGGTGCGCTAGGGGCCAGACTGCCGTAGACCTCATCGGTGCTGACGTGGTGGAAGCGGAAGTCTTCACGCGCTGCGCCGCGTAGCGCAGACCAATACGCGCGCGTCGCTTCCAGCAGCGTAAACGTGCCTTCGACATTGGTCTTGATGAAGGCGCCGGGGCCGTGGATGCTGCGGTCGACATGGCTTTCAGCCGCGAAGTGCAGCACCGCGCGCGGCTGGTGCTCAGCCAGCAGACGGTCCAGCAGCGGGCGATCACCGATGTCGCCGCGCACAAAGGTATGCGCCGCGTGGCCCTGCAAAGCGGCCAGGTTCTGCAGGTTGCCGGCGTAGGTCAGCGCATCGAGATTGACGATGGGCTCGTCGCTTTGCGCAAACCAGTCCAGTACGAAGTTGCTGCCGATGAAGCCGGCACCGCCGGTGACGAGAAGGGTCATGTGATGTCTTGGGTGATCAAGGTTTTGGACGCAATGGGCTTGGCCGGGCAGCAGCAGTTGCTGCCTTAAGCGGCAGCAAACGAAGAGAGCATGGGGGACTTCATTTCCTGCCGTAGGTGTCTTCGAAACGGACGATGTCGTCCTCACCGAGGTAGCTGCCCGACTGCACCTCGATCAATTCGAGCGGAAGCTTGCCGGGGTTGCGAAGGCGGTGTGTCTCACCCAGCGGGATGTAGGTGCTCTGGTTCTCGGACAACAGCACGACCTTGTTGCCCACCGTGACCTCGGCCGTGCCAGTGACGACGATCCAGTGCTCGGCGCGGTGGTGGTGCATCTGCAGGCTCAAGGCCGCACCGGGCTTGACCATGATGCGTTTGACCTGATCGCGCGGGCCGGCGTCGATGCTGTCGTACCAGCCCCAGGGGCGGTGCACCTTGCTGTGCAGCGCGTGTTCGCCGCGCTGCTCGGCGCCCAGGCGCTGCACGATGGTCTTCACGTCCTGGCTTTTCTCGCGGCTGGCCACCAGCACCGCATCGGGTGTCTCGATCACGATCACGTCCTGCAGGCCGACCACTGCAACGAGCCGGCTGGTGGCATGCACCAGCGTGTTGCTGCTGTCGCAGACGATCGCGTCGCCGACCTGCGCATTGCCGCTCGCGTCTTTGGCCAGCACCTGCCAGACGGCGTCCCACGCGCCGAGGTCGTTCCAGCCTGCGGCCAATGGCTCCATGCGGATGTCGAACAGGCCGGGGCACTTTTCCATCACCGCGTAGTCGACCGATTCGGCCGGCACCGCTGCGAATTCGGCCTTGCCCGGGCGCACAAAAACGTCGTCCTGCGTGCGCACCGCAAAGGCTGCGCGGCAGGCCGCGGCGATGTCGGGCCGCAGCAGCTCCAGCGCCGCAATCCAGACCGAAGCGCGCAGCACGAACATGCCGGCATTCCAGTAATACCCGCCGGCCGCGAGGTACTTTTGCGCCGTGGCCAGATCGGGCTTTTCTACGAATTGCGCAACCTTGGCGCCGTCGGTGCGGATGTAGCCGTAGCCGGTTTCGGCACGGTCCGGGGTGACGCCCAGGATGGTGATGGCGCCTTCGGCTGCGGCCGTCACGGCGCGGCGCAAAGCGGCGGTGAAGGCTGCACCGTCGCTGACGGTCTGGTCGGCCGGCGTCACCACCAGCACCGGGTCGGCACCGCTGTCCAAGGCCTGCAGCGCAGCCAGCGTGACGGCCGGCGCGGTGTTGCGGCCCAGCGGCTCCAGCAGTACGGCCGACGGCGGCATGCGCAGCTCACGCAGCTGATCCAGCACGAGGAAGCGGTGTTCTTCATTGCTGACGATCAACGGCGCTGCAAGCTCGATATCGTCAGCAGCCAGCCCTTGCAGCCGCTGCACCGCCTGCTGGAACAAGCTGGTGTTGCCCGACAGCACCAGAAACTGCTTCGGGAAGCCGCTGCGCGACAGCGGCCACAAGCGCGTGCCGGAGCCGCCGGCCATGACCACCGGCCACACGGGGAATCGATTCATTCTGTGTAGCCCTCGGGATTTTTTGATTGCCAGCGCCAGCTGTCTTCGCACATGCGCGCCAAATCGTGCTCGGCGCGCCAGCCTAAAAGCCGTTGCGCCAGCGCAGGGTCCGCATAGCACGCAGCCACATCGCCGGCGCGGCGAGGCGCGACATCGAAGGGTACTGCACGACCACTGGCTTTGGAGAACGCGGCCACAACCTCCAGCACGCTGTAGCCGTGCCCGGTGCCCAGGTTGACGGTCAGCGAGCCGGCATGGCCGAACAGGCGCTGCAGTGCTGCCACGTGGCCATCGGCAAGGTCGAGCACGTGGATGTAGTCGCGCACGCCAGTGCCGTCGGGTGTGGGGTAGTCGCCACCGTAGACCTGTAACCGCGGCCGCCGGCCGACAGCCACCTGCGCGACATAGGGCATCAGATTGTTGGGCACGCCGCGTGGGTCTTCGCCAATGCGGCCGCTCTCATGCGCGCCCACGGGATTGAAGTAACGAAGGCAGGCGGTCTGCCATAGCGCATCGGCTGCACCCAGGTCCTGCAGGATCTGCTCGCTCATCAACTTGGTGCGGCCGTAAGGGTTGGTCGCCGACAGCGCAGCGGTCTCGTCGATCGGCAGCTTGACGGGGTCGCCGTACACCGTGGCGCTGGAGCTGAAGACGAAGCGCCGCACGCCGTGCTGCTGCATCGCCCGGCACACCGTGAACAGGCCGCCCAGGTTGTTGGCGTAATAGGCCAGCGGCTGCGCTGCCGATTCGCCCACCGCTTTCAGCGCTGCAAAGTGCACCGTGGCGTCGATGCGGTGGCGCTGCAGCAGCGCGTCCATGGCTGCTGCGTCGGTGACGTCAGCGCGCTCGAAGGCCGGCGCCTTGCCGCCCAGTTCAGCCAGCCGCTGCAAAACCTGCGGCGAACTGTTGCGAAAGTCGTCCACGCCCACCACGTCGAAGCCTGCGCGCCACAGCGCCAGCCAGGTGTGCGACGCGATGTAGCCGGCAGCGCCGGTGAGCAGAACGGTGGTCATGAGGTCGGGAGTTACTTCACTGCAAAAGGAATTGACCGAAACAACTGTAGACGCTGGCCGAGTACGCATCGTTGAGTGCCGGCGTGCTGTTGCGCCCGCGCTCGTCGCGGCTGATTTGGCAACCCAATGTCAGGCTGCGCAGCGCCTCCCAGCGCAGGCCCAGGCTGGCGGTGGTGCCACGGTCACGGCCTTCGATGCCGCTGATGAAGACGCTGTTGCCCACCAGGCTGCGGCGGTAGCCCTGCACGGCGGCGTTGAGCCGCGTCTTGCCGGTAAGCTCGTAGCTGGCGTTCAAGCTGAGCGAATCGGTGGTCTGGCTGAATGCGGTGGTGGTCACGACATCGCTGTTCTGGCCGCTGTCGCGGCCCAAACGGGTGATAAGTTTGAGCCGCCCGCCGGGCTGCCAATTCCACGACACAGCGCCGGTGGTGCTGGAAAAATCGCGCGCGGGAAGCTGCTCGTGCTCGGTCTTGCCGCGGCTCAGGCTGGCTTCGATGCGGCTGGCGCCGCTGGCTTGCCATTCGGTGCTGAACTCGATTTCGTCGCGCTGGCGTTTGTCGTTGGGGTCGGACCGGCCGACCAGCAGGTTGGGGTACTCGAAGCGCGTTTGCCGCGCCGTCAATGCCACGCTGGTGGCACCACCCAACTGGTAGCGCGCACCCAACGAGCCGCTGCGCTGGTCATAGTCGGCATAGGCCGCAGCCGGGTTGCGATAGCGCACACGGCTGCCGGCCAGCCCGGCCTCAAGCCCCAGCGGCCCAGCCACGCCCAAGCGCACCAGCCCGCCTCCGGTGCGCGACGTTTCCAGGTTGCCGCCGGCCAAAATTTGGCCGTTGTTGCCGCGCAGGTCGGTGCGCTGCGTGCGGTCGGCGCCCACGTTGAGCTTGCCCGACAGCGCCCAGATGGTTTCCCAATCGAGCCCCAGATCGAGGCCGTAGACCTGGCTGTCGAGCGCGTCGTTGTGCGCATAACGGTTGGCCCGCAGCGCGCCGTTGCCGAACAGGCGCTGGCGGCCGATGCGCTGGTCCAGCCCGGCCACCAGCGCGGTGCTGGAGACGGTGTCGCTCTCGCGGCTGCCACTGGGCAGCGTCTGGCCTTCACGCAAGCGGAGCAGGTTGGTCTCGTGCGAGACCGTCTGCGAGATGCCGATCGAGTAGGGGCTGGCCTGAGCCTGTGCGCTGTTGCAGCCGATCAAGCCGACGAAGGCCGCCGTGCAGGCAGCCATCGAAGCCGACGCGAGTTTCGGGTGAGGTCGTTGGGACATGACAAAAGCCTCCGGTCGGGCGGGGTAGAGCGCCGCAAGTGCTGCCAATCAGTAGGCGTTGCGGTCGATGAACACCAGCTTGATGGTGCGGACGATGATTTGCAGGTCCAGGCCGAGCGACCAGTTGCGCAGGTATTCGAGGTCGTACTCGACACGGGCCTGCATTTTCTCGATGGTTTCGGTCTCGCCGCGGTGGCCATGGATCTGTGCCCAGCCGGTGATGCCGGGCTTGACCTTGTGACGCACCATGTAGGCCTTGATCAATTGGCGGTACTGCTCGTTGTGCGCAACCGCATGCGGGCGCGGACCGACGATGCTCATGCGGCCCTGCAGCACGTTGATGAACTGCGGCAATTCATCCAGCGAGGTGCGGCGGATAAAGGCGCCGAAGGGCGTGATGCGCGGATCGCCCTTGACCGCCTGCTGCACCACGTGGCCGTTATCCTGCGCGCGCATCGAGCGGAACTTGTAGACGACGATCTCTTCGCCATCCAGCCCGTTGCGGCGCTGGCGAAAAATTGCCGGCCCCGGCGAGCTCAGCCGCACGCCCAGCGCCAGCGTCATCAGCACCGGCGAGATCAGCACCAGGATGATGGCCGCCAACACCACGTCGGACAGCCGCTTGACGAGCCGGTTGGTGCCGGTGAAGGGCGTCTCGCACAGGCCCACTACGGGCACGCCGTTCATGTCCTGCAGACGGCCCTGGATGATGCTGATGCCGAATACGTCGGGCACAAAGAAGATGCTGGCCGTGGTGGCCTGCACCTGCTCCAGCAACTGCACGATGCGCGGCTGCGAGCCCAGCGGCAGCGTGATGTAGACCGCGTGCACGCCTTGCTCACGGATGTAGGGCGCAACCTGCTGCAGCATGCCCAGGCGCGAGCCGATCGCGTCACGGTCGACGCGGTCGTCGGTGCGATCGTCGAAGTAGCCCAGAAAGCTCTCGCCCGAGTCACCGGCACCGGTCAACGCGCGTGCCACCTTCACGCCCAGGGCGCCAGCGCCCACGACGATGGCCTGACGGCGGTTTTCTGGCCGCGTCGCCAGGTAGCGCAGCAGCGAACGGCCGCCGTAATACGCCAGCCACAGAAGCACCGGCGTAATCAGCACCCACCACATCAGGATGTCGGCATCGAACAGCCGCAGGCTACGCGTGGCGTAGCCGCACAGCGCCAGGATGATGAGCAGGCTCAGCCAACTGGTGCCGATATCGACCGCAGCGTTCAGCGGCCGATCCTGGAAACGGTTGCGGCCGGGAAAGGTCAGCGCAAAGATCAGGATGCACAGCATCAGGTCTGAACGGCCGATCGGCTCGTCAAAAGCCTGGCATACGCCCAGGAACACCAGCACCATGACGGTGGGGTCCAGCAAGGCCGCTACCAATGACGTCACTGACTGCGGAGCGCTAAAAAAAGTCCGTTTGTATCCTCGGTCTTCGAACATTATGTTTTTGGGCAGCAAGCGGGCGACGCAATGGTCCCGGCAGATGTTGGGCCTGGCTTGTGACAAGTCATGACTGAGCCCACCAGGAGGTGCGGCCGAACGGGCAGGCCGGGCAGGCTCGCCGTTAGGGCAAACGACAGGCCATACCCCCCGTGCCAAGGGGCCGCATCACCTCACTGCCTACAATCACGCCATGTTTGAAAGCCTCAACTCACTGCTCGCACCAGCCCTTGCGCAACGCCTGACGCTGCTGCTGAACCACCTGCTGTCCAGTGAGCCCATTGCCACCGGGCGGCTGCGCCCGCACAGTGGCAAACGGCTGTCGCTGACACTTGCCGGCTGGCCCGCTTTGCTGCCGCCGCCGCCTGTGCTGGCCTGGCGCATCACCCCGGCCGGCATGCTGGACTGGTGCGGCGCCAGCGCCGGTGACGGCATCGACGGTACCGAAGGCACTGCTGACCTTTCGGTGACGATCGCGGCGGCCAACCCGGCCTTGCTGCTGGCGCGCGCTGCAGGCGGCGAGCCGCCTGCGGTGCAGATCGAGGGCGACGCCCAATTGGCCAGCGACGTCAACTGGCTGCTGCAGAACCTGCGCTGGGACGCGGCGGCCGATCTGGAGCGGGCTTTCGGCCCGCAACTGGCAACGCCGCTGCACCAGTTGGGGCGCGTGCTGGCCGCCGGCCTGCGCAAAGCGGTGCAGGGCGCATCAGCGCTGGGCGAGCAGTGGCGCTCGCGGCGCGCGTGAATCCGCCCGCGCGAAGGGCCGTGTCGTCGTGCCGATTGGGGTTGCCGGCATGAGGCAGTTCGGGCGCCTCGTTTTCATCGTCGTCACTGTCTTGCGCTTCGGCCTGGACGAGGTTGCGCTGAGCGTTTTTCGCCAGCCGTGGGTGCGGCTGTTGGTGCGCCTGGTGACGCTGGGCCGGCGCCTGGACGCGCCACGCGGCGAGCGTCTGCGCCTGGGGCTGGAGCGGTTGGGGCCGATCTTCGTTAAGTTCGGCCAGGTGTTGTCGACGCGACGTGACCTGATCCCGCTGGATGTGGCTGACGAGCTGGCGCGTCTGCAGGACCGGGTGCCTCCGTTCCCGGCGCTGCAGGCGCGGGCGCAGATCGAGAAAGCGCTGGCGCAGCCGATTGCCGTCGTGTTCTCCAGCTTCGACGCCGAGCCGGTGGCCAGCGCTTCGATTGCACAAGTGCACTTCGGCGTGTTGCAAGACGGGCGCGAGGTGGCCGTGAAGGTGCTGCGCCCCGGCATGCTGAAGGTCATCGACCAGGACCTCAAGCTGCTGCACACGCTGGCGCGCTGGGTCGAGCGGCTGTCGGCTGACGGCAAGCGCCTTAAGCCGCGCGAGGTGGTCGCTGAATTCGACGGTTACTTGCACGATGAGCTGGACCTCGTGCGCGAGGCCGCTAACGCCACCCAGTTGCGCCGCAACATGCAGGGCCTCGACCTCGTGCTGGTGCCGGAGATGGTGTGGGAGCTGTGCACGCCCACCGTGATGGTCATGCAGCGCATGAAGGGCGTGCCGATCAGCCAGATCGAGCGCATCCGCGCCGCCGGTGTCGACATCAAGAAGCTGGCCCGTGATGGCGTGACGCTGTTTTTCACGCAGGTTTTTCGCGACGGCTTTTTCCATGCCGACATGCACCCGGGCAACATCCAGGTCAGTCTGGACCCCGCCACTTTCGGCCGTTATATCGCGCTCGACTTCGGCATCATCGGCACGCTGACCGAGACCGACAAGGAGTACCTGGCCTACAACTTCATCGCTTTCTTTCGACGTGACTACAAACGCGTGGCCGAGCTGCACATCGAGAGCGGCTGGGTGCCGCCCAACACGCGCATCGACGCACTGGAAGGCGCCATTCGCGCCGTCTGCGAGCCGCAGTTCGACCGGCCGTTAAAGGACATCTCGCTGGGCCAGGTGCTGATGCGGCTGTTCCAGACCTCGCGCCGCTTCAACGTCGAAATCCAGCCGCAGTTGGTGCTGCTGCAAAAGACGCTGCTCAATATCGAAGGCTTGGGCCGGCAGCTCGACCCCGAGCTGGATTTGTGGGTCACGGCCAAGCCGTTTCTCGAGCGCTGGATGAACGAGCAGGTCGGCTGGCGCGGCCTCGTCGAGCGGCTCAAGAACGAAGCGCCGCGCTATGTGCAGCTGCTGCCGGAGCTGCCGCGGCTGTTGCACCAGGCGCTGCGGCAACAAGGCCGGCCGTCGGAGAGCGCTGCCGTGCTGGCGCTGCTGTCCGAGCAGCACCGCAACGGGCGCCGCCGCTGGGCAGTACTGTGGGCGGCCGTGTGGGCCACTGCCGGTTTTGCAACAGCGCTCGTGGCCACGCGGCTGCTGCAGCCGTGGTTCGGATGAGACTCGGGCAACCGCCCTGGCCGCCTATAATTTCGTGCTGTTAATCAACGGTTTAGTTGGCTACGAACCCGTCCTGGGTTGATCGGGCTCACCGTTTTTCTACCCCAGAGCCGCCAACGCCATGCCGATCTACGCCTATCGCTGCACTGCCTGCGGCCACGCGCAAGACGTGCTGCAGAAGATGTCGGACCCGGTGCTAACCGTGTGCCCGGCGTGTAGCGCCAGCACCTACGCCAAGCAACTCACCGCCGCCGGCTTTCAGCTCAAGGGATCGGGCTGGTACGTCACCGACTTTCGCGGTGGCAAGACCGAAGCGCCAAAGTCCGCCGAAGGCGCCGAAAACGCAGCCCCGGCCACCGACAAAGGCGACA
This sequence comes from Rubrivivax sp., assembly GCA_026785885.1. Taxonomy (GTDB): domain Bacteria; phylum Pseudomonadota; class Gammaproteobacteria; order Burkholderiales; family Burkholderiaceae_C; genus Rubrivivax. The sequence continues at coordinate 11,928 of JAJAZC010000101.1, forward strand.
GCGGCGCAGAAAAATCTGCCGAAAAAACTGCGGTCGCCGCAGCACCTGCAGCAGCACCGGCCGACAAGGGCGGCTCGCCTACTGCCGCATCGTCGGCCAAACCCGGATCGTCATCGGCGCCGGCCTCGGCGTCGGCCCCGGCATCCAGCCCAGCGCCCGCCGCGTCGCCCAAGCCAGCCAAGCCGGCCACACCCGGCGCTGGCCGCTAAAAGCATTCCTACCCGCAGGTCGCTTTGAAAAAATACCTCGTTGCCGGACTGCTGGTTTGGCTGCCGCTGGCCATCACCGTGTTGGTACTGTCGTGGCTGTTGGGTACGCTCGACGGTGTCTTCGTGAGCCTGCTGTCGGCAACCCAGGTGGTGCTGCCGGAGGCCGCGCGCGAGAGCCTGGATCTTCTGCGTCGCATCCCCGGGCTCGGTGTGCTGTTGATGATTCTTGGCCTGCTGTTGACCGGCATGTTCGCGGCCAATTTCGTCGGCCAATGGGCGCTGCGGCAATGGGACCGCGTGTTGGGAAAAATTCCTATCGTCAAAAGCATTTACAGCTCGGTCAAGCAGGTGTCCGATACGCTGTTTTCCAGCAGCGGCAATGCTTTTCGCGAGGCAGTGCTCGTGCAGTACCCGCGCCACGGCAGCTGGACCATCGCCTTCGTTACCGGCCGCCCCAGCGGTGAGGTTGCGGCGCACTTACCCGGCGACTATGTGAGCGTGTATGTGCCGACGACACCCAACCCGACTTCGGGCTTCTTTTTGATCATGCCGCGCGCCGATGTCATAGCGCTGAAGATGAGCGTCGACGAAGCCCTTAAGTACGTCATCTCGATGGGCGTGGTCGGCCCCGGCTCGAAACCGGGCTCGGTGTCGAGTCTGGGTTCGGGTTCGGGTTCGGGCCCAACCCTGGCCGCCGTGCCGGCGCCTGCGCCAGTGCCCGTGCCGGCGCCGCAGCTCGCGCGAAATTGATTGGGCTGGCCCGGCCCGGCAGCCGGCCAGCCCTGACAGGTCCGCACCGTGAATGCACCGCGATTGCTCCGATTGCGTGGTGACTGCGCGGTGATTGCACAGTGGCCGCTGGTTCGCTACAGCGCCCAATGCACAGTGCCTAACCTGCGAGTTCCTAACTCCCTCTACGCCGTTCACGCCCTCTACGCCCCGTCCCGATTGGATCCAATCATGAGAACCACCTACTGCGGCCTCGTCAGCGAAGCGCTGCTGGGCCAGACCGTCACGCTGATGGGCTGGGCCCACCGCCGCCGCGACCACGGCGGCGTCATCTTCATCGACCTGCGCGACCGCGAAGGCTTGGTGCAGATCGTCTGCGACCCCGACCGCGCCGAGACCTTCGAGGTCGCCGAAGGCGTGCGCGGCGAGTTCTGCTTGAAGGTCACGGGCCTGGTGCGCGCGCGCCCGGTCGGCACAGCCAACGCCGACCTCACCAGCGGCAAGATCGAGGTGCTGTGCCACGCGCTGGAGGTGCTCAACGCCAGCGTGACGCCGCCGTTTCCGCTGGACGACGACAACCTGAGTGAAACGGTGCGCCTGACGCACCGGGTGCTGGACCTGCGGCGGCCGCAGATGCAGCAGAACCTGCGCCTGCGTTACCGCGTGGCGATCGAGGTGCGCAAGTTCCTCGACGAGCTGGGCTTCATCGACATTGAAACGCCGATGCTGACCAAGAGCACGCCCGAAGGTGCGCGCGACTACCTGGTGCCCAGCCGTGTGCACGACGGCATGTTCTTCGCGCTGCCGCAATCGCCGCAGCTCTTCAAGCAGCTGTTGATGGTGGCCGGCTTCGACCGCTACTACCAGATCGTCAAGTGCTTCCGCGACGAAGACCTGCGCGCTGACCGTCAGCCCGAGTTCACGCAGATCGACATCGAAACCAGCTTCCTCGGGGAAGAAGAGATCCGTGCCATCACCGAAGCGATGATCCGCACTGTCTTTCGTAAAACGTTGGGTGTGGAGCTGCCGGTTTACGTCGAGATGACCTACAGCGAGGCCATGCACCGCTACGGCTCTGACAAGCCGGACCTGCGCGTGCGGCTGGAATTCACCGAGCTGACAGACGTCATGAAGGATGTCGACTTCAAGGTCTTCTCCGGGCCGGCAACCAGCAAGGGCGGTCGCGTTGTGGGACTCAGGATTCCGGGGGGTGGCGAGATGAGCCGCGGCGAGATCGACGCCTACACCGAATTCGTCAAGATCTACGGCGCCAAGGGCCTGGCCTGGATCAAGGTCAATGACGCCGGCAAGGGCCGCGAAGGCCTGCAGAGCCCGGTCGTCAAGAACCTGCACGACGCTGCAGTGGCCGAAATCATTACGCGCACCGGCGCCCGCAACGGCGACTTGATCTTCTTCGGTGCCGACAAGGGCAAAGTCGTCAACGACGCACTCGGCGCTTTGCGCGTAAAGATCGGCCACAGCGAATTCGGCCGCAGCCACGGCCTGTTCGAGGACAAGTGGGCACCGCTGTGGGTGGTGGACTTTCCAATGTTCGAGTACGACGACGACGGCAAACGCTGGAACGCTGTGCACCACCCGTTTACGGCCCCCAAGGACGGCCATGACGAGCTGATGAAGACGGACCCGGGCGCCTGTATCGCCAAGGCCTACGACATGGTGCTCAACGGCTGGGAAATTGGAGGTGGATCCGTACGGATCCACGCGGCGGCGGTCCAGGCCCGCGTCTTCGAGGCGCTGAACATCACGCCTGAGGAGCAGCGTGTGAAGTTCGGCTTTTTGCTGGATGCCTTGCAGTACGGCGCGCCGCCGCACGGCGGCCTGGCCTTCGGGCTGGATCGCATCGCCACGCTGATGACGGGTGCCGAGAGCATCCGCGATGTGATCGCATTCCCCAAGACGCAGCGCGCGCAGTGTTTGCTGACTGGCGCACCGAGTGCGGTCGATGAGGCGCAGTTGCGGGATCTGCATATCCGGCTGCGCAATCCGGCTGCGTGAGCCTTCAGGCGAGTAACTCGCCGCTGGCGTGACGGCGTCAGCGGTTAGCTAAAATGGCCGGACGCTTTTTCCAAGGAGTCCGGTCATGGACGTCACCGCCACCGAAGCCAAGAATCGCCTCGGGCAGATGTTGGATCATTGCCAGCGCGAGCCCGTCGTCATCGCCAAGCAGGGCCGCCGGCACAGCGTGCTGATCTCGGCGGCGCAGTACGACGCGTTGCTGCTGGGGCAAGCAGTGCAGCAAGGCCACGTGGGGCGCAATCGCGCGGACCCGGGGCGCGCGTTTTACGAGAAGTACAAGGACTGGGTCGACTTGCAGAACAACCTGGTCGAGAGGTTCGGCATTCCCGGCGAAGAGTTCCGCGCCTGGTGATCGGCCATGGCGCAGTACGACGTCTACGCCAATCCCACCGTTGCGCAACGCGAGGCTTTTCCGTACTTCGTGGTGCTGCAAAGCGATCAGTTGTCGGTTTACTCGACGCGGCTGGCGATGCCGCTGGCACGGGCTATCGCACCAGCCGGCGCCTGGCCGCGGCGGCTGTCGCAAACGGTGGAGGTCAACGGCGAGCGGCTGCTGCTGGCGCCGCAGCTGTGCGCAGCGCTACCTGAGCGCCTGCTGCGCAAGCCGGTGGCCACTTTGCGCGGCTCGGCCGCTGTTTTGACCGACGCGCTGGGTGCCGTCATCAGTGGTGTCTGACGCCCCGCGCCGCTTCAAGCTGCCGCGCTCGGTGCTGGTGGTCATCCACACCGCGGCGCTGGACGTGCTGTTGATCGAGCGTGCCGACAAGCCCGGCTTCTGGCAAAGCGTGACTGGATCGCTGGATGCCGAGGACGAGCTGCTGGCCGCCACCGCGCGGCGCGAGGTGCTGGAAGAAACCGGTATAGCGGATGGCCTGCTGAGCGACTGGGCGCTGCAGAACATTTATGAGATCTACCCGGTTTGGCGCCACCGCTATGCACCCGGCGTCACACACAACACCGAGCATGTTTTCGGCCTGGCGCTGCCGGCGCGTGTGCCTGTGCAGCTGAGCCCGCGCGAACACACGGCCTATATCTGGCTGCCCTGGCGTGAAGCCGCCGACCGCTGCTTTTCACCGAGCAACGCCGAAGCCATCCTGCGGCTGCCGCGCTTTGCCGAGCCCGTCGCCGCGGCCTGAAATCTTCTTCGAACCATGAGCACGCCTAAGCCGTTGAATCTGTCGCACCCGACCAGCCACGCGCCGCTGCACACCGGCATCGGCGCTTTGCGTGTGGCCACCTACAACATCCACAAAGGCGTGCGCGGCCTGGGCCCGCGCAAGCGGCTGGAGATCCACAACCTGGGGCTGGCGGTCGAAGCGCTGGATGCCGACATCGTGTTCCTGCAGGAGGTGCGGCTGTTTCACCACCGTGAGGCACAGCGCTTTCAGCGCACCAGCTTTGGCTGGCCGCAGCAAGGCCAGGCCGATTACCTGGCGCCCGAAGGCTACGAGGTGGCCTACCGCACCAACGCCGTCACGCGGGGTGGCGAGCACGGCAATGCGCTGCTGTCGCGCTGGCCGCTGGGCGACGTGGGCCACCACGATGTCAGCGACCACCGCTTCGAGCAACGCGGCCTGTTGCACGTGCCGGTGGCCTGGAACGGCAGCACCGTGCACGCCGTGGTCGTGCACTTCGGCCTGGTTCACAGCAGCCGGCTGCGCCAGGTGCAGCGCCTGGCTGACTTCATCGCGCGCCATGTGCCGGCGCACGAGATGCTCGTCGTCGCCGGCGACTTCAACGACTGGGGCGAGCGGCTGGACGCGCCGATGCACGCGCTCGGGCTGCATCGCGCGCGCATGCCGCACGCGCTGCAGGGGCCGCCAGGGCCGCAACGGGCCCGCGGGCCGGGTGCGCCGCGCCTGTCGCCAGCGACGTTTCCGTCGATCGCACCGGTGTTTGCGCTGGACCGCTTCTATCTGCGCGGCCTGGCCTGCCGCACGATGCTGGTGCCGCGCGGCCTGGCGTGGGCGCGCATGTCGGACCACCTGCCGCTGACCGCGGAGTTGGAACCCGCCTGACCATGATGGCGCTGCGCCGCTCCGCCATGCAGGCGTGGACGCTGGTGCCGGCGCCGCGTTTCGTCGGCGGCAACCGCATCGACTTGCTGCAAGGCGGCGACGCGTTGTTCCCCCGCATGCACGAGGCCATCGACGCGGCCCGGCATGAAGTCTTCCTGGCCACCTACATCTTTCACGATGACGCGGCGGCCACGGCCATCGCCGACACGCTCAAGCGCGCAGCGGCCCGCGGCGTCGCTGTGCACGTGGTGGTCGACGGCTTCGGCTCGATTGCCACCATGCCGCGCGTCAAAGCGCTGTTTGCCGGCAGCGGCGTGCGGCTGGAGGTCTTTCGCCCGCTGGACCGTTGGTATTCCTGGCTGCAGCCCGGGCAGCTGCGCCGGCTGCATCAGAAGCTGTGTGTGTGCGATGAGGTGGTGGCCTTTGTCGGCGGCATCAACATCATCGACGACCGCCACGACATGAACCACGGCTGGTCCGATGCGCCGCGGCTGGACTTTGCGGTGCAGGTGCGAGGCCCGCTGGCGCAGGCCGTGCACGCCACCGCGCGGGCCATGTGGGCGCGTGCCCACCTGTGGCGCGGGTGGCCTGGCGAGGTGCGCGACCTGGCGCGCAGCCGCCGCCCGGTGAAGGGCGCCTTGGCTTTGCTGCGCCAGCTGCGCGGCGCCGCAAAGCCCGCCGGGGGGCAAGCCAGCGCGCCGCTGCGCGCGGCCGTCCTGGTGGGCGCCAACCAGCGCCACCGCCCTGGCATCGAGCGCCGCGACCAAGATGCC
>JAJAZC010000102.1 GCA_026785885.1 Rubrivivax sp.
ATCCTGGAGGCTCGCCGCGAGCTGTACGCACAGGCCAAGCAACGCAACCCGGCACGCTGGTCGGGCAGCACGCGAGACTGGTCGCACATCGGCGTGGTGACTCTCAATCCCGAACGCGACGAGGTGGTCAGCAGCGCCGCCAGCGCTCAACTTACACAGCAGAAAGCTGCGTGACCCAGGCGACAACTACCTTGACGCGCGCCGAATGCCAACCTCGCGCACCACCACCTCCAGCGCTGCGCTCTCCGGCGGCAGCAACCTCGCCACCGCCTTGCCCTTGAATGCCTGTCCGTATCGAGCCAAGTCCGTCCTTCATCGCCGCCCCCTGGGTTGGTCTATGAAGACGACAACTATTCTGACGCGAGGGGACGTGCAGCACCGCCATGCCGTCGACCGTGATGCGCAACTCGCCGGCCACCGTGTCGCCCTGTTCGACAAGGTGCAAAACCTCGATCTGCAAGCGCTGCGCCGCGGCGAAGTTCTTCGCCGTCTCGGCCACCCCAGCCGTCTTGCCGCGCACTGGCACGCGCCAGTCGCGCAGCGTCAAGTCATCGGCCAGCAGCCCGGGGACACCGGGTAGGTCGCGCGCGGCGTAGCGCTGCAGGTACGCAAGAAAGCTCGGGGTGTGCGACATCGTCGGGTTGGCAAGGCAGCAGGCGCGCCGCGCAACACGGCGGCCACGCTCACTGTCCGGCCCTGCCACGCGTCGACGCCGTGTGCACGCTGGCCGCGTGTTGCCCGCGTGTTGCTTGCGTGCCGTCCGCGTGCTGTCCGCGTGGTGTCTGCGCCCAGGGGCGCGCGTACGATCGCGCCCGCACTCACAGCCCCACCCGCGCCCATGGCCCTCGATTCGATCGCTCATTCGCTGACCCAGCCCTTTTCTGGCGACGTGGGGCCTTGCGGACCCGACATGGTGTTCTCGCCCGAGTTCGACCAGCTCGCCGATCTGCGCCGCCAAGACGACGCGACGCTGGACCAGGGCGAGTGGGTCACCGAACTCAAGCGCGCCGATTGGCCCGCCGCCGCTGCCCTGGCCGAGCAGTTGCTGGGCAGCCGCACCAAGGATCTGCGCCTGGCCGCCTGGTGGGCCGAAGCAGCAGCGCACGTGCGCGGCTTCGACGGCCTGGCCGACGGGCTCTGGCTGTACGCAGCGCTGTGCCGCGAGCACTGGGCCGCGGTCCACCCGCTGCCCGACGACGGTGACCACGAGCTGCGCGTGGGCAGCATCAACTGGCTGTTGACGCAGACGCGCTTACTGTGCGGCACGCTGCCGGTGCTGCAAGGTGCAGACCGCACCTACAGCCTGATCGACATCGAGACCGCCCGCCAGCGCTCGCCAGGCGCCGGCGCGGCCACTGGCGGGATCGCCGCGCCCGCAGACGGCAAGCCGATGCCACTGTCGATGGACGCCGTCGTTCGTGCGCAGCGCAACACGCCGAAGCCGCGCGTGCTGGCGCTGCTGCAAGGCGCACGCCGGCTGCCCGATGCGCTGGCGCAGCTGGAAGCGGTGGTCGATAACCGCCTGGGTGCAGAAGGCCCCGGCTTCGCGACGACGCGCGATGCGGTGCGCGACGCCGTAACCCGGCTAGAACGTCTGGCGCGCGAGCTGGGCGTGGTGTCCGCGGAAACCTCGGTGGTTGTGTCGACGGTGACGCCGGGCGCTGCGCAAACGCCTGTCGCCGGCGCTGCCGAAGGCCTGGCCGCCGGGCCACCGAACTCGCGCGCGCAAGCCCTGGCACAACTGCGCATGGTGGCCGAGTTCTTCCGCCGCACCGAGCCGCACAGCCCCGTGGCCTACCTGGCCGACCGCGCCGCGCATTGGGGCGAGATGCCGCTGCACGAGTGGCTGCGCAGCGTGCTCAAGGAACAAGGCACGCTGGCTCAGCTGGAAGAACTGCTGGGTGTGAAGCCGGACGCGGGCTCGTCGCAAGTCAGCTGAGGGCTTGCGCATGGTCTGAAACCCGGCAATGCGGCCGAGTTGCAGGCCCTTTAATCCACAAGCCGGTTGGCCCGCCAGCCTTCCATGCCGCCGGCCACCGGCCCCGGCCCCCGGCCCTTGGCCCAGCTACTGCTGCACCGCGCGGAATTCGATGCGCCGGTTGCGCGCGCGGCCTTCGGGTGAGTCGTTGTTGGCCACCGGCCGGTCTGGGCCCACGCCCGAGGTAATGAACAAACTCTCAGGCAGGCCCCTGCGCGCAAGGTGCGCACGCACGCTCTCGGCGCGCGCGATCGACAGTGCCACGTTGGTCGAGCGCGCGCCCTGCCCGTCGGTGTGGCCGATGACGTCGAAGCGGCGCCCCGGCAGCTCGCGCAGCACCGGCACCAGTTGATCGAGCGTGGTCTGGCCGATGGTGGTCAGCTCGGCGCTACCGGGCTCGAACTCGATCACGCGGTTGGCCAGCGCCGCATCGAGCCGGTCTTGCCCCGCGGCGCCGACGCGCAGGCCGTTGCGCACGGTGTAGGTGGCGTTGTTGAGCTGCGTCAGCATGTTGCTCACCACCTGCTGGCGCACCGCCTCGTTCTGCACCTCGCCTTTGACCTCGACCACGTTGCCCTGGATGCTCACCTGTCCGCGGCTGATCTGCTTCAGCTCCGGCGACAGCAGACGCTGCACGTGCTGCGCCCAGTTCGGCGGCGCCACGAGGTTGCCCACGCCCAGCTGATCGACCACGCGGTCGGCGCCGTAGAGCTCACGCGTGCGGGCCAGGATGGTCTGGCGCGTGGCCTCGTCAGGCACCGTGCCGGAGACGACGACCATGCCCGGCCGCACCGTGGCCGAGGCCATGGGCGCGCCTTGCACCGTCGAGGACGCGCTGCGGGGCATTGCAGCGCGCAGCTGCGGCAGGGCTGGAGCCGGGGTTTGTGCATACGCCACCGGCGTGGCCAAACCCGTCAGCAACAGCACGACACCGCGGCGCACAGCACCGTTGAAAAACCCTGCGCGCACGGCTTCAGTTGCCAAGATCAGCTCCCAAGAAAGGTCTCTTTGAACGTCTTGCCCGCCTGCTGCAACGACAGGCCGTGCTGCAGCAAATAGCTCGACAGCTTCTGCACGCCGTAGTCGTGCCCGATCGACTCTTCCACCCACTCGGCCTGGCGGGCATCGACGTAAGTCTGGGCGACCTGCTGCGGGTCCAGCAACGCATGCAGCGAGCGCGGCGAATTGCCTTCGAAGCCGAGCGCCATCGTCGGCGGCGCGCCGTCGCTGCTGTGCTGCATGAAGATGCTCAGCTCGAAAGCCGCACGGCCGAGGAAGCCGGCCAGCAGATCCAGCCACAAAGCACCCACCAGCGGTTGAACCAGCGGCTCGGCCGGCAGCGGCAGCAGCAGCCCAAGCTCCAGGTGCGTCTCCCCGCTGGCCAGCACCGGCTGCAGCAGCAGGCCCAGGCCCAGCACCAGCTGGCGCACGTCCACCGAATGCCCCGCGTCGGTGAGCATGGCCTGCAGCGTGCCCACGGTCTGCATTTCACAAAAGTCGTCAAACGTGGTGTCGTAGGCCGCCGCATCGCCTTCGACGGCCACCGTGCTGTCGGCCCAGCTGACCAGGAGCGGCGTGGCGTCCACCGCCGCGTGGGCTTGTGCGCCGTGGCGCTGCAAATGCGCCCAGGGCCGCGCCAGTGCCATCGGCGCGCGGGCCAGAAAAGCCAGCGGATCGGTGCACTCGAGCGTGGCCGCGACGATGAACGGAAAGCGCCGCCCCGAGGCGTCCTGGCTCACCATCCATTGGCCCACCAGGCCGCGCGTCTGGCGGTTGCCGAGGAAGGCGAAGCGCGCTGGCTCGGCGCGGTCATACAGCGTCTTCCAGCGCGCGTCGGCAGCGATCAGCTCCATGCCGCCCGACAGCCAGCGATCGAACACCTGCAGCAAGACCGGCCCGTGGGTGCTGCGCACGAAGTCACCGCGCGAAGGCAGTTTGCCGAAGTACAGCAGCGGGCTTGGCACGAGACTCATCGCGCGACCTCCGGGGTTTTATAGGCGGGCAGCAGGGCTTGCCAGAGGTCGCGCCCAATACCGTGATCGTGCGAGCTCATGGCCGCGCCCTCGCTGCTGCGGGGGCTGCATTCGCGGCCGCGCTTGGTGCTGAACGCGCTGCGGGCAGCGGCACAGCCGCAGTTGCGGCTGCAGCCACCGCCTCGCCGCCCACCGCTGTGGCCGGCAGCTTCAGCCCCCGCAACGCACCGACCCCGGTGGACGGCGCCGCAACGGCTGCGCCCGCACCGGCCGTACCTGCACCTGCGGCGTTAGCCGGCGCAGGTGAGCCCGGCGCGGTGATCAGCCGCAACTGCACGGCCACGCGCGCCGTGCCGCTGGTCCAGCTCATCTCATGACCGTCGTTGCGCTTGTCCATCTTGGCCGCGGCGAACAGGCGGTCCAGCCCGAACTGCCCGGGCTCATTGACGAAACTCACCGCCTGCCCGTCCAGCGTGACGCCGCTCAAGCGCACGCCCGACACGCCGGCCGGGTTGGGCCAGACCATGCGCACCCACTGCGCCGCGGCATTGCGGTGGCGCAGCGTCTGGCCGTCGATCACCAGCGTGTACTCGGTCAAGCCCGGCGCGCCCAGCGGCAGCACCTCGAACACGGTCTGGTTGCTGGCAGCTGCCGGCCCGCTGTTCACGCTGCCGCCGGCGCCTGCTGCTCCGCCACCACCGCCGCCAACGCTGCTGCCGATGTCCGTCAAGCCCACCCACCTCGGGTAGCCGGCCGCGAAATCGGGCTTGAGCCGGATGCCCACATCGCCCCAGGTCCGCGGCTCGATGACGTTGCCGCGGTTGATCACCAGCTGACCCAGCGCCTCGGTGCCGAACTTGGCCACCGAGCCGCCCGCCCCGAGCAGCTTGGCGATCTCCGCCGGCGTGGCCTCCACGCGTGAGCCCGCGTCAAACGGAAACTTCGCCGCCAGCGTGCGCTCAAACGGCTCGTAGACCTGCGCCGCCCACTGCCGGTTGAGCTCGGTTTCGGTCGCCGGGACCAGCGCGCTCATGGCCTGCGTCAGCGGCCGCACCAGCAGCGGCCGCAGCGCTTCACGGGCGCTGGGCGTCAAGCCCACCAGCATGCGCTCGTCCACCAGGCGCAAGGCCTCGCTCAACTCGGAGGCGCCGCCTTCGAGCGTCTGCGCCATCAACGTGCGCGCGCCGGGCCCGGGGTCGCCCTGCGTGCGGATCTGGTTGAAGCGCGTGCGCACCTTGGACAGCGCCTGCAGGTAGTCGGCCAGCGGCGCAGGCGTACTGTCGCGCGACATCACGATGCGCGCCAGCGGCGCGAACTCGCGCCCGATCGGCCCAAGCGGAATTTGCGCCTGGCCGGTTTGCAGATTCACGTTGACATCCACCCGCGAAGGCGCCTGTCGCAGGATCGTCTGCTTGAACCAGGCCATCACGCCCTTTTGCGTGGTGGCCAGGCGCTCGTTGAGCAGCGACGGGTTGTCCCACGAGGTCTGGTCGAACAGCAGCTGCACGAGTTTTTTGATCGGCGAGTTCTGCGCGTCGCCGAGGCGGTTCATGCGCTCCACGGCCTGCTCAAAATTCGTGAAGTCGGCAATGCCCACGCCCTGGATGAACTTGCGCCACTCCTGCACGTACTCCTCTTTGTAGATCTGGGTGAGCTGCTTGCGAATCTGCTCCGGGCTGCCTTCCAGCGTCAGGTCGCTGGCGGCTGCCACCTTGAGCACCCAGTCGGTGTTTTGTGAATCGCTGCTGGCGGCCTCTTTGAAGGCTTTTTCGATGTAGCCGTCCCACGCTTCGCGCGTGAAGGGGCCCGGCACCGCGTGGCTGCCGGCGAGCACGCCCTTGTCGGCTTCGGTGATGAGCCCGGCTACGGTGATCGGCGGAAAACGTGTGGCAGCGCGGGTCTTGATGTCGGCATACACGCGGTCCACGCCGCGCATGCCGCGGCCGACATCGCGCAGGTTCTGCCGCGTCGTGTCCACCAGTGCGAGCTGGTTGCTGAGCACCGGGAAGGCCGGGTCGGAGAGGTTGGTGGTGGCAAACGAGATCAGCCGCTCGGCGCTGCGCATCAACTGCTCGCGCGGCAGCGTGCCGCGGTTGTCGTCCAGCCAGCCGCGCCAGAAGCGCGTGATCTGGTCGTTCAAATGGCTGGCCTCCAGGCGCTCGCGGTCGGCCAGCATCAGGTAGGTCTTGAGCGCGTTGTAGGCGTCGGCCGAGTCTTCGGGCGATGCGTCGATGAAGCGGGCGCCGGCGCGAGCCGCGCTGGCCACCACCCCAGCCCCAGCCCCGGCTCTTGCAGCCCCGCTGTCGGGCGTGCGCACCATCGGCTTCAGGCGCGACGGGTCGCGGTTGACCTCGGCAAGGTAGCCCTCGATGGTTTGCGCCACCGGCTGCAGCATCACCAGCCGCAGGCCGTGGAAGTACTCCTCGCGCAAACGGCGCGCGAGCGCCTCGCCCTGGTACAGGCCGAGCCGCAAATCCCAGGGGCCTTCGGACCGCCAGCGTTGCAGCTGCTCGATGCGGTCTTGCAGCACCTCCATCGCTTCCAGGCGCGATGCCAGGTCCGTGCGTTCGCTTTGCAGCTTCAGGACCTTGTCCAGATCGGCCTGCACGCTGCCGGTGAGCTGGCGGTTGCCGATCCAGCTCCAGGTCCAGCCGCCCAGCGCCAGCGCCAGGCACGTGACACCGACACCCAGCCCCAGGCCGCGCGCGCGCAGCTTGCTCCGGCTGGCGTGCTGGCGCACCAGATCACGGTCCGCGAAGATGACTTTCGCGAACAGGTCTTTCAGGAAAAAGCCGTCCTGCGATTGCACGAGTCCCGTGGTGCGCTCGCCGGCCGCGGAGCTGAGGCCGAACTGCTGCGCAACACGCTCGCTGGCGCGGCTCGTGGACACGCCCTCCTGCACCGCACTCGTGAAATAGAAGCCGCGGAAGATCGGCTGAAACTGAAACGCGTTGTCCTCGAACAGCGTCGCCACGAAAGCCCGCAGCGCCGGTTTCAAGGCCGCAAACTCGAGCGGAAACGTCAGCACGCTCGGCGGCAAGGTCTGCCCGCGCTGCATGCCCATGTGGGCCACCGCCATTTCCTTCAAGCCGTCGCACAGCTCGTCGAAGCGCTTGTCGAACAGGCCGAGCAGATCGAGCCGGCCCGGCGTTTCGGTGCTGCGCTTGTCAGCTGACAAGGGCGCTCGGCCATCGCGCGCGGCACTGCGCTTTTCATAAGGCAGCGTGGCGCCCCAGACGCGGTCGCGCTCGTTGCGCTCGTTGTCCTCGAAGAACTCGGCAAAACCGGCGATCAGGTCGGCCTTGGTGAAGACGAGATACACCGGCGCGAAGACCTCCAAGTTCTCGGTCAGCTCCTGCACGCGCTGGCGCAGGTTCTTGGCCAGCGCAATGGCCTGCTCCGGCCGGCCGCCGGCGAGCTCTGCTGCGCTGACGGCGATGACGATGCCGTTGATCGGCGCCTTCGGCCGGTACCGTTTGAGCAGCGAAAGGAAGCCGAGCCACTCGGGCTTGTCCTCTTCGTGCACCGAGTAGCGGCCCGCGGTGTCCAGCAGGATGCCCTGGCTAGTGAAGAACCAGTCGCAGTTGCGCGTACCGCCGATGCCCTGCACCACCTGGCCCATGTTGTCGGCAAACGGAAAGTTCAGGCCCGACTTGACGATGGCCGTGCTCTTGCCCGCAGCCGGGCTGCCGATCACCAGATACCAAGGCAGCTCGTACAGCGCTGCGCTGCCGGTCAGCTCACCGAGCTTGGAGGTACGGATGGTCTTGACCGCGGCCGACAGCCGCGTGCGCAGCACGTCGATGTCGGCCTTGTTGTTCTTGGCCGCCTTGGCGGCTTGTGCGCCGGGGTTGTCGATGCCGGCTTCCAGCGCCTTGGCGGCGCGGTGTGCGCGCAGCTTGCGCACCAGCCACACGGCCGCCATCCCCAGCAGCACCACGCCCAGCGCCAGTGCGGCCCACACCAGGCCGACGCGCATCGTGTCGGCGCCGAGAAACAGGAACGCCGCCAACGCCGCCAAGCCGATCACGCCCAACACACGGGCGTCGAAGAGGAAGGTCCAGAAACGGTTCATGGGGCGGTGCTCGGGGATAGCGAAAGCGGTGAAGCGGAAACAGCGGGCCTGGAGGCCCTAGTGCTCCGGCCCAGTAGTTTCGAAACATGATGAAAGCGATGGATTCGGCCCGAGGGCAAGGCGCAAACCGCAGCAATGCCCTGTGGCATTGCGAGGATTTGCAACGCCGCCATCGGGTCGAAGACGCGCTTTCATGTTCCGAAACCTCTGGGTCGGAGTACTAGACCGAGCCCATGGGTCATGATGACGCTGGCGCAGCAGGCGCAGCAGGCGCAGCAGGCGCAGCAGGCGCAGGCGGTGCAGGCGGTGCAGCAGGCCGCGCGACCAAGGCAGCGCGCCAGTGTGCATCGCGCAGCGACAACGCCAGGCACGGCTTGCCGAGCTTTGTGGCCTGGTGCGCAGCAAGGGCCACGGTGAGCAGCGTCGCACAAGCGCCGATGTCGCCGCACAGCGAGCCGACCATGCGCATGTCCTCCACCGGGTCCAGCTGCGGCAGCTCGCCTTGCAGCGCCGCGAACAGCTCCGCGCCGCGCGCGGTGTGCTGATCGGCGTCGTTGACGACCGCGCCGATGTCGTCTTTGGTCAACCGCGCAGCAGCCAGCGCCTGGGCCATCAACTGCGGCGTTAGCGCATGGGTGTGGCGGCCCGGTGCGTCGATGCTTTTGTCGCGCAGCGCCACCGCGGCGCGGTGCAGGTGCGGCAGGTGCACATCGGCGTCGGCCTGCGGGTCGCGCGGCCAGGCGGCCGGCGCCAGCAACAAGGCCACGGCCGCCTCACCGGGCACGGTCCCTTTGGGCTGGCCGCTGGAGAAGATCGGCGCGGCCGATTGCAGCCGATCCAGCGCGTCGGCGTCGATGTCGCTGTGCGTAGCCAGCAGCAGCAGCGGAGCTTGCGTCTGATCGCGCCGCTGCCGCTCGAACCAGACATCCGCGCGCTGCCACCACTGCGGGCCGCTGAGGGCCGGGGTGGCCGTGTCGGCCGCAGCACCGCCGGGCGCCATGACCAGCGACCAGCGCGCCGTTGCAACGATGCCTTCGCCAGCCGCTGCGCACTGGTTCATCAGCCACTGCTCGGCCAGCGCAAGCTCCAGCGCGTTGAGTGCAGCCGGCCATGCAGCCAGCACGCCGATGCGGCTTTGCGCCAGCACCGGCGCGGCAGGGCCGGTGGCCGCACGTGCGGCGCCGGGTGGCGGCTTCGGCGGCGCCACCTGCAAGGCAGCGGCCCACGGCGCCAGTGCGGCCACCGCGGCGCCGAGTGGGTCGCGCAGCAGTGCCAGCGCGCGTCGCAACGCCCGCGACAGCTGTAGCTCGGGGTGCTGCGGCTGCAGGGCTTGCAGCAGGGCGTCCACCTCGTCGTCGATGGCGGCTGGGTCCACGCCGGGCACCCGCGCGGTGATCGCCGGCAGGCCCTGGGCGTCGCGCAGCTCGGGGTCGATCGCCGGCAAGGGCTTCTGCGCCGCGGCGGCTTCCAACCACTCCGCCGGAGTCGTGCCCATCACCGTGTTGCCGTGCGCTGCAAGAAGCTGCCACGTGGCGTGACGCGCGGCTTCGTCTTCGGTTGGCGCGTGCGCCGCAGCCGCTGGGGCCTGCGGCGGTTTGGTTTGCAGCTCAGCTTTGGCCGCTGCACCGCGCCAGGCCCAACCGCCCAGCAGCACCAGCGCAAACAAGGTCAGCGGCAGTGCGCCAAGGTAGACGACGACATCGCGCACCGACATGTCGTGCTGCGCCGTCTGCCAATGCCACAGCATGCCGACCCAGACCAGGCAGCACAGCGCCACCAGCAGGGCCACGCCCTTGAAAAAACTACTCATGCAGGAACGGAAAGCGGCCGTTGCCGTCGCGCGGTGGGCAGCCTGTTCAATCGGTGCTGACGAACTGGCTGGCGATCAGCGTCGCGCCGCAGGAGGTCATGTCGCCGTGGCGCGCGGCGGGCTTGCCTTCGATGATGCAGGTCGGGTCGCCGGTGGTAATGACGATCGTGCCGCTGTGCTTCCTGCAGCTGACTTTGTCGCCGACGCGCGCGATGCGGATGCCGCCGCTGTCGCTGGTCGGCGCGGCTTCGATGACGACGCCGCCATGGCTGGTTTTGTCGCCGAGAACGATGAATGGCTTGCCCACGGTGCGCACGCTCCGCTGTTGGTGAATGAGACGACTGCATGCCCCGGCGCTGCAGCGCGTCAGGGTTTGTTTGCCACCGCGGCTGCCCGCAATTCGACGTGTCCCAGGTCTTTGAGGCTGCGCCAGCCGCCGCCCCAGGTCAGGCCGAACGATTGTGCAACGGCGCCATACAGCGCGTACCCACGCGCGGCCTTGGGATGCGCTTCAGAAATAACGATCTTGCCGTCGATCAAAAACGCGTTGTCGGCCGCGCGTCCGTGCTGGTGCAGGCTTTGGCCGGCCGCGGCATGCGTAACCTGGGGGCCGAAACCGAGCAGTTCCGTTTGCCGCGCCGGGCTGCGGTAGCCCTCGATCAGCACCATCTCAAAACCGTGCTGCTCGCGCATCAGCTTGAACACACCCAGCAGGCGCTGGCGGAACTCTGCGTCCAGCAGCTCCCATTGCCGGTTGGCGCTGCCCGCCATCGGCCGCACCTGCATCACCTCACGCGTGAGAAACAGCTCTGGCGGCAGCGGCGCGGGCGGCACTAACTGTTCACCGCGCAACAACGCCGCCACTTGAGGATTGACGTCGCGGCTGGCGGTGTGGTCGTAGGTATCCACCTGCCATGACTGCCGCAACAGCAGGGCCAGCGCCGGCAGCGCGATCAGCAAGGCCAGTGCGGCTGCGAGCGAATGGCGATGCGTGTACATCGCGGCCCAGCGCTCGCGCCAGAGCTCAGGCGCGAGCGGCCCATTCGCCAGGCCCGCCTTCACGCGCCGGGCCTGAGCACGTGCGCGCAGCGTTTGCCGGCGGTCGCGCCCGGCTTGCACCGCACCCCCGAGCCGCGCCCGAGCGCGCTCACGCACACGCGGCAGCAACCACCACACCAGACCTGCCAGCACTAACAAAAAGTAAACAATGACACCGGCAATTAACACGTCGAATTCGTTCTTCCCACCCCATTGGGTGATGCCGCGGCAAAAGCGCGTGCCTAGAGTCGCCAACGCACGGTGGCTGCGTCATGATCGGAGTCGCGCGCAATGCGCCCAAGGTCAGACGCGCGGCGGCGCTTGGCAACCTCGGGCCGTTCGGCAAGCTCGGCAAGCTCGGCAAGCTCGGCAAGCTCGGCAAGCTCGGCAAGCTCGGCAAGCTCGGCAAGCCCGACATTTTGATGGACGGCGTGACGGGCGCTGCTTCGTTCCGAGCGCAGTTTCAAGACCCACGTGCACGAAAGCAGCCGGTAAACATGCCTGAACACCCTCCTGAAGATACCGGCAAACCGCGGCTGCGGCGGCCGACCCTCGCCGGCACCACGGCCCCCGGGTCTTTGCCGAACGTCTCCATCCTGCAGGCGCTGGAGGGGAAAGCCGCGGTGCCGGCCAAGAGCGGGAAGCTCATGTTGTGGCTCAGCTTGTCGGCCGTGGCCGTAGCCCTCGCTGCATTTGTGGCGCTACGGCCGGACGCAGCGCCTGCATTGCCCGATCAGCGCATCGTGTCTGCAGACGCGACGTCACCTAAAACCGAGTCACCGACAGACACACCGAACGCTGCGCCATCGGCACGGCCGATGCCACAGGAAGCGAGCAACGCACCGGCTGTGGAAACACCCGCACCTGCCGTGGCAAAGCTCGAGCAGTTGCCCGTTGCCGCGGCGAACACATCGGCTGCCGACGCGGTGCCTTCCGGTCCCCTGCCCGTCTCGCCCGTCTCGCCCCCTCTTGTCGCAACCGCGCCAGCTGCAGCAGAAACCACCACCGCATTTGCATCGGCAACGCCGTCATCGCCACCCAAGACCGCACCGCGGCCACGAGCCCACACGAACAGCAAGCCAAGCAGCGACAAACCGTCGCGTCGCGCCGAGCCGCAACGCACTGCAAGCGCGAAGCCACCCGTGAACGTGAGCAAAGCCGCCCCGTCGCCCACCGCCATAGCCAGTGCGCTGCCTGCAACGCCGGCTGTAGACCGTGACGTCGATTTGATGGCCGCGCTGATGTCGCACGTCAGCCCGCCGACGGACAACGCTCCGCGCGCGCTGCCGCGCAGCGATCCAGCCACCATCGCTGGCCTGGTCGCCGGCTGTCGCACCAAGCCCCGAGCCGAAGCCGAGCAATGCCGGCGCGAGATCTGCGACGGGTATTGGGGCAAGGCCCAGGCTTGCCCGGCCCGCGGGCGAACGGCCAACACCGCCAACCGCCCTGCAGCCCGGCCCGCGGCCGATGCCGCCGGCCGCGCCGTCCCGCGAGCCGCAGCCCCCGAGCACCACGTCGCCAGCCCCAGCACCTTGCAGCCCCGGCAATGAAGACCGACCTCATCGCACAGCTGCTGGCCCTCTTCTCCGACCAGACCCGCCTGTATCGCCTGCAAGGCGGCGGTGCGCTGTCGCAGCTGCTGGTGGAGAGCTGGCGCCAGGACGAGGCGCTGGACGCGCCGTGGCGGCTGCAGCTGGACGCCCTGTCCACCGACGCCACGCTGGAC
>JAJAZC010000103.1 GCA_026785885.1 Rubrivivax sp.
GCCCCGGCCCGCCCTGCCTCATCTTTGCCGCACTAACGCCGCGAGCGCACCGCACGACCCGAAGCAGCGCGAATCGACGACAACGACGAACGCAACGGCCGCATCGCCCCCGCTTCTTCGGGTCGCCAATTGACCGGCATGCCGGCCTCTATTCCGCCCATGACAGACCTTCAGTCCCGGGGAAGATGCCCCGCACACTGAAGGAATCTCACCATGATCCGTTCCCTCTGGATCGCCAAGACCGGGATGGAAGGCCAGCAGACCAAGCTGGACGCCATCTCCAACAACCTGGCCAACGTCGGCACCAACGGCTTCAAGCGCACCGGTGTCGTGTTCGAAGACCTGATGTACCAGACGCTGCGCAGCGCCGGCTCGGCCACGTCGGATCAAAGCCAGCTGCCCACCGGATTGCAGGTCGGCCTGGGCGTGCGCGCTGCGGCCACCACACGCAACTACAGCCAGGGCAGCTTGCAGCAGACCGGCGGTAACCTGGACATTGCCATCAAGGGCCAGGGCTTCTTCCAGGTGCAGATGCCCGACGGCACCACCGGCTACACACGCGACGGCGCTTTTCAGGTCGACGCCAACGGCGCGCTGGTTACCTCCACCGGCTACGCCGTGCAGCCCGGCATCACCGTGCCCGCCAATGCGCTGAGCGTCACGGTGGCTGCCGACGGCACGGTCAACGCCACCGTCTCGGGCCAGGTGGCGCCGCAGACGCTGGGGCAATTGCAGCTGGCCTCCTTCATCAACCCGGCCGGGCTGGATGCACGCGGCGGCAACCTCTTCAGTGAAACCGCGGCCTCGGGCACACCCAACGCAGGCGCACCCAACAGCACGGGGCTCGGTGCGCTGCAACAGGGCTTCGTCGAAGGCAGCAACGTCAACGTCGTCGAAGAACTGGTGTCGATGATTGCGACGCAGCGCGCTTACGAGCTCAACTCCAAAGCCATCCAGACTTCGGATCAGATGCTGCAGCGGCTGGGGCAGCTGTGATGCTGTTGGCACTGCTGTTGCAGCGGCAATTGCGGCTGACGTTGCCACTGTTGCTACCGCTGATGTTGTGTGGGCTCACGACCGGCTGCGCCTTCATCGGCCCGCGCGTCGAGGTGGCCGACACACGGCCGGCGGTGCCGACGGCACTGCCGCCGCCGGCTGCCGTCAACAACGGCTCGATCTTCCAGAGCGCCAGCTACCGGCCGCTGTTCGAAGATCACCGCGCGCGCCTGGTGGGCGACACGCTGACGGTGCAAATCGTCGAGAAGGTCAGCGCAACGCAGAAGAGCACCAGCTCGGTCGACAAGAGCGGCACGCTGTCGGGCAGCGTCAGCGCGCTGCCCGGCGTGCGGCCGGCGGCTTTTGCGCGCGCCGGTGCCGACGGCACCAGCAGCAACACCTTTGCCGGCAAAGGCACCACCGAGAACAGCAACGACTTCAGCGGCACGATCACGGTCGTGGTTAGCGGTGTGCTGCCCAACGGCCACCTGCTGATCGCCGGTGAGAAGCAGATCGGCGTCAACCAGAACGTCGACGTGCTGCGCTTCAGTGGCCAGGTCGACCCGCGTGCCATTCAAGCCGGCAACAGCATCTTCAGCGCGGCCATCGCCAACGTGCGGCTGGAGCAGCGCGGGCGGGGCGCGCAGGCCGAGGCGCAGGCCGTCGGCTGGCTGTCGCGCATTTTCTTGAGCGTTATGCCGATATGACGCAGACCATGGACAAGAAAACAGAGCGCCTGGTGCGCTGGATCATTGCGGTGGCTTTCGTGGCCGCCAGCAGCGCGCTGTGGTGGCCGGCACCGGCGCATGCCGCCGTTCGCATCAAGGAAGTTGCGGCAGTGCAGGGCGTGCGCAGCAACCCGCTGCTGGGCTACGGCCTGGTGGTCGGGCTGGACGGCACCGGTGACCAGGCCACGCAGTCGCCCTTTACGACGCAGAGCCTGAACGCGCTGCTGCAGCAGCTGGGCGTGACGCTGCCGCCGGGCGTGACGATGCAGCCCAAGAACGTGGCCGCGGTGCTGGTAACGGCGCAGCTGCCGGCCTTTGCGCGGCCGGGGCAGGCCATCGACGTCAACGTGTCATCGCTGGGCAACAGCAAGAGCCTGCGCGGCGGCACGCTGATCGCCACGCCGCTCAAAGGCTCGGACGGCCAGATTTACGCGCTGGCGCAAGGCAACCTGATCGTCGGCGGCGCGGGTGCGTCGGCCAACGGCAGCAAGGTGCAGATCAACCACCTGGCGGCCGGCCGCATTCCGGACGGTGCGAGTGTGGAGCGCAGCGTGCCGACACCGCTACTGGACGGCGACAGCCTGCAGCTCGGCATCAGCGCCAACGACTACGCCACCGCGATGGCGGTGGCCAATGCGATCAACCAAGCCAAGGGCGCCGGCACCGCAGCCGCGCTGGACGGCCGCAGCGTGCGCGTGAAGATGCCGCTGGCGGCACCCGAGCGCCTGGCCTTTTTGGCCGACATCGAAAACCTGCCGATTGCGCTGGCCAAACCGGCTGCGCGCGTGGTCCTCAACGCACGCACAGGCTCGGTGATCCTCAACGACGCGGTCACGCTGAGTGCCTGCGCGGTTGCGCACGGCAACCTGTCGGTGACCATCAGCACGACGCCGCTAGTCAGCCAGCCCAACGCGCTGGCGCAAGGCCAGACGGTGGCCGGCGCGCGCAGCGACATCACGGTGGCGCAGCAGGCCGGTGGGCTGCTGCAGATGCCGGCCGGCGTGAAGCTGGCCGATGTCGTGAAGGCGCTGAACGCGCTCGGCGCCACGCCGATGGACCTGCTGGCCATCCTGCAGGCCATGAAGAGCGCCGGCGCGCTGCACGCAGAGATCGAAGTCATCTGATGTCCCAGATTCCGCTGCAGGCCAACCACGGCCTGGCCTATGACAGCCACTCGCTGAACGCACTGCGTTCGCGCGCCGCCACCGACCCCAAGGTGGCGGTGAAGGAAGCCGCCAAGCAGTTCGAAACGCTGTTCATGCACGAGCTGATGAAGAGCATGCGCAGCACCACGCTGCAGGCCGGGCCGCTGGACGACGGTGGCAGCACCTCCGGCCGCGCCATGGGGACGGAGATGCTGGACATGCAGCTTTCCACGCAATTGGCCGGGCGCCCGGGCGGCTTGTCCGAGGCCATCATCAAACAGCTCGAGCGCCAGATGGGCCTGAGCCCAGGGCCGATACCTACCACCGGCTCGGCCAACAACACCGCGGCACCACTGGCCGCCACGCCGCAGCCCACGCGCATTCCGCAGGCCGGTGCTTTGGGCTTTGTGCAGCAGCACACAGCGGCAGCGCGTGATGCCGAGGCCACCACCGGCATCCCGGCCAATTTCATGGTCTCGCAGGCGGCGCTGGAGACCGGCTGGGGCCGCAAGGAAATTCGCCATGCCGACGGCACGCCGTCGTTCAACCTCTTCGGCATCAAGGCCGGCGGCCGCTGGAAGGGGCCGACGGCCGAGATCACGACCACCGAGTTCATCAACGGCAAGGCGCAGAAGGTCACGGCCAGCTTCCGCGCCTACGGCAGCTATGCCGAATCGTTTGCCGATTACGCACAGCTGATGAAGCACAGCCCGCGGTACCAGGCGGCGGTCAGCGGCGCGGCTGGCATCGGTGCAACAGCCGCGACCGGCGCTGCCAACTCCGACAGCCGCGCCGCCGCGTTCGCGATCGGTCTGCAAAAAGCCGGCTACGCCACCGACCCCGCGTATGCCGACAAGCTGACCAAGGTCATCAACACCACGTTGCGCCTGCAGCGCATGGCATGAACAAAACACGACTGCCAGTTCGCGCGGGACGCCGCGACCAAGGCCTTTCGCTCAACCGGCTTTGCCGGGCCGCTGCAAGAGCTGCCAGCGAGACTCTGGCAGCCGTCCTGCCGTCCAAGCCCGCGCAGGCGGGCTTGGAGCCGCGGCGCTCAGCCTCCTCGGGGGGGCGGGCGCGTGCCGAGCCAGCGCCTGCGCGCTGGCGAGTGGCTCGCGAGCGCTGGCCGGCCTGCAAGCCGGCCAGCAGCGAACGAAGTGAGCGTGGGGGCTTCATCAGATGAGTGCTTCGCCGCTGATGTCGCTCGGGGTCAAAGCCCTGACGGCCAACTACGCCGGGTTGCAGACCACCGGCCACAACATCGCCAACGCCAACGTCGCGGGCTTCTCGCGCCAACAGGCCGAGTTCTCGACTTCGCCCGGCCAGTTCACCGGCTCGGGCTTCTTCGGCCGCGGTGTCGACGTGGCCACCGTCAGCCGCGCGCACAGCGGCTTCCTCACGCGTGAGGCCGCCAGCGCGCGGGCCTTGTCGGCGATGGACTCGGCGCGGCTGGCGCAGCTGCAGCGGCTGGAGACGGTGTTCAAACCCGGTGAGATGGGCCTGGGCGCTGCAACCAGCGAATTCATGGCCGCGATGAGCGACCTCAGCAGCCGCCCGGCCGACCTGTCGGCGCGCCAGGTCGTGCTGGCGCGCGCCGGTGATCTGGCAGCGCGTTTTGCCGAGGCCGGCGATGCGCTGGACCTCGTGCAGGCCGGTGTGCATGCCGAGCTGCGCGTGGCGGTGAGTGAGGTCAACAGCATCGCCAAGTCGATCGCCAGCACCAACCAGCGCATTGCCGAGCTGCGTGGCCTGGGCCAGCCGGCCAACGACCTGCTGGACCAACGCGACCGCTTGATCTCGCGCCTGTCCACGCATGTGCAGGTCACGCGCATGGAAGCCGAGGACGGCACGATGGCCGTCTTCATCGCCGGGGGCCAGCGCCTGGTGCTGGGCACCGAGGCTGCCACGCTGAAGGTGCTGCAGGATGAGTCGGACCCGTCGCGCGCGGCCATCGGCGTCACCGAAGGCAGTGTGCAGCGGCGCCTTGGGGCGGCCGCGCTGGGTGGCAGCCTGGGGGGCGTGCTGCGTTTTCAGAATGAAGACATGGTCAGCGCGCAGACGCTGGTCGGGCAGCTGGCGGCCGCTGTCGGCGGCGCCGTCAACGATCAGCAGTTACACGGCCTGAATCTGCAGCCGCCGCTGGGGCAGGTGCCTTCGGCAGCGCTGTTCGGCATCGGGCCGCCGCAGGCCTTGCCGCATGCGGCCAACGCACGCGATGCGCTCGGCAACGCACGTGGCGGCGTCAGCCTGACCGTCACCAACCCGGCCGCGCTGCAGGCCAGCGAATACAACCTGCAGGAGACCACGCCCGGCTCCGGCGCCTGGATGCTGACACGCTGGTTCGACGGGCAGAGCACGCCGGTGGTCAGTGGCGACACCGTCGACGGCATGCGCATCGACTTCACTGGCACGCCGCAGCCTGGCGACCGCTTTTTGCTGCAGCCGGTCAACCGCGCGGCCAACGGCATGCAGCGGCTGCTCAACGAGCCGCAGGATCTGGCGGCCGCTTCGTCGCTGTTGGCCACCCGTGCTGCGGCCAACGTCGGCACCGCCGCGGTGGCCAGCCTGGTCGTCAACAGCGCACCGCTGCCCACACCCGGCGCCACCGCACGCATCACCTTCACCAGCAACACCGGTGACTACAGCTGGGGCTTGTACGACAGCGGCAACACGCTGCTGTCCAGCGGCAGCGCCACCTGGCAGGCGGGCGTGGCCATCCCCGCGCCGCCGGCCGACATCAACGGCTTCACGCTGCAGATGAGCGGCGTGCCGCGCACCGGCGACGTACTGACCGTCGAGCCGACACCGGCAGCGGCCATTGCCACCAACAACGGCAACGCGCTGGCGCTGCTGGCCCTGCGCGATGCCGGCATCACGCTGGGCCGTACCGCCACCGACGCCTGGGCCTCCGCGCTGGCCGACATCGGCGTGCGCGTGCAAAGCGGCCAGACCGCGGCCGACATCGCAGCATCGGTAGCCGGCCAGACAGAAGCCGCGCGCAGCGGCCAGGCCGGCGTCAATCTGGACGAAGAAGCTGCGCGGCTGATTCAGTACCAACAGAGCTACCAGGCCGCGGCCAAGATCTTGCAAGTGGCGCAGCAGCTGTTCGATACGCTGCTGGATGTGGCTGGATGAGCCCTGCTTGGCCTGTAGCTTTGACCCCTTGATGGAAGGCTGAACCATGCGCATCACGACCGCCAACGCCTACGACACGCAGCTGTCCAACCTACAGCGGCGCCAGCAATCGCTGACCGACGCGCAAGATCGGCTGACCAGTGGCAAGCGCGTGCTGCGCGCCAGCGACGACCCGGCCGCTGCAGCAGTGGCCGAGCGTGCGCTGGCGACAGAAGCGCGTGCTGTCGCGCAGCAGCGTGCTTTGGACGCCAGCCGCAATGCAATGCAGCTGTCGGAAACCGCAATCGGCGACGCCGGTGAGGTGCTGCAGCAGGCGCGCGAGTTGATCGTGGCTGCCGGCAACGGCAGCTATACCGACGCCGAGCGCAAGACCGTGGCCACCGCCATCCGCGGCTTGCGCGACGATCTGCTGGCGGTGGCCAACCGCGGTGACGGCGCCGGCCGCTACCTCTTCGGCGGCCAGGGCGGCAACGGCCTGCCGTTGCTCGACAACCCCGGCGGCGTGACCTACAACGCCAGCGCCGGGCAGTTGATGGCGGCATCGGGCGAAGCCTCGCCGCTGTCCATCGACGGCCGTGCGGCTTTTTTGCAGGCGCCGGACCCGACCAACGCGGGCGCCGTGCTGTCGGTCTTCGATGTGCTGGACCGCGTGGTTGGCGAGCTGTCTACCGCCGGGCGCACCGGCGCGCAGATTGCGCAGACCGTCGGCCAGGGCCTGGGCGAGGTCGACGCGCTGTCAGGCAACCTGTCGGCCACCCGCGCACGCGCCGGTGAAACGCTCAAGCGCATCGACGGCATCGAGCTGCGCCTGAGCCAGACGAAACTGGACGCACAACGCGAGCGATCTGACGCCGAAGATCTGGATATGCTGCAGGCAATCTCGGACTTCAAAAACAAGCAGACCGGCTACGATGCCGCGCTGCAAACCTACGCGCTGGTGCAGAAAATGTCGCTGTTCGACTACCTGCGCTGAAAGCCCTCAACAGCCTTCGCTGCATCTCGCAGTAGTCGCAGTAGTCGCAGTAGTCGCAGTAGTCGCAGTTTTCCAGCGGCCTTTTCGCGGCGCAGCGGGCTCCAGGCCAAGGCATCCTTAAGCATCCCGAAGCGCCCGTCAGCGCCCTCCCGCACTGCACTGCACTGCACTGCGCCGCACCGCACCGCAACCCACCAGCCGCTGCCCTCGCCGGCGCTCCGCATGCAAGACCATCCCGTACTCGCCCACGTGGCCCTGGGCTACAGCCCGATGATCGACCGGCAGCGCGCAGTCGTCGCCACGCGCATCACGGTCTACCCCGAGCGGCCCGACGCCGCGCCCGATGCCCACGCGCTGCTGGCTGCGCTGCAGGAGGTCTGGCCGCAGCCGGTGGCAGCCAATGAGCTGAAGCTGACGCTGCGGCCACTGAACCCCAGCGCGGCCGGGGCCCGCCAGGCCGCGCCTGCAGCGCAGACCGGCGATGCCGGTGCGCACCCGGCATCGCTGAACATCGCCGGTGAAGCTCTGCTGCGCGCGGTGCTGGACGCCAGGCCGCCGCCGCACCTGATGATCGAGGTGCCGTCCTTCATGGCTACCGAACCAATGCACAGCGCAGCGCTGTTGGCGCTGCGCGAGGCCGGCTCGGTGCTGCTAATCAAGGGCCGGCCGCTCAAGCCGGTGCCGCCCGAGGTGCTGGCCTGCTTCAGCCACAGCATCATCGAAGCCGCTGACGACCGCCGCACCGCAGCGCCGCCGCCCAACGCGCTGCGCCAGGTCACGACGGTGCAATCCGGCACCCGCACCACAGCCGATGTCGACGCTGCATTTGCGCGCGGTGCCATCGCCGTGCTGGGCTGGCCGCTGGACGACCCGGTGCCCAAAGCCAGCGGCCGCGTCAAGGTGCCCACCGACATCCAGGTCGTGATGGAGCTGATCGACGGCGTCGAGCGCGAGCTGCCGGTGGCGCGGCTGGAAGCCATCCTCAAACGCGACCCGACGCTGGCTTTTCGGCTGCTGCGCTATCTCAACTCAGCGGCCTTCGGCCTGCGGGCTGAGATCAGCTCCTTCGGCCACGCCATCATGATGCTCGGCTATGCGCGGCTGAAGCGCTGGCTGGCGCTGCTGTTGGCCAGCTCGGCCAGGGGCGCCAACGCCAAGCCGCTGATGCACGCCGCGGTGCGCCGTGGCCTGTTGATGGAAGAGCTGGCGCGCAGTAACGGCGACGCAGAGATGCGCGGCGAAATGTTCATCTGCGGTGTGTTCTCGCTGCTGGACCGCTTGCTGCAGCAACCGTTTTCTGAGCTGCTGGGCAGCGTGCCGGTGCCCGAGCGGGTGCAGCAGACGCTGCGCGCTGAAGTCGGCAGCGGCGGTGGTGCCTACGGGCCTTACCTGGACCTCGTGCGCGCCATCGAGCAAGAAGCCGTGTTCGACATCCGCGAGTGCGCGGACAAGCTGCTGATGCACCCGGCCGAAGTCAACCGTGCCGTGCTCGTCGCGCTGCTGGGCGCGCGGCAGCTGGACGGATGAACGCCGGCACGCCGCTCGCTGCCGCAGCTGCCGACGTGACCAGTGCGACCAGTGCGACCAGTACAGGCAGCGCAAGCAGCGCAAGCAGCGCGGGCAGCGCAGCCGGCACAGCCAGTGCGACCAGCGCAGCCGGCACTACGCCCGCACCGCTCGTAGTGCAGGCCAGCGAGCCACTGCTGCGCGCTTTGTGGGCCTCGGCACTGCCGGCCCTGCTGCTGGACGCCGGCTACCGCATCGAGGCCGTCAACGACAGCTTCGTGGCGCTTCTGGGCCTGGCGCGCAAAGCACTGCTCGGCAGTGATTCGCTGCTGCTGCAGCCGCCCGAAGACCGCGAAAGCACACGCCTGCAGCGCCAGACGCTGCGGCGTGCGCTGGCTGCCGGCACGGCGGGCTCTGCCACGCAACCACGGCGCCGGCTGCGTGATGCGCAAGGCCGCGAACGCTGGTTTGCCGTGACCGAGACGCCGTTGGGCGCCGCAGCGCCTGCCGGGCCTGCAGCGCCGTCAGCGCTCGCCGCCAGCCCCGGCTGGCTGGTGCTGCTGCATGAGATCACCGGTGAGCAGCAGGCGCGCGAAGAAACGCGCCATGCCGACGACGAGTTGGCGCAGTGGTTTGCGCTCAGCGGCGCGGGCATGCTGGTCTACGACAGCAGCGGGCTCATCGTGCGCTGCAACGCGGCTTTCGAAGCGCTGGTCGAGCAGGTACCGGAGGTGCTGGACGAAGCGCTGCCCGAGCTGCAGCAACTGCTGGGTTGGGAGCACGGTGGCATGGCCGCTGCACTGGTGCCGGGCCTGCCGCCGGCCGAACGCCAGGTTCTTCTGCCGCTGGCCGATGGCCGCCGCCGGCGCCTGTCGGCCCGCCTGGCCTGCCATGAAGCAGCACCGGGCAAGCTGCGCGTGATGGCCGTGCTGCAGGACCGCAGCGCCGAGGATGAACGCGATCTGGCGCAGCTGGAGATGGGCGTGGTAATGGACACGGCCAGCATCGGCGTGGCCACCTATGACCCGGCACGCGGCTGGCTGGCACCGCCGGGGCCGGCGTCGGGCGCGACCGCGCTTCCGGCCGATCGCACCAACGCGCCGCGCGATGACCAGCCCAACGCCGCGCCTAACGATCGACGTCTGGAGCCCCGCGGCGGCGCGCTGCTTGGCATCCACCGCGAGCTCGTGGCACTCGAATCCAGGGCCGATTACGAGCGCCTGCAACAAGCCCTCAAGCGCGGTGAGCGCACGGAGGTGCGCTACCTCGTGCGCCACCCGGAGCTGGGTGCGCGCTGGCTGTTGACGCGCGTGGAGCCGGGCGCTTTGGCCGGCGGGCGCCACACCACGTCGGTCGTTACGCTGGACGTCACTGAGCAGGAAAGTGCGCAGCGCCGCAACGAGCAGCTGCTGCGCGAGCTGACGACGATTCTGGACAGCTCCACCGCCGGCATCGCCTACCTGCGCGGCCCAGTGCTGGTGCGCTGCAACCGGCGCTTCGAACGCATGCTCGGCTTCGAGCCCGGCGCTGCGGCGGGCGCCTCGCTCGAAGAGATTCTGGGCCGCAGCATCGGCCCGCAAGATGCCGTGCGCGAAGCCATGCAGGGCTTGTCGCAGGGCCGCACGTATGAGGCCGAGCTGCCCGTGGTGCACGCAGGCGGCCCGGCGCAGTGGTATTCACTGTCGGTGCGGCGCGCGCAGGCCCAGGGCGAGCAGCTGGAAGCGGTGGCGGTGCTGACCGACATCACGCGGTTGAAGACCCAGCAGTCGGAGCTGGAGCAGCTGCTGCGCGACCGTGAGCTAATGTTTAGCCTGAGCGAGGTCGGCATCGTCTACCAGCGCGGCGCGCGCATTGAACGCGCCAACCAGGCCATGGCCGCGTTGACCGGCTGGGCCAGCCCAGAACTGGCCACGCTCGACGCGGCCGAGCTGTACGAGGACACGCGCGCCTGTGTCGACTTCGAGGCGCGCATTGCGCAGGGGCTGCGCGAGCAGGGCCGCTTCGGCGCCGAGCGGCTGCTGCGCCGGCGTGACGGCCGGCTGGTATGGGTGCAGGTGGCGGTGCGCCCGGTCGACAGCGACAACGCCGAAGCCGGGCTGATCTGCTCTTTTGTCGATATCGACGAACGCCGCCGCGCGCGTGAAGCGCTGGCGCTGCAGGCCGAGCGCACACGTGCGGTGCTGAACTCGGTGCTGGTGGGAATCGTCACCGTGTCTTCTCGCGGCATCGAGTGGATGAACCGCTCGGCGCGGCGCATGTTTGCCGGCGAGCTGGCGGACTTCGTCGGTGAGCCGATCAGCATCGTCGCCACCGCCGAGCCCGATCACCCGCTGCGCCGTATCGACTGGCCGAGCCGGCTGCAGGCGGGGCGCGCCCAGACCTTCGAGTGCCGCATGCGCGGGCGCGACGGGCGCGAGTTCTGGGTCGTCGGCAACGCGGTGCTGACGCAGACCGATGCCGGCGCCAGCGACCCGCAGGCCGCCGACGGCCACGAGCTGACCTTCGCGCTGCTGGACATCGAGCGCCGCCGCCAGGCCGAGGTCAACATCGCGCAGGCCCAGGCCTCGCTGCAGCGCGTCATCGAGACCGCGCCGCTGGCGATCGCGCTGTTCGACGCCAGGACGCTGCACGTGCAGCAAGCCAACCAGACGGCGGGCAGCTTCTTCGGCCGCACGCCCGCAGACACGGCAAGTGCCACCGGTGCTGCGCTGGCCGACTGCTGCACGCCGGCACTGGCCACGGCACTCGCGGGTTGGCTGACCACGGTGGCCGCCGGGGGGCAGCGCACGCAGCACGAGTGGCGCGCCGAGGCGCCGGCGGCCAACAGCCTGGGTGATTCGGGTGCGGGCTCCGGTGAAGGCGCCGACGCAGGCGCCGATGCAGGCGCCGATGCAGGCGCCGATGCAGGCGCCGGCGCGCGCGTGTGGGATTGCCGCCTGGCGCCCCTGGATGACGGTGACAGCGCCGGCAGCTATTCACAGTTGCTGCTGGTGGCCAGCGACGTGACCGAGCAGCGCGCCGCTGAGCAAGCGCGGCTGCAGGCCGCCATCAGCCAACGTGAGGTTCTGGTGCGCGAGGTGCATCACCGCATCAAGAACAACCTGCAGGGCGTGGCCGGGTTGCTGCAGCAGACGGCGGTGCGCCACCCTGAGGTGGCGGTGGTGCTGTCCGAAGCGGTCGGCCAGGTGCAGGCCATTGCGCAGGTCTACGGCCTGCAGGTCGGTGCCAGCGGGCCGCTGGCGGTGGCCAGCCTGCTGGGGGCCATCGGCCGCTCGGTGCAGCGCACCTTCGGGCGCCAGATCACGGTCGAGGTGGCGGGTGAGGTGCCGCATCTGCTGCCGGAAGCCGAGTCGATTCCGATTGCGCTGGTGCTCAATGAGCTGATGACCAACGCCATCAAACACGGCCATGGCAGCGACCATGCGGAGCGCTGCGAGCTGAGCGCGCGCGGCAGCGACATCCGCATCCGCATTGCCGGCAGCGGGGTGCTGCCGGCGGGCTTCGACATCTCACAGGTGCGTGCCGGTGTTGCCGGCTTGGGTCTCGTGCGCGCGTTGCTGCCGCGGCGCAGCGCGGTGTTGACGCTGCAGCAGGAGGGTGCCGACGTGGTGGCGCAGATCGATCTGCAGGCGCCTTCGGTACAGCGGCCGGCGCAGTCCGATCCGCCACAATCCGCACCATGAGCACCATGAGCACCATGAGCAGCATGAGCAGCATGAGCAGCATTGCGCAGCCCCCTCAACCTGGCCGCGCAGGCACGGGTGCAGGCACGGGCGGGAGTGCAGGCGAAGGCGCAGGCGCAACGCAACCCGTGCACAGCAGGGGCCGCATCCTCGTCGTCGACGACGACCGTCTGGTGCTGGCCACCGTGACGCACGGCCTGGCGCAGGCCGGCTACGAGGTCATCGACGCCGACAACGGCGACGAGGCGATCCTGCTGGCGCGCGAGCACCGGCCGCAGCTGGCGCTGTTGGACATCCGCATGGAAGGCAAGAGCGGCTTCGATGTCGCCGAAACGCTGCGCGACGCCTACGGCATCCCGTTCATGTTTTTGTCGGCCTTCGCCGACGAGGCCACGCTGACCACCGTGCAGTCGCTGGGTGCGCTGGCCTACCTGGTCAAGCCGCTGGACGTCGGCCAGATCGTGCCGGCAGTGGAAGCCGTGTTCAGCCGCCTGCGCGAAGGCGGCCCGGCTGGCGCGCTGCCGCTGACCGGGGGTGTCGCTACGGGCTTGGGCGTGGTGCCGACAACTGCGATGGCCGACCCGGTGCCGCTGGCCGTGGGCGTGTTGATGCACCGCCATTCCCTGGTGCGCGCAGATGCTTTGCAGCGCCTGCAGCGCCTGGCCGGCGAGCAAAAGCTAAGCCTGCCGGCGCAGGCCGAGCGGCTGCTGGCGGCAGTCGAAGAGCTGGCGCGCAGCGCCTGAGCCGGGCTACAACAGCGGATACGGCTGCCGGGCTACACCAGCCGGTGCAGGCTCCAAGCCTTATTCCGGCAGCGTGAAGGAAAACGCCGCGCCGCGACCTGGTTCGGCCTCAGCCCAGGCGTCACCGCCATGGCGCTGCACGATGCGCTTGACCGACGCGAGCCCGACACCGTGGCCCGGGAAATCACTGGCGCTGTGCAGGCGCTGAAAGAGGCCGAAGAGGCGCTCTGCAGAGCGCATGTCAAAACCGGCGCCGTTGTCGCGCACCACGAACACCGTGCGCTCTTGTTGCTGCTGCTGGCGCAGCGAAATTTGCGCCACCGCACTGCGCGCGCTGTACTTCCAGGCGTTGCCCAGCAGGTTTTCCAGCACCAGGCGCAACAGCGTCGGATCGCCGCGTGCGGTGAGCCCGGGTTGGATGTCGAACTCGACCACGCGCTCGGGCGCGCTGCGCTGCAGTTCATCGACGACATAACCGGCCAGCTGCGTCAGGTTGACGCGCTGGCGCGCCAGCGGCTGCTGCGACAGCCGGGCCAGCGTCAACAGCGCGTCGATCATCAGGTTCATGCGCGCGGCAGCGCCCAGCACGCGGTCGAGGTGGTCGTTGCCGACGCGGTCCAGGTGGCGGCCGTAGTCCTCTTTCACGATGCGCGTGAAGCCCTCGACGACACGGATAGGCGCGCGCAGGTCGTGCGACAGCGTGAAGCTGAAGTTGTCGCTCTCAAGCGCCTGCTCCCGCGCTCGTTCATTTGCACGTTCGGCCTGCTCGGCCTGCTCGGCTTTCGCGGCATCGGCCGCGGCCGCGGCTGTGTGCGGCGTCATGGTGTCGGCGGCCGTGTGCATCAGCAGCACGCAGCGCGGGCCGTGCGGCGTAGTGCCCGGGGTGTTGACGGTGTGCAGCCGCCAGCCGCAGCCGTCTTCGTCGGCGGTGTTGGCGTTGGTGGTGTCCCGGTCCCCGGCGCCCGGCGGCAGTGCTGCATCCAGCCGCGCTTGCAGGGCCGGTGTCAGCACGGGCTGGGCCGCAGCCAGTGCAGCGCCGGCCACGAGTTGCGGCCACAGCGCCAGAGCTGCGGCGTTGAATTGCTGCACTTGCCAGCCGGCATGGGCGGGATGAGCGGCAGGAGCGGCGTGGCCGGCGTCGGCCCCTGCTTTGGCGTCTGATTTAGCGCGCGATCGGCGGCTCGATTCAGCGCCCGATTCGGAGCCTGAATCGGCGACTGCTTCGGCGCTTGCATCGGTGCCTGAATCGGCGCTCGATTCGGCGCGCGCGGCGGCCATCAGCATCAGTACCGGCTGCGATTGGCATTGCAGCAGCGTGCGCCAGGCGGCGGCACCGGCTTGCAGCGCATCGTCGTCATCGGTGGGGTGTGCCGTGCCGCTGAAGCCAGCAAAAGCGCCAAAGGCATCCAACCGCGGCACGCCGCGCAGAGCCCAGCCGTGATGGCCTTCCAGCGGCAACTGCAAGCGCAAGCGCAAGCCGCTGAAGGGCTGTCCGGCGTGCAGGCGCTGGTGCAGCAGCGAGTGCGGCTGCAACATCGGCAAGGGCTGCTGCATCGGCCCGGATGGGCCGGCCTGGCTGTCGAACAGCGCGCAGTGGGTGGTTGGCAATGAACCCGGGGCTTTCCACTGCAACAGATGGTGGTAGGCGTCGGTCTGCCAACGCCAGTTCGTCAGCAGCGCGTCGGTGCTGCGCAGCGCCTCACGCGTGGTGCGCAAAGCGATCTGCAATTTCAGGCGCTCAAGCAAGCGTCCCAGCATGAAGCACAGCGCGGCCAGCACCAGGGCGGCCCCGGCCAGCAAGGCCAGTGTGGCTTGCATGGTCTGTGTGGCCAGCGTGGCTTGCGCCAGTGTGCCGCCCGAAGGACCAGCGATGACGGATGTCGCTGCACCGCACCCAGCCAGCGCCATCACCACCCTCACGACCGACACGGACCCGCACACACGTTGGCGCGGGCGCGCGATAGGGGAAATGGGCATACCCGGAATTGTACGGACCGCGCCCGCGCACGGACCCGAGCAGACGCTGGTGAGAATGCGGGCACGGACGCTTGCACGAACGCTTGCACGAACGTTTGAGCGAAAGCTTGCGCCGATGCCTGCACCAACGCCTGCACCCATATTCGCACCCATGTTTGCACCCACGTTGGCGCAACCGCAACCGCAACCGCAACCGCAACCGCAACCGCAACCGCAATCGCAATCGCAATCGCAATCGCAATCGCAATCGCAATCGTTGGCGCCGACGTTCGTGCAAACGTTCGCGCCGATGCCAGCAGCGGACCCCGACCGCCTCGACACAGTTGCCTCAAGTTGGCATGGGTTCAGGCCGACATTGCGGCATCGCCCCGAAAGCGCCATCGCCGCCATCGCCGCCAAGGCCGCCAAGGCCGCCAAGGCCGGCCCGGCGCCCGCCGCTTGCCAGCAGGAGCACAGATCATGTTTGCACCATCGCCTGATCAACCCGGTCTTTTAGCCCGCAGGCAGCACTGCAATCCACGCGTTGCGCGGGGCTACGTTGGTATGCTTGTCTTCAGCACCTGGGCCAGTGCGGCCGCGGGTGCTTGTGTGCTGCACGGACCCCCGGCGCACCCAAGTCGTCTGCTGCCGTTGTATCGATGAATGACACCCCATCTGCGCCGCCTTTGGATTCCGCCGCCCTGGCCCGCTTGCACGACCTGGACCCCGACGGCCGCTACGCCGTGGTGGCGCGTGTGCTGGCGGCTTTTGACAAATCGCTGACGCGCATGCTGGCGCGGCTAGCAGGTGAGGGCGGCGGTGAAAGCGCGGCCGAGATCAACAAAACCGAAACCATCGCCGACATGGCCCATACGCTGAAATCTTCATCGGCCAGCGTCGGCGCTTCGGCGCTGGCGCGCGCCTGTGCGGAAATTGAGGCTCGGCAACGGGTGGGCGATACCGCCGCGCTGCACGCCGATACCGCGCGGTTGGTCGCTGAAGCGGCTGCAGCGCAGCTAGCGGTACGGGCTATCCTGCAACCCTGATGCGGAGGCGATGATGACGCTGACACATTCCTTCGCCGACGGCAGTTTGCCGGCGCAGCCGCAGGTCTTGCTGGTCGATGACGACGAAGTCAATTTGCTGCTGACAGCGCTGGCGCTGCGCGAGCGCGGCTTCAAGATTACCGAAGCCGGCAGCGGCGAGCGGGCCTTGCAGCTGCTGCACGACTGTTCACCCGACATCATCGTGCTAGACGCCATCATGCCCGGCGGGCTCGATGGTTTCGACACCTGCCGCGCCCTGCGCCGGGTGCCCGGTTTCGAGAACGTCCCCGTGTTGATGCTGACCGGGCTGGACGACGACGCGTCGATCACCCGCGCCTACAAGGCCGGCGCCACCGACTTCTTCGTAAAGGCTGCGCAGTGGAGCCTGCTGGCCGGGCGGCTGCACTACCTGCTGCGCGCATCCCGCACGCGCATCGAGCTGGAGCGCAGCAAGAGCAAGCTGGCACGCGCGCAAGACCTGGCTCGCATGGGCAGCTTCGACTGGCGCCGTGCCGGCGGCGGGCTGTTGATGTCGCCCGAGGCACTGCGTGTCTTCGGCCTCGGCCCGGCCGATGCGGTGGGTCTGCGCGCGTTGCTGCGCATGGTGCCGCAGGACGACCGCCGCGCGCTGCTGCGCCAGTTGCACGAAGCGCTGCGCCACACCTCTGTCGTCACCACCGACGTGTCGCTGGTGCTGCTGGACGGCCGCCAGCGAATCGTGCACTGCGAGGCCGAGCCCGAGTTCAATGAACATGGCCAGGCTGCCGGTTACTCCGGCATCGTGCAGGATGTGACTGACCGCCGGCAGGCCGAGGACAAGATTCGCCAGCTCGCCAACTTCGATGCGCTGACGGGCTTGCCCAACCGCCGCCAGCTGATCTGGCGCGCCGAGCGCGCGCTGGAGCAGGCGCGCCGCATGCAGCACCAGTGCGCGCTGCTGCTGATCGATCTGGACCGCTTCAAGTTCTACAACGACACGCTGGGCCACGGCGCCGGTGACGAGCTGCTGGTGGAAGTCAGCCGCCGCCTGCGCGCGTGTGTGCGCCACAGCGACCAGGTCACCGAAGGCACGCTGGAATCCGTCGGCCTGCGCTCGCACCGCGCGCTGGAAGCGGTGGGCCGGCTGGGCGGCGACGAGTTCGTCGCGCTGCTGCCCGAGGTCAACGACGACAGCGACGCCGAGCGCGTGGCGCAGCGCGTGCTCGAGACCTTGCGCGAGCCGATCTTCGTCAGCGGACAGGAGTGTTTTGTGACCGCCAGCGTCGGTGCTGCGCTGTTCCCGCGGGACGGCAATTCCGTTGTCGATCTGCTGCGCAACGCCGACGTCGCGATGTACTCCGTCAAAGCGCAGGGCAAGAACTCGGCTGCCATCTACAGCCCGCAGCTCGCCGGCCGCGGCCGCGAAAAACTGGAGCTGGAAACCGCGCTGCACTGGGCTATTGAGCGCGACGAGCTGGTGCTGCATTACCAGCCCAAGATCGACGTGCGCGCAGCGCGCATGGTAGGTGCGGAGGCGCTAATGCGCTGGCAACGCGGGGGCAAGCTGGTGCCGCCGGGTGACTTCATTCCGCTGGCCGAAGAAACCGGGCTCATCGTGCCGCTGTCGGAATGGGCGTTGCGCCGGGCCGCGCAGCAGGCGCGGCAGTGGCAAGACAACTTCGGCTTTTCGGACTCGATCGCCGTCAACCTGCCAAGCCGCCTGTTCGAGCGCAGCGATTTGGTCGAGCACATTCACCAGTGCGTGACTCAATCGGGTGTGCCGCACCGCGTGATCCACCTCGAGATCACCGAAGACAACCTCATGAAAGAGTTGCAGAACGTCATCCCGTCGCTGCACCGCCTGAACGAGATCGGTGTGGAGATCTCCATCGACGACTTCGGCACTGGCTACTCGAGCCTGGCCTATCTGACTACGCTGCCGATCAGTGAGCTCAAGATCGACCGCAGCTTCGTGCGCGATCTGGGCATCACGCCGCAGAGCTCGGCGGTGGTCACGGCCATCATTGCGCTAGCCCGCTCGCTGGGCCTGCGCGTGGTGGCCGAAGGCGTGGAAACACTGCGTCAGATGGAGGTGCTGCACCGCCTGGGCTGCAGCGTGATGCAGGGCTTTTTGTTCAGCCGCCCGGTGCCGCCCGATGAGCTGCAGCGTTGGCTGGAGCAGACCGTGCTGCCGCGCAAGGCGCCGTGGATAGCCAGCGCCTACAAGAACGACGGCGGGGCCGACGAGGCGCCACGCGTGGTCGGCGCACGGCCCAAGCGGACCTGAGTCAGACGCAGGATGGACGCGCCGCCCACGGACAACATGCCGTTGTTGCCGGTCACGCCGGGTACGCCAGTGACTGCGGCCACCGTGGCCAAAGCCGCCCTGCGCCGGTTGGCGCAGGCGCAACTCGAACCGACCCCCGAGAACTACGCGCGCGCCTATGCCGATGAAGGCGGCGCGGCCGTTTCGGCGTTTAAGCCGGCTGCTGCCAACGCGATGCCGCAGCCGCGCAGCGACGGCCCGGCCTGGGCCCAGTTGATCGAGCGGCTGGCCAAAAACCTGCAGCGTGGCGGCAAACAGTGGACCGTGGCGCGTCGCAAAGACAGCCTGCAGCGCGTGCTGGACAGCAGCCGCAGCGACGCCGGCCGGCTGCAGCAGCGGTTGTTGGCCCTGATGACGGCCTGGGAGTCGGACCAGGCGTCGGACAAGGCGGCCACCGGGGCCGACGATCCGCCGCTGGCCGTCGCACCGGCCGCTGCAATCGCACCCCAGGCAGCGGCCTCATTGGCTTCCCTGGCTTCGCCGATCACACCGGCCGCGCCGATCGCGTCGGCCGCGCCCGTTCGGGGCGACAACGCCGACTGGCCGCCGCTGGTGGCGGCGCTGGAAGCAACGGTGCGCTCGGCGCTGCCCGCAGACGAGCCCGTTGCCGCTGATCTGGCAGCGCGGCTGGCCCTGCTGGCGCAAGCCGTGGCGGCCGACGGTGCACTCCCACAACACGTGGCCGCGATCACCGCGCTATGCGACGATGCACGCCGCCTGCTGGGCAACGGCCACCGCGTTCTGCAGCAGCTGACCAGCCTGTGTCAAGACCTTGGCGGCAGCCTGGGCGAGGTTGCTGAGGACGACAGCTGGATCCAGGGCCAGTGCCGCTTGTTGCAAGACAGTCTGCAGGGCGCGCCCAGCCTGCGCCAGCTGCGATCGGCCGCCGCGCTGCTGCACCAGACACGCAGCCAGCAGCAGCGCCTGCGCGGCGAGCGCCAGGCCGCCCGCGATGCCTTCAAGCAGCTCTTGCACAGCATGCTGGCGCAGGTGGGCGAGCTGGGCGAGCACACGGGCCGCTTCCAGCAGCAGAGCGCGCAGCACGCGCAGGCCATCGAGAAGGCCGACTCGTTGCAGAGCCTGGCCGGCGTCGTCAAAGCGCTGCTGGACGACACCCGCAACGTGCAGGCCGCCGTGGCGCAGTCGCACAACAAACTGCAGGCCGAGCGCGCACAGGCAGCCGAATTGCAGACCCGCGTACTGGCCTTGGAATCCGAGTTGCGGCGCCTGTCCGACGAGGTCTCCACCGACATGCTGACGCAGGTCGCCAACCGCCGCGGCCTGATGCAGGCATTCGATGCTGAGAGCGCGCGCAGCCAGCGCGAAGGCGGCTCGGCACTGGCGGTCGGCCTGATCGACATCGACAACTTCAAGCGCCTCAACGACAGCCTGGGCCATGCTGCAGGCGACGTGGCGCTCAAAGCGCTGGCCGCCGCGGTGCGCGAGCGGCTGCGGCCGGTGGACCACCTGGCGCGTTTCGGCGGCGAGGAGTTCGTCGTGCTGCTGCCCGGGGCCACGGTAGTCGAAGCCTGCGAAGCGCTGACGCGGCTGCAGCGCAGCCTGACCGAAGCGCTGTTCTTGCACGAGGGCCGCGAGGTCTTCGTCACGTTCTCGGCCGGCGTCACCGCCTGGCGCAGCGGTGAGGCTTTGCAGCCTGCGCTGGAGCGCGCCGACGAAGGCCTGTACGAAGCCAAACGCAGCGGCAAGAACCGCACGTGTGCGGCGTGAGGACCTGGGAGTTTCTCGGGCGGGCCCGCTCATCACGCCCAAAGGCGCCCGCTCGTCGTTGCAAATGCTCGCCATAGCTCAAGCTATGACTGTGCTTTGCGCCTAGTGCTCCGGCCCAGGGGTTTCGAAACATGATGAAAGCGATGGATTCGGCCCGAGGGCAAGGCGCAAACCGCAGCAATGCCCTGCGGCATTTCGAGGATTTGCAACGCCGCCATCGGATCAAAGACGCGCTTTCATGTTCCGAAACCTCTGGGTCGGAGTACTGGATCGCGCACCTTTGAACGCGCTGCTCGGGCCCGCCCGAGAAACTCTCAGGCTCTGACGCCATTGCTCACATCCGCGGCCTCAAGCCAAGCGGCCGAGCAGCCGAATACCCGGCCACGCCCCGGCATGCCTGCGCAGCTTGGGGCCGACGGCCGCGGCCGATCCGCGCACTTTGCAGCCCCCAACCGCCATGCGCCAACTGCTGAAGCTTTTTGATTTGATCCGACAGGCGGCTGCTGCGTTTTTCAAACACGACCTGACTTTCAAGCGCAGTGAAACCGGTAACGTGCAGCTGGTGCTGGAAGCCCAGCCCGCGACTGCCCAGGCCAAGCCCGGCAAGAAGGTGTCACGCCAGCAAGCCGTGCAGCACAAGGACCAGCAAGAGCTGGCGCTGATCCTCGAGCAGCTCGGCGCGCTGCTGGCCGAGGTGCCCGAAAGCCGGGCCGCGTTGCGCCACCTCGTCTTTGTCGAACACGCGCTGCAAAAGAAGGGCTTGAAGGCCCTGCACAAGCTGCCGCTGGATGTGCTGCAGCGGGCGCTGGAGCAGCTGGAGGGCCTGGTCACCAACTGGTCACCCGCCGGCCTGGCCAACCTGCGCTCCAAGATGGCCGTCGCCATCATCGACCGTGAACACCAGGACCCAGAGGCCGAAGGCGACGCCTACCGTACGGCCGCCGTGCTCGACCACGCGCCTGCAGCACCCGCGGCCGCGTCGCCGCTGGAGGCGGTGCTGATGGCGTCGATCAAGACCGTCCCGCGCGCGGTTGATGCCGCCGGCCCGGAGTCGGCCTACGAAACGCTGGACACCGGCCCGGGCCCCTTTTTGGACGACGACACCGCACTGGCCCAGGCCTACGCGTCGCTCGGTGCTGTCGCGCCGGTCACCGAAGTCGAGTTCCAGGGCGAGCTGGGCTCACGCTCAACGCGCGCTTTGGCGCCAACCTTGCCGCGCGTGACCGAGACGGCCGGTGAGATCAAGCTGCGGGTCGTGCAGGAGTGAGCTGGATCGGCTGTCTGCTTGCCGCGGGGCAAGGACACGCACTACTCGGGGCTCATCAGCGTGCAACACCAGCGGCCTTGGCGCGCGGGATGGAGTCCTTGGCGGAGGCCCATAAACGCCATCGAACAGCGTTCTGGCGGAAGCGGTGAGATTCGAACTCACGAACCCTTTCGGGTCGCCGGTTTTCAAGACCGGTGCCTTCAACCGCTCGGCCACGCTTCCTGCTGGGCGCGATTCTAGGTTCTAGGCGCCAGGTTGTTGCGCTGCGGTGCACGGCACCTGAATAACCTCGCGGCGGCCGCCATCGACCCGCACGGCGGTGAGCGCGCCGCCCCAGACGCAACCGGTGTCGGTGGCCAGCAGGTGCGCCTCGTTGATGAGGCCCAGCGTGCTCCAGTGGCCAAAGGCGATCGGCTGGCCTCGGGTGGCGCGGCCGGGCACGGCGAACCACGGCATATAGCCCGCCGGTGCGGCGCCGGCGCCGTCCTTGCTCTTGAATTCGAGCCGGCCCTCGGCTGTGCAAAAGCGCAGACGCGTCAGCACGTTGATGGTGAAACGCGTGCGCTCGGCACCTTGCAGCGCGTCGTCCCACAGATCGGGCGTGTTGCCGGTCATCTGCTGCATGAGGTCGGCCAGCGCCGGGCCGCGCAATTCGGCTTCGACTTCAGACGCCAGCGCCAGCGTTTGCGCTGCAGTCCACTGCGGCACGACGCCGGCGTGCACGCACAGCCAGCCGGACTCCATTAAAGCCAGATGCTGGTGGCGCAGCCAGTGCAGCCAGTGCGCTGCATCGGAGCTTTGCAGCACATCGTCCAAGGTATCGCCCTTTTGCGGACTGCGCGCGCCGTGCGCCGCGGCCAGCAGGTGCAAATCGTGGTTGCCGAGCAGGCACGTTGCGGCGTTGCCGAGTGCAGCCACCCGCTGCAGCACTGCCAGCGATGCGGGCCCGCGGTTGACCAGGTCGCCCAGCAACACGAGCCGGTCATTGGAGGGCGAAAACGCGATGCGCTGGAGCAGCCGCCCGAGTGCGTCGTCGCAGCCTTGCACGTCGCCGATGAGGTAGTTCATGCGGGTGATTCTGCTACCCTGCGGGCCCATTTCACTGCCACCGCGGCACCGGCCCGCGGCGCGCATGGACGTCACGCTGCTTGTCCTGCTGATTTTTCTCAACGGCCTCTTCGCGATGTCGGAGATGGCACTCACCGCAAGCCGTAAAGCACGGCTGCAAGTCATGGTCGAAGCGGGAGAGCCAGGCGCGCAGGCCGCGATGGACCTGCACGACAACCCGACCAAATTTTTGTCGACCGTACAGATAGGCATCACGTCGATCGGCATTCTCAACGGCATCGTCGGTGAGTCGGCCTTCGCTGCGCCACTGGCGGCCTGGCTGGTCGGCAGCTTCGACCTGGCGCCGCGCACCACCGGCATCGTCTCCACCGCGCTGGTGGTGGTGATCATCACGATCCTGACGATCATCTTCGGCGAGCTCGTGCCCAAGCGCCTGGGCCAGCTGTTTCCGGAGCCGCTGGCACGGCTGGTGGCGCGGCCGATGAACATCATCAGCCGGCTTACGCGGCCGCTGGTGGCGCTGTTGACGCTCAGCACCAACGGCGTGCTGCGTCTGTTGGGCATTCGCGCCGGCAACATCCGTTCAGTGACTGAAGAAGAGATCGCTGCCAGCCTGGACGAGGGCTTCGACGCCGGTGTCATCGAAGCGCAGGAGCACCAGATGGTGCGCAACGTCTTTCGCCTCGATGACCGGCAGATCGGCTCGATGATGATTCCGCGCGCCGAGATCGTGTGGCTCGACGAGACCGAAGCGCTGGAAGACCTGCTGAAGATCGTTGCCGACAGCGGCCACACGCGCTACCCGGTGTGCCGCGGCTCGCTGGACGATGTGCGGGGCGTTGTTGGCGTCGGCAGCCTGCTGCCGCCGCTGGCGCGCGGTGAACGCCCCGTGCTGGCCGACCATCTGGAGCCGCCGGTGTTTGTGCCCGAAACGCTGTCGGGCATGGAGGTGCTGGAACACTTTCGCGCCGCCGGCACAGACATCGTCTTCGTGGTCGACGAGTATGGCGCGGTGCAGGGCGTGATCACCGAGCGTGATCTGCTCGAAGCCATCACCGGCGAGTTCGTCGACACCAGCGAAGAAGCCTGGGCCGTACTTCGCCCTGACGGTGGCTGGCTGATGGACGGGCTGATTCCGGTGCCCGAGATCAAGGACCGGCTCGAGATCAAGGAACTGCCTGAAGAGGACCGGGGCCGCTACAACACCCTGGCCGGCATGATCATGTTGCTGCTCGGCCGCTTGCCCAACACAGCCGACTCGGTGTCGTGGGACGGCTGGCGATTCGAGGTCGTTGATCTCGATGGCAAGCGCGTCGACAAGGTGCTGGTCACCCGCATTGAAACCCCTGGAGAAGACACGTGATCAATCAGAATTTGCACCGCGACCCGACCGGTCTGGACACGGCGCAGCACCGCCAGCTCAAGCTGCAGGTGCCCGTTACCGACTGGGCCCTTGCTGACAAGCTGAACGCAATGTTCGTTGCCGCCACCGAGTTCGGCGACGCGGCGCGCGAGTTCCCGATCGTCTTCGTGCGTGCCGGCAAAGAGCCCGACGGCAGCGACGCCTTCGCGCCGATTGCCGTCATGGGCCTGGCGCAGAACGAAAACCTGTACGTCACGCACGGCCGCTGGCGGGCGCAGTACATGCCGGCCATCCTGCGCATGTACCCCTTTTGCATCGCGCGCATCGACGACGAACGGTTTGCGATCTGCGTCGACATGGCGTTTGCGGGTATCAGCCAAACCGAAGGCCAGCCGGTCTTCAATGAAGACGGCAGCCAGGCGCCGCTGCTGCAGGGCATGCAGAAGCAATTGGAGACGCTGGAAGCCGAGGTCCAGCGCACGCGCCTGGTGGGGCGGCGGCTCAATGAGCTGGGCCTGCTGCGCGAAATGCGCTTTGACGCCACGCTGCCTGACGGGCGCCAGCATTCGGTCGACGGCTTCCTGACGGTCGACGACGAGAAGGCCACCGCGCTGCCGGACAACGTCGTCGGTGAACTGCACCGCAGCGGCGTACTGGGCCTGATGCACCTGCACTGGGCTTCGATGGGCAACATGCGGCGGCTGCTGGACTGGCATGTCGAGCGTGGTGCGGCAGTGCCGCGCGAGGGCACTGCGACTGGGGCAACGGCTGCCGCGGCGGTCGGTGCGCTGTCGGCCTGATCGGCAACTAACGCCAACCATGAGCTATCTCGTATGACCGTGCGCCTGGGCAAGCCCCGCAAGAACAGCATCGCCATCCACACGGTCGACCGCGCCACTTTCGCCGTTGCGCCGGCTGCACTGCTCGACCTGCCGTCGCGGCGCTGGCTGCAGACGCTGGGTTTCACCGGTGCGCCCGACACGCACGCGCTGCAACCCGCGCCCGATGGCCGGCTGCAGGCCGTGTGGGCCGGCGTGCGCGGCGCTGCCGACCCGTGGGCCCTGGCGCTGTTGCCTAAGGCCTTGCCGCCGGGTCAATATCACTTGGCTCAGCTGGCTCCAGCGGCTTCGGCCGACGCCACCGGCATCGCGATGGACGCTGCCGCGGCCGCGATGTCGTGGGAGCTGGGTGGCTACGCCTTCGACCTTTACAAACCCGCGCGCCGCGAGCCGGCCGAGCTGACGCTGCCCGGCAGCGAAGCCGCGCAACGCGGGTTGATCCTGGCCGGCGCGATTGCCAGCACACGCGACCTGGTCAACACGCCGGCCGAGGACCTGGGCCCGGCTGCACTGGCCGAGGCCGTGCGCTTGGTAGCGCGGCAGCACGGCGCGCGCTTCAAGCAGACCGTGGGTGATACGTTGCTGACGGCCGGCTTTCCGGCGATCCACGCGGTCGGCCGCGCGGCCGATGCTGCATCGGGC
>JAJAZC010000104.1 GCA_026785885.1 Rubrivivax sp.
CACCGACGCCCAGGCCCTGCTGGCGCGCCGGCCCGACATTGCGGTGGCCGAGGCGCAATTCGCCGCGGCCAGTGCCACCAGCACGGCCGAGCGGCGGCGCTTGTGGCCGGCGCTGTCGCTGCCCGGATCGCTGGGCCTCAACAATGGCCGCCTGGCTGACCTGGCCTCGCGCAGCGCTTTCGTGCGGGGGGCTGGGTGCTTCGCTTGCCTGGAATCGACGGTGGCGCCCGGCAATCGCGCATCGGCGTGGCGCAGGCACGCGGCGAGCAGGCGGCCATCAACTACGAAGCCGTGGTGCTGCAGGCGCTGACGGAAACCGCGGCTGCGCTGGACGGCTACACGCGCAGTGCGCAACAAGCCGAGGCGTTACTCGCTGCGGCCGAAGCGTCGCAACGCGCGGCGCGGCTGGCGCAGGCGCGCTTCGATGCCGGGGCCAGCGACGTCCTGGTGGTGCTGGACGCCGAACGCGAGCGCCTGGCCGCCGCCGACCGCCTGGCGCGGGCCCAGACCGGACAGGCGCTGGCGCTGGCGCTGCTGAGCGTGTACCAGCGAACTGGCCGGTGGCTGGTAACTGATCCGGTGTCAAAAAGCCGGTTGCGCCACCGCCCTGGCGGATAGGCGAAGCGGTGCGGGGCTGAGGGGCTGCATGCCAGAATCCGCGTCCTCCCCGATATCGAAACCGCGCCCGGGCTTCTAAGCCCATGCGGCACGGCACTGTTTTGACCGCCCAGCCCTTCATCGAGATCGACCGCGTGACCTTCGGCTACGACGCGAGTCGGCCGATCCTGTCGGACATCTCATTGACTTTCGCGCGCGGCAAGGTCACGGCGATCCTCGGCGGCTCGGGCTGCGGCAAGACCACGCTGTTGCGCCTGATCGGCGGTGTGCACAGAACCAACAAGGGCCGCGTCATCGTCGATGGTCAGGTCGTCGATACGCGCAACCGCGAGCAGCTGTACCGGCTGCGGCGCCGGCTGGGCATGCTGTTTCAGTTCGGCGCGCTGTTCACGGACCTCTCGGTGTTCGACAACGTGGCGTTTCCGCTACGCGAGCACACCAGGCTGCCCGAAGCCATGATCCGCGACCTGGTGTTGATGAAGCTCAATGCGGTGGGTTTGCGCGGTGCGGCGCAACTGCGCATCAGCGAGGTGTCGGGCGGCATGGCGCGGCGCGTCGCGCTGGCGCGGGCCATCGCGCTGGACCCCGAATTGATCATGTACGACGAGCCCTTTGCCGGGCTCGACTTGATCAGCATGGGTGTGGCGGCCAAGCTGATCCGCACGCTCAACGACGCCACCGGCGCCACCAGCCTGCTCGTCAGCCACGACGTG
Source organism: Rubrivivax sp. (assembly GCA_026785885.1). Lineage (GTDB taxonomy): Bacteria > Pseudomonadota > Gammaproteobacteria > Burkholderiales > Burkholderiaceae_C > Rubrivivax. The sequence continues at coordinate 1,332 of JAJAZC010000104.1, forward strand.
CCGCAGTGCATGGCCATCAGCGACCACGTCGTGCTGATGGCCACCGGCGGGCGCGTCGTTGCGCAAGGCACACCGACCGAGCTGATGACCAGCACCGACCCCGAGACGCGTCAGTTCGTGCATGGCGAGCCCGACGGTCCGGTCAAGTTCCACTATCCGGCCGCACCGATGGCAGCTGACTTCGGCCTGGAGGTGGCGCTTTGATCGCCGCTTTCACCGGCTGGGTGCAGCGCCTGGGGGCCGGTGCGCTGGAGCAGTTTCGCGGCTGGGGCCACGCGGCGTTTTTCTTCGCCGAGCTGCTGCGTGCGGTGCCCGCTTCGCTAAGGCGCTTTGACTTGGTAGTGGCGCAGGTCTACGCCATAGGCAACCGCTCGCTGATCATCATCATGGCCTCGGGCCTGGCGGTCGGCTTTGTGCTGGCGCTGCAGATGTACTACGCGCTGGTGGCTTACGGCGCGGCCGAAAGCCTGGGTCTGATCGTCAACCTGGCGCTGGTGCGCGAGTTGGGGCCGGTGGTCACCGGGCTGCTGTTCGCGGGCCGTGCCGGCACCTCGTTGACGGCCGAGATCGGCTTGATGAAAGCCGGTGAGCAGATTGCCGCGATGGAGCTGATGGCCATCGACCCTAAAGCGCGCGTGCTGGCACCGCGCCTGATCGGCGGCATCATCTCGATGCCGATCCTGGCGATCCTGTTCTCGGCCGTCGGCATCTTCGGTGCGTATGTCGTGGCGGTGCTGCTGATCGGTGTCGACTCGGGCAATTTCTGGTCGATCATGCAGACGCGGGTCGACGTCTTGCGCGATGTCGGCAACGGCGTCGTCAAGTCCATCGTGTTCGGCATCACCTGCACCGTGGTGGCGCTGTACCAGGGTTACGAGACCGAAGCCACGCCCGAGGGTGTTGCGTACGCCACCACCCGCACGGTGGTGATCTCGTCGTTGTGGGTGCTTGGCATGGACTTCGTCCTGACTGCACTGATGTTTTCGACGCCGTGACAACGGCGCCGCTCGGAGATTCCAGGCATGGGTAAAAGAAGCATCGAAACCCTGGTCGGCGCCTTTGTGCTGCTGGGCATGGCGGGCCTCGTGTTCCTGGCGCTGAAGGCCGCCAACCTGGGCAGCGTCGGCGGTGGTGACGCCTACACGGTGCAGGCCCGCTTCGACAACATCGGCAGCCTGAAGCCACGGGCACCGGTGCGCGCCGCGGGCGTGACGGTGGGCCGCGTGAAGACCATTTCGCTGGACCCCAAAACTTTTCAAGGCGTGGTGACGCTGGACATCGACAAGAGCTACAGCTTTCCCAAGGACACCTCGGCCAAGATCCTCACCGCCGGGTTGTTGGGTGACCAGTACATCGGCCTGGAGCCGGGCGGCGACGAGCAGAACCTGGCCGCCGGCCAGACCATCGCGCAGACGCAAAGCGCGGTGGTGCTGGAAAGCCTGATCGGGCAGTTTCTGACCGGCAAGGCCGACGGCGGCGCGACGAATGGCGGCACAAATGGCGCCGCGGACGGTGGCGCGGACGGCACGACAAACGGCGCGACGACTGGCGCAACGTCCGGCACCCCGAGTGGCAGCACGTCCGCCCCGTCCAAGCCGGCTTCCGGGAGCCCGAAATGAAGGTTTTGCCGTCGATGTCCCGCAGCGCTTCTGCAGCCGTGTTGCTGGTGCTGGCGCTGGCGAGCGGCTGTGCCACGGTGGGTGGCGGCGCCGCGTCCGGCACTGCAGCTTCCGCCAGCGCCACGCCCGGCAGCGCAGCCGCTGCCCCGGGCGACCCGTGGGAAAACTGGAACCGCAAGGTCTTCGGCTTCAACGAAAAGGTCGATGAGGCGGTGCTCAAGCCGGTGGCCACGGCCTACCGCGACAACGTGCCACAGCTCGTGCGCACCGGCGTCGGCAATGTGCTGGGCAACATCCGGGACGCCTGGTCGGCCGCCAACCACCTGCTGCAAGGCAAGGTCCACAGCGGCCTGGACATGGGCATGCGGGTCTTGACCAACACCGTCTTCGGCCTGGGCGGGGTGCTGGACCCAGCCACCGAGTTCGGCCTCAAGCGCCAATCCGAGGACTTCGGCCAGACCCTGGGCCGCTGGGGCGTGGGGCCCGGCCCGTACATCGTGTTGCCGTTGCTCGGCCCGTCGACGCTGCGCGACACCGGTGGTTTGTTGGTCGACCGGCAGTTCTCGCCTTCATCGCTGGCGGCCACCGATGCCGGCAGTTTTGCCGTGGTGGCCATCGAGGTCATCAACCTGCGCGCCGAGTTGCTCAGCGCCGGCAATCTGCTCGACGACGGGGCGCGGGACAAGTACTGTTTTTTGCGCCTGGCATATCTTTCCCGCCGGCTGTATCAGTGCTACGAGGGCGCGCCGCCGATGGAAACTTTTCAGGACGAGGGCGATGAGCCTGTGCCCGCCAAGGGTGGGGTAAACAAGCC
>JAJAZC010000105.1 GCA_026785885.1 Rubrivivax sp.
GCCATGATCGTCGTGATCGCCGCCGTCAATGTGGTCTTGCCATGATCAACGTGACCAATCGTGCCAACGTTGACGTGCGGCTTGGTGCGCTCGAATTTACCTTTTGCCATCTCAAAAACTCCCGGCTAGCAGATTCAGTTGCCTGAACAAAAAGATGAAAACAGACGTGGTGCCCATGGCGGGAATCGGACCCGCGACCTCTCCCTTACCAAGGGAGTGCTCTGCCACTGAGCCACATGGGCATCGGTACGGGTCTGCCGGCTGGCAGGGCCTGCGAAACAACAGACCCGTAACGACGACGAGATACAGATCGAACCGGAACCTCCGTGGAGCGGGAGACGGGAATCGAACCCGTGTCATTAGCTTGGAAGGCTAAGGTTCTGCCATTGAACTACTCCCGCTGCGCGCTTGTTTCGTGTGCATCGCCGACGGGGATCGCTCCCTGTCGCGACACTCGGAACCAACCCGGGACTTCTTGGTGGAGGAGGCTGGATTCGAACCAGCGTAGGCGTAAGCCAACAGATTTACAGTCTGCCCCCTTTAGCCACTCGGGCACCCCTCCGGAGAGCCTGTGACTATAACACGGGCGATTTTCACGTCAGGCGCCAATCCACCGTGCCACGCCCGGCAGCGGCAAGGAACCGGTTGGCCATTCCAAAGTGGCCGCAGCCGATAAAAGGGCGCGGCGGACGCAAGGCTGACAGCGGCGACGGGTGATTGCACTGCTGCACTTGGTGCGGGTTGGCTCCGACGCTCGACGGCGCCCGTGCTTGAGCGTGCGCACCCCATAGCAAGAAACTTTTGCTTGATGGATGCGCCCAAACCGCCTCAATTATTGCGTCAGTGAGTGCCTGCCAACCTAATTTGGCATGGCTGCCGGGACGCCCGTCTTCTACGGTCAGCGACGTGTTGAGCAGCAGCACCCCTTGCTCAGCCCAGCGCCCCAAAGAGCCCGTGCAGGGCGGCGGCAAGCCCAGATCCCGCGTCAGCTCTTTGCCGATGTTGCGCAAACTTGGAGGCAAAGGCCGCCCGGCCGGCACGGAGAAGGCCAGCCCCTCGGCCTGATCCGGCCCGTGGTAGGGATCCTGTCCCAGGATCACGACACGCGTAGCAGCCAACGGCGTCAACGTCAGCGCACGAAGCACCTGCGCTGGATAAACCAGGGCGCCGGCAGCAACCCGTGCATCGACCGCTGCCAATGTGGCCTGCCCCGCGGCACTGCGGCGCCAACGCTGCAGCAGCGGCTGCCAGTCGCCGAAGCGGGCCGGGTTGTCGTCGATCTGCGCCGCCACCGGCGCCTGCAGCCGACTCAAGCGCAGCTCTCAGGCAAACAGCGACGCCAGCGCCACGCCAGGATCGGGCGCGCGCATGAAGGCTTCTCCGACCAGGAAACCTTGAACCCCGGCCGCGCGCAGGCGCAGCACGTCGTCCCGCACCAGCACGCCGGACTCGGTGATCGCCAAGCGCCCGGCCGGCACGTACGGCAGCAGGTTCAGCGTGGTGTCCAGGCTGACCTCGAAGCTGCGCAGGTTGCGGTTGTTGATGCCCACTAGCGGCGTTCTCAGGCGCAGCGCGCGGTCCAGCTCGGCTGCGTCGTGGACCTCGACGAGTACGTCCATGCCCAGGGCAATGGCCGTGGCTTCCAGGTCGGCCATCAGTCGGTCGTCAAGGCAGGCGGCGATAAGCAGGATGCAGTCGGCGCCGAGCGCGCGCGCTTCGATGACCTGCAGCTCGTCGACCATGAAATCCTTGCGCAGCACTGGCAGCGCGCAGGCCGCGCGAGCCTGCTGCAGGTGGGCAGCCGCACCCTGGAAAAAGCGCTCGTCGGTCAGCACACTCAGGCAGGCCGCGCCCGATGCGCCATAGCTGCCGGCAATCTCCTGCGGCACGAAGCGCTCGCGCAGCACGCCTTTGCTGGGGCTGGCCTTTTTGACCTCGGCAATCACGCCCGGCCGGCCGGCGACGATCTGCGCGCGCAGTGCGGCCTCGAAACCGCGCACGTCGCGTCGCACCTCGGCTTCGTCACGCCAGCTCGCCAGGCTACGCCGCTGGCGTGCGGCAGCCACCTCTTGGTGCTTGACGGCAACGATCCTGCGAAGGATGTCATCCATGTGCATTCATCCCAACGCCAACTCTTTGCTGCGCGCGATGAATTGGTGCAATTTGGCCAGCGCCTTGCCGCTGGCCACCGCATCGCGCGCACGCTCGATGCCCTCGGCGATGGTGCTGACGACATTGGCCGCATACAGCGCCACGCCGCTGTTGAGCACCACGATGTCGCGCGCAGGGCCGATCTCGTTGTCCAGCACCGCCTGCATCAGCACGCGTGACTGCTCGGGTGTTTCAACCTTGAAGGCGCGGCTGCTGGCCATCGTGAGGCCGAAATCCTCGGGGTGAATCTCGTACTCGCGGATGTCGCCATCGCGCACCTCGCCGACCATCGTCGCAGCGCCGAGTGAGACCTCGTCCAACCCGTCGCGCCCGTAGACGACCAGCGCGTGCTCAGCGCCCAGCCGCTGCAGCGCACGCACCTGGATGCCGACCAGATCGGGGTGGAACACACCCATCAGGATGTTGGGTGCGTCAGCCGGATTGGTCAGCGGACCCAGGATGTTGAAGATCGTCCGCACACCCAGCTCGCGCCGCACCGGGGCCACGTTTTTCATGGCCGGGTGGTGGTTGGGCGCGAACATGAAGCCGATGCCGGTGTCGGCGATGCAGCGGCCAATGGCCTGCGGCGACAGACCCATCGGCACGCCCATCGCTTCCAGCACGTCGGCGCTGCCGCTCTTGCTGCTGACGCCGCGGTTGCCGTGTTTGCTGACGCGCGCGCCGCAGGCCGCAGCGACGAACATGCTGCAGGTGCTGATGTTGAAGGTGTGCGAGCCGTCACCGCCGGTGCCGACGATGTCCACCAGGTGCGTGCGGTCGGCCACATCGACCTTGGTCGAAAACTCGCGCATCACCTGCGCCGCGGCAGTGATCTCGCCGATCGTCTCCTTCTTGACGCGCAAGCCCACCAGCAGCGCGGCCATCATCACCGGGCTCATCTCGCCGCTCATGATGCGGCGCATCAGCGCCAGCATCTCGTCGTGGAAGATCTCGCGGTGCCCGATGACGCGGGTCAGGGCTTCGGTGTTGGTGATTGGCATCCAGGGCTCCTAGAGCGTGTTGCGCAGAATGGTCAGGGCACGCTGAACGTCCGCGCTGCTGACGTCCAGGTGGGTGACGAAGCGCAGCCGGTACAGGCCCGTGCACAACACACCGACCGCATGCAGACGCTCGACGACGCCGGCGGCCTTTTCAGGCGCCAGGTCGACGAACACGATGTTGGTCTGCGGCGCTTGCACCGTCACGCCGGCCAGGCCTTGCAGGCCCTCGGCCAGCGCGCGCGCGTTGGCATGGTCTTCAGCCAGGCGGTCGACGTGGTGCTGCAGTGCGTGCAGCGCAGCAGCCGCCAACACGCCGGCCTGGCGCATGCCGCCGCCCAGCATCTTGCGGATGCGGTGCGCCCGCGCGATGAGCGCGCTGCTGCCGACCAAAGCCGAGCCCACTGGCGCACCCAGCCCCTTGCTGAAGCACACCGACACGCTGTCGAAAGGTCGCGCCAGTTCGACCACCGGCGTGCTGCTGGCCACCGCGGCGTTAAACAAGCGTGCGCCGTCCAGATGGGTAGCCAGGCCCTTGCTGCGCGCCAGCGCGGTGGCCTCTTGCACATAGCTGGCCGGCAGCACTTGCCCGCCCCAGGTGTTTTCCAGCGTCAGCAGCCGCGTGCGCGCAAAGTGCGCGTCGTCGGGTTTGATGTGCGCTGCAATATCGGCCAGCAGCATCGTGCCGTCGGCCTGCTGCGCCAGCGGCTGCGGCTGGATGCTGCCGAGCACGGCAGCGCCGCCGCCTTCCCAGCGGTAGGCGTGGGCCATCTGGCCGACGATGTACTCGTCGCCCCGCTGGCAGTGCGCCATCAGCCCGCACAGGTTGCTCTGTGTGCCGGTGGGCACGAACAGCGCCGCTTCTTTGCCCAGCATCGTCGCCACACGCCGCTGCAGCGCGTTGACCGTGGGGTCGTCGCCGAAGACATCGTCGCCCAACTCGGCTGCGGCCATGGCGGCGCGCATTGCGGCGGTGGGCTGCGTGACGGTGTCGCTGCGCAGATCGATGGGCTTCTTGTTGGGTGCCATGCCGGGTGTCATGACGACGGCTCCAGAAAGTTTTTCAGCATCGCATGGCCATGTTCGCTGAGGATGGATTCGGGGTGGAACTGCACGCCCTGCAGCGGCAGCCCGCGGTGGCGCACAGCCATGATCTCGCCGTCCTCGGCAGTTGCCGTCACCAGCAAATCGGCCGGCAGCGATTGGTGCTCAATAGCCAGCGAGTGGTAGCGAATGACGCTGAAGCGCTCGGGCAAGCCACGGAACACACCCGTGCCGTCGGTGCTGATGGTGCTGGCCTTGCCATGCATCTGCACCCGCGCTCGCACCACCTGGCCACCCAGCGCAGCGCCGATGGCCTGGTGCCCCAAACACACGCCGAGCAAAGGCAGCCGGCCCGCAAAGTGGCGCACGGCGTCGATGCTGATGCCCGCCTCGGCCGGCGTACACGGGCCCGGCGACAACACCAGGTAATCGGGCGCCAATTCGGCGATGCCGGCAACGGTGATCTGGTCGTTGCGAAACACCCGCACCTGCTGGCCCAGCTCACCGAAGTACTGCACCAGGTTGAAGGTGAAGCTGTCGTAGTTGTCGATCATCAGCAGCACGATCAAAACCCCTCTTCCACCAGCTCCGCCGCGCGGATCAGCGCGCGCGCCTTGTGCTCGGTTTCCTGCCACTCCATCTCGGGCACCGAATCCGCCACCACGCCAGCAGCTGCCTGCACATACAGCGTGTTGTCCTTGACGATGCCAGTGCGGATGGCGATGGCCAGGTCCATGTCGCCGGCAAAACTCAGATAGCCACAGGCGCCGCCGTAGATGCCGCGTTTGACAGGCTCCAGCTCGTCGATCAGCTCCATCGCACGCACCTTGGGTGCGCCGGTCAGCGTGCCGGCCGGAAAGGTGGCGCGCAGCACGTCGAGGTTGCTGATGCCGGGCCTGAGCAGTCCCTCGACATTGCTGACGATGTGCATGACGTGGCTGTAGCGCTCGATCACGAATGCGTCGGTGACCTTGACGCTGCCGGTCTGCGCAATGCGGCCGATGTCGTTGCGTGCCAGGTCGATCAGCATCAGGTGTTCTGCACGCTCTTTGGGGTCGGCCCGCAGCTCGGCTTCGAGCGCTTTGTCCAGCGCCGGCGTGGCGCCGCGCGGGCGCGTGCCGGCCAACGGCCGGATCGTGACCTTGGCACCTTCGGGCGTGTGCTCCTGGCGCACCAGAATCTCCGGGCTGGCGCCGACGATTTGGAAGTCGCCCATGTCGTAGAAGTACATGTAAGGCGACGGGTTCAACGAGCGCAGCGCGCGGTACAGGCTGAGTGGGCTCTCGGTGTAGCGCTTTTTCAGCCGCTGGCCGATCTGCACCTGCATCATGTCGCCGGCGGCGATGTACTCCTTGCTCTTGGCCACCGCTGTCATGTAGGCCGCCTTGTCGAACTCCCGCTCGACTGGGTGCGAAGCGCTACGCTTGACGGCCGCCGCAGTGACGCTGGTACACAGCATGTCGGCCAGCCCGTTCAAGCGCCGCTTGGCCTTGAAGTAGGCCTCGGGCAAGGCCGGGTCTGCGTAGACGATCAGGTACAGCCGGCCCGACAGGTTGTCGATCACTGCCAGCTCTTCACACTGCAGCAGCAGGATGTCGGGTGTGTCGATGCCGCCGGCCTTTTGCGTGCCGGCCAGCCGGGGCTCGATGTAGCGCACCGCGTCGTAGCCGAAGTAGCCCGCCAGGCCGCCGCAAAAGCGCGGCAGGCCGGGCCGCAGCGCGACCTTGAAGCGCTGCTGATAAGCGGCGATGAAGTCAAGCGGATTGCCGCTGTCGGCTTCCACGACGTGGCCGTCGGTGACGACTTCGGTGCTGAAGCCGCTCGTGCGCAGCAGCGTACGCGCCGGCAAGCCGATGAAGCTGTAGCGGCCGAAGCGTTCGCCGCCCACCACACTTTCCAGCACGAAGCTGTGGCGTGCACCGCCAGCCAGCTTCAGGTACAGCGACAGCGGCGTCTCGAGATCGGCAAAAGCCTCGGCGATCAGCGGGATGCGGTTGAAGCCCTGCGCTGCAAGGCTTTGAAATTCGAGTTCTGTGATCACGACTCAGACCTTCAAACACGGGAGCTGCGGCAGGGCGGCCAACAGGCTCAGGGCATCGGGTCGGGGCTGGACGCCCCGGGCTGCTGACCGCGGGCGGTCAGGTGCCGTCTGAGCGACGCCAGCACCAAGCCGCCTGACCTGCGGGGCCGGGCTCGCATGCAGGGGTCAGATGCGGAACTGTGGCATTCACTTGTTTAGTCTAGCAGCCGCCCCCTGACCCACTGACCCTGTAAGCCCCAGACAGTAATGTCCACAGCCTCCCAGTTGAAAGTGCCCCTGCGCGGTGCGGCAGGAACGATCGGGATGGGACGGGAAACGGGGCAGTTGAACATGAAGGAGGCATTGCGGCTGGCGGTAATGGATGAGTACCTTGGGGGGAATTGAGCCAGGCTCAGGCGGCGCGCAAGCTGGGTGTGTCGGTGCGGCAGCACGCTGCAGCCCAACGGCGCCGGCGTGCGCTACAAGTTCGTCATCAAGGTCTACACCGCTGGCCTGCACATCATCGGCAAGGCCACCACGCCTGTAGCCGTGCTGGCCGCACCCGGCCCCAAGCGCATGCATGTGGTGATGCTGCGCGACATCGATGTCAATGAACTTGGGCGTTTGCTCACACGCGGCATGCAGGACAACGCACCGCGCGAAGAATTCAGCAAGTCGATTGCCGGCACGCTGCGCATGGCCGATATCTTCTCTGCCAAAAAGAAGCTGGTCGCTGGCGACACCTTCTTCGTCGACTGGGTGCCCGGCGTCGGTACCAGCGTCGTCATCAACGGCAAGGCGCAGGGCGAGCCGGTCAAGGAACCCCAGTTTCTTCACCTGGCTGATGCGCATCTGGCTCGGCAAGCAACCGTCCGACAGCGCGCTGAAGAAAACCTGCTGGGTCGCGCACTCAGTAACGCGGGCGGCTCACCGGGCCAGAAGTAGACGCGGCGGATGACGCGGCA
>JAJAZC010000106.1 GCA_026785885.1 Rubrivivax sp.
GCCTTGCCGGCCGAGGCGGCGCTGAACGCCGGGCCGGCGAAGGCCATCGAAAGCACAAGCGTGAGGGCTGCGGCGGTGCCGGCGAAAAAAGAACGGATCGTGTCGATGCTCCGGAAGTCGGGGGATTGGGGGCGGGCTGGCAGCCGGTGAGGCGGGCTCATAAGCTGCCCTTCGGCATCGGCCGGAGCGGCTCGCGGCTTGAGTCCCATTGCCCATGGCGGGTGACCTGGCGCACGCTTTCATACCCAAAAAGAAAAGGCCCGCCGAAGCGGGCCCTTGGCTCACCCCGGCGCCGTGCACCGGGTGGCGTCTGCGGGTGCCGATCAGTCGTTCATCAGCCCCATGTCGGCGCTGCCCATCAGGCCTTCGATGTCCATCAGGATCAGCATGCGTTCGCTCTGGCTTTCGCCCTGGCCGTTTTTGATGGTGCCGATGCCGGTGATGAAGTTGGCGTCGACCGACGAATTCAGCTCGGGCGCCGGCTTGATGTGGTCCCGGCTCAGCGCCAGCACGTCGGACACCGAGTCCACCACCGCGCCCACCACGCGGCCGCGCACGTTGAGCACGACGACGACGGTGAAGGTGTTGTATTCGGCCGTGTCGCAGCCCAGCTTCAGGCGCAGGTCGACGATCGGCACGATGACGCCGCGCAGGTTGACCACGCCTTTGATGAAGGGTGGCGCCTTGGCGATGCGCGTGGGCGGCTCATAAGAGCGGATCTCCTGCACACGCAGGATGTCGATGCCGTACTCCTCGGCGCCGAGCCGAAAGGTCAGGAACTCACCGCCTTGCGAGATGCGGCTGGCAGCGGGGCCGGCGGAACCGGCGGGGCCGGCCCGTGCATGTTCGGCTTCGTGGCGGAGGGCGGTGTGGGCTTCGGTGGTCATGTCCATGGTCGGTCCTTGGATCGGGGGTCTGGATGAACTATCGGCAGCACGGGTGGCAGCTTTAGCGCTTGCAGTCGGGCGGGTGGTGACGCCCGCGCTCAGAAGGTCTCCCAGTCCGCATCACCGCCGGCAGCGGCGGTCGCGGCGGTCGCGGCCTGGGGGGCGGGCAGCAACGCGGCTGCCGGCTTGTGGTGGACTCCCGGGGTTGATGGAGTGACCGCAGTGACCGCAGTGACCGCACTGACGGCGGTGACGGCGGTAACGGTGGGGGCAGCGTTTGCGGCTGTTGCCTTGTTCGCCGGTGCCGGGGCCGCAGCTTTGCGCGCCCCAGGCTTGGTGGCCACGCTGCGGCGCGCAGCCGGCGCTGCCCGGCTGGCCTGGCGGATCACGCTGTGGGCCAGCGTGCGCGGTGCCGCGGCCAGCGTCGCAGGTGTCGGGGTGTGAGCCGAGGTGTATGCCGGGCTACGCGCCGGGCTGTGTGCCGGGTTCGATGTGCCCTCGCTGCCCAGGCGAAAGCTCGCTGCCGTGCCGGTGAGGTGGCGGGCCTGCTCCTGCAGCGATTCCGCGGCGGCCGCACTCTGCTCCACCAGCGCAGCGTTTTGCTGTGTCATCTGATCGAGCTGCATCACGGCGCCGTTGACCAGATCTATGCCGCTGCTTTGCTCGGCCGCGGCGGCGCTGATCTCACCGATGATGTCGCTGACGCGCTGCACGCTGGCCACGATCTCGCCCATCGTGTTGCCTGCGTCCTGCACCAGGCGCGAGCCGGATTCGACCTTGTCGACGCTGGCGCCGATCAGGCTCTTGATCTCGCGCGCGGCTTCGGCGCTACGCTGCGCCAGGCTGCGCACCTCGCTGGCCACCACCGCAAAGCCGCGGCCCTGCTCACCGGCACGTGCCGCCTCCACCGCGGCGTTGAGCGCCAGGATGTTGGTCTGGAAAGCAATGCCGTCGATGGTGCCGATGATGTCGGCGATCTTCTTGCTGCTGGTGTTGATGGCGTCCATGGTGCTCACTACCTGGGCCACCACGCTGCCACCGCGCGCGGCCACTTCACTGGCTGAACTGGCCAGCTGGTTGGCGGTGCGCGCCGACTCCGCGGTCTGGCGCACGGTGCCGGTCAACTGCGCCAGCGAGCTGGCGGCCTGCTGCAGGTTGGACGCGGTCTGCTCCGTGCGCGTGCTCAGATCGACGTTGCCGGTGGCGATCTCGCGTGCCGCGACCGACACGCTGTCGGCGCCGCCGCGTATCGAGCCCAGCGTCTGGCGCAGTGCAGCCTGCAGCGTCTGCAGCGATCGCGCCAGCGCACCGGCATCGCCGCTGGCAGCAACCACGTCCTGCGACAGGTCACCACCGGCAATGCGCTCGGCGTGCTGCGTAAAACCGGCCAGCGCGTTGCGCTGCGCAGCCAGGCCGGCGGCCAGCACGGCCAGGCCCAGCACTGTCAATGTCAGGCTGCTGCCGATCAACGCCGCCGCCGACCAGCCGGCCAGGCTGCCAGCGACAACGGCGCCCTGGCCGGCGGTTATCAGCGCAACGACCAGCGCCGTGCGGTTTGCATTGGAAAGATTGGACGGCATGGTGCGGTGGATCAAGTTGGGGTCGAGGTTGTTGGCTGGCGATGAGTGGCCGCAGCGGGGCGTTCAGTGGCGCTCAGTCAGGGTCAGTGGCGTTCAGTGCCGGTTATTCACGATCAATGGTGGGAGCGGCGTATCAGCGAACCCACGTCCAGGATCAGCGCCACACGGCCGTCGCCCATGATCGTGGCGCCGGAAATGTCGTCGACCTTGCGGTAGTTGCTCTCCAGGTTTTTGACCACCACCTGCTGCTGGCCCAGCAGCTCGTCGACCAGCAGTGCCACGCGGCCGCCTTCGGCCTCGACCACGACCATGATGTTGCCGGCGTTGTCTGCCTTGAAGCGCGGTACGCCGAAGAGGCGCTCGAGGTCGATCACCGGCATGTACTCGTCGCGCACCTGAACAACGCGGCCGTTGCCGCCGATGGTCTTGATCATGCCGGCCTGCACCAGAAACGACTCGATCACGCTGCTCAGCGGCAGCAGGTAGCACTCGTCGCCCACGCCCACGCTCATGCCGTCCATGATGGCCAACGTGAGTGGCAGCCGCACGCGCACCGTCATGCCGTAGCCCTCGGCGGAATCGATCTCCACAGTGCCGCCCAAAGCGGTGATGTTTTTCTTGACGACATCCATGCCGACGCCGCGGCCGGACACGTCGGTGACTTCATCGGCGGTGCTGAAGCCGGGCGCGAAGATCAGGCTGTAGACCTCCGTGTCGGTCATCGCGTCGCTCACGTCTAGGCCGCGCTCGCGGGCCTTGGCCAGCAGCTTGGCGCGGTTCAGGCCCTTGCCGTCGTCGCGCACCTCGATGACGATGCTGCCGCCCTGGTGGCTGGCGATCAGGGTGATGGTGCCGTGCTCGGTTTTGCCCTTGGCGGTGCGGTCGGCGGGAATCTCGATGCCGTGGTCGCAGCTGTTGCGCACCAGGTGCGTCAGCGGGTCGGTGATCTTCTCGACCAGGCCCTTGTCCAGCTCGGTGGCCTCACCCACCTGCACCAGCTCGACCTTCTTTCCCAGCTTGCCGGCCAGATCCCGCAACATGCGCGGGAACCTGTTGAAAACCAGGCTCATCGGGATCATGCGGATGCCCATCACGGCCTCCTGCAGATCGCGTGTGTTGCGCTCCAGGTCGGCCAGGCCGCTGGTCATCTGCTGGTGCAGCGCAGCGTCGATACCCTTGCTGTTTTGCGCCAGCATGGCCTGCGTGATCACGAGCTCACCGACCAGGTTGATGAGCTGGTCGACTTTGTCGACGCTGACGCGCAGCGTGCTGGATTCAGCAGCAGCGGCGGCTTTCTCCGGCCGCGCTGCGGCGCCGGTTGTTGATGCCAGCGCTGATGCAGGCGCTGATGCAGGCGCTGAGCCAGCCGGTGCACCGCGCGCATCGGCCGGCGTGGCGCCGTCGGCCGCCGGCATGCCGGGCGCTTCGTCGAAAAAGCCGTAGCCCAAGTCGGCCGTCGCCGGCCGCACTGCCGCAGGCGCGCCGGGTGCGCCTTCGTGGAAACCGTAGCCTTCACCCAGCGGCGCCAGGCGCACGTGCTCGCGGGCGACGTGAAAGCCGAAAAGGTCGATGAGGTCGTTGTCCGACGATGTCGTCAGCACTTTGAAACGGCGCATGCCGTCGGCTGCACGGCCGGCGTCCAGCGGCTCGATGGTGCCCAGGTTGGTGATCTCCTTGAACAGCTCGACGAGGCTGTCGGCCGCTGCTGGATTGTCCAGCGGGCCCACCGTCAGCTCCAGCGCGCGCTGGCATGCAGGCGCGGCCGCAGCAGCAGCCGGCGCAGCCACCACAGCACCTGCAGCACCCGTCATGACCGGTGCTGCCGCTGCGGCCACCGGCGCTGTGCCGCCATTGACCAGACCGCGCATCGAAGCCAGCAGCGCGGTGGTGTCCACCGGTGCAACGCCACTGCCCTGGTGGCGGCCGAGCTGCGCTTTCAGCGCATCACCCGAGGCCAGCAGCACGTCGACCATCGCGGCCGTGGGTTGCAGCTCGCGGCGGCGCAGCTTGTCCAGCAGCGTCTCCATCTGGTGCGTCAGCTCGGCGACGTCCGAGAAGCCGAAGGTTGCAGCACCGCCCTTGACCGAATGCGCGCAACGGAAGATGGCGTTGAGCTCTTCTTCGTCGGCGCGTGCGATGTCCAGGTTGAGCAGCATGCGCTCCATCGTCTCGAGGTTCTCGCCGGCTTCTTCGAAGAAGACTTGATAGAACTGGCTAAGGTCGATGCCGGCGGACTGCTGGCCGCTGTCGTTGCTCAAATCACCCATGGTCGTGCTCCGCTCGCCTTGATTTGTCGTTGCCGCAGTTCAGCGGATGACCTTGCCGATGACCTCGACCAGCTTGGCCGGATCGAACGGCTTGACCAGCCATCCGGTGGCCCCGGCGGCGCGGCCGGCCTGCTTCATCTGATCACTGCTCTCGGTCGTCAGGATGAGGATCGGCGTGCTTTTAAATTTGGGGTTCTCGCGCAGCTTCTTGGTCAGGCTGATGCCGTCCATGCGCGGCATGTTCTGATCCGTCAGCACGAGATTGAAGTCGCGGCTGTTGGCCTTCTCGTAAGCATCCTGGCCGTCCACCGCCTCGACGACGTTGAAGCCCGCGTTTTTCAGCGTGAAGGTCACCATTTGGCGCATGGACGCGCTGTCGTCAACGGCAAGGATCGAATGCATGGGGTCTCTTTCGGAAAAACTTTGGGGCCTGAAGCGGGCGGGCGCTGAAGGGCAGTACGTGCACAGGGCTCAACAGCGCTCAGAACAGCTCGACGCTGCCGGTGTCCATTTCGTCCTGCGTCACCGGGTTCGGGCGCAGCGGGGCTTGCTCGATCAGCGCCATGCCGTCTTCGTCGTCGCCCATCGTCTGGCTGGCCAGCCGGTCGGCGCAGCTGCGCAGCCGGCGCGTCGTGTGCGTGACCAGCTGCGAAGCCATGTCCTGAAACTGCATGGCCGTAATCGCGCCGGCCATGTGCTGCATCGCGTTGTGCACGGGCGGCACCAGCGCGGCCGGCGCGTCGCCGTCCAGCAGCGAGCGCAGTTCGCCGTTGGCGCCGCTGAAGTGAACCATTAGTGCATCGCAGGCGTCACTGAGCAGGCGCTGCAGCCGCTCCAGATCGTTGCTGGCCACCAGCAGGTGGTCCTGCAGGTCGGCCGCGTCCAGCAGCGGCATGCGAGGGCCGGGTGGCCGGGGGGACAAATCGGGAGCCAGGATGCGTACTCCGTGCATGGGTTTCTTCTACGGTCGATTCAGCGTTGGCGTGTGCAGGGGCACGGGAGACGCAGGTCCGGGCGCTTGTCTTGCACAGCATTTTCGGCAGCAGGTGGGCCGACATTGAGCAAAAGATGGTGGCCATCGCCCGCCAATTCCGGGTGTCTGCCGGTCGCTCTTCACGGCCAGAGCCTGCAGCGGCGGCTTTGTCATACTGGCCGGATGGCGGTAGAAGGTGAATCACCCAGGGCAGGCGGCACCTTGGCGACCGTACGGGTCGCTGCAACCGCCATTCGGCTGCTGCACCTGGAGGATTCCGAGCTGGACCACGCGCTGGTGCTGGCCCACCTCAAACGCGGCGGCCTGGCAGTGCAGGAGTTGCGCATCGAAACACGCGATGAGTTCCAGGCCGCGCTGCGCGAGCCCTGGGACCTGGTCATCAGCGATTACCACCTGCCGGGTTTCTCAGGCCTGGAAGCGCTGCAGCTGCTGCGTGAGCGCCAGCAGGCCGGCGGCGACCCGCTGCCGTTCATCCTGGTGTCGGGCCAGATCGGCGAGGACACCGCGGTCGAGGCCATGCGCAATGGCGCCAGCGACTACCTGCTGAAGAACAACCTGTCGCGCCTGGCGGTGGCAGCTGAACACGCCATGGCCACGCGTCAGACGCAGCGCGCGCGCATTGCTGCCGACGGCGCGCTGAAGGCCAGCCGCAAACGGCTGTCGGAGTTGGCGCAGCACCTGCAGACCAGCGTCGAGGCCGAGCGCCATGCCATCGCACGCGAGATCCACGACGACGTCGGCGGCTCGCTGACGGCGCTGAAGTTCGAGCTGGACTGGATTCGCCGCCACGCCAGCCAGCCCGAGATCGAACGCCGTGCTGCGAGCGCGCTGGAAACGGTGAGCCACGCCATCGAAGCCAGCCAGCGCCTGATGCAGAACCTGCGCCCGGCGATCCTGGAGCAGGGCCTGGTGGCCGCGCTGCAGTGGATGACCAGCCGCTTCGAGCGCCGCACCGGCACGGTGTGCGAGCTGCGCGTCGGCGCCGGTGTGCCGGTGGACGGCCCGGCGCTGCAGGAGCGGCTGCCGCCGGGCGTGCCGCTGGTGGCCTACCGCACCACGCAAGAGGCGCTGACCAACATCAGCAAACATGCGGCAGCCACGCGCGTGGTGGTCGACCTGTCGCTGACCGGTGGGGTGCTGTCGCTCGAAGTGAGCGACAACGGCTGCGGCCTGGGCCAGGCCGATCTGGCCAAGGCGCGCAGCTTCGGCATCCGCGGCCTGCACGAGCGTGCGTCCACCGTGGGCGGCTGGGTCGACTTGAGCAGCAGCGCGGCCGGCACATCGCTGATCCTGTCGGTGCCGCTGCAAGGCGCAGCGGTGGCCGATGAACCCGCCGCCGCTGGCAGCGCCGACGATGCCGAAACCACCGAGTGGTCGGTGCTTTGATGACGACCAAGGAAAGCCGATGATCGACGTCATCCTCTGCGACGACCACGCGCTGATCCGCCGTGGCATCCGCGACACGCTCAGCGACGCACCGGACATTCAGGTCGTCGGCGAAGCCGCCGATTACGGCGAGTTGCGCGGCCTTTTGCGCACGCTGACGGCACCGGGCAGCGGCCGCGTGCAGCCCTGCGACGTGCTGGTGCTGGACATCAACCTGCCCGGCCGCAGCGGGCTCGATGCGCTGCATACCTTGAAGGACGAAGGCTCGTTGATCAAGGTGCTGGTGGTCAGCATGTACCCCGAAGATCAATACGCCATCCGCGCGCTGCGGGCCGGCGCTTACGGCTACGTCAACAAAGGCGGTGACCCGCAGCTGTTGGTGCAAGCCGTGCGCACCGTGGCGCAGGGGCGCAAGTACGTGACCCCCGAGATCGCGCAGATGCTGGTGGAGAGCCTGACCGCGCCGAGCACCGAGCTGGCGCACAGCAAGTTGAGCGACCGCGAGTTGCAGACGCTGGTGATGATTGCGTCGGGCAAGCGCCTGGCCGACATCGCGCAGGACCTGACGCTGAGCCCTAAAACCGTGTCGGTCTACCGTGCGCGGGTGCTGGAGAAGCTGCAGCTGGCCAACAACTCCGAGCTGACGGTCTACGCCATCCGCAACGGTTTGGTGGGGCAGTGAGCAAAGCCGGTATCACCCGGAGGTGCTGCTTGCGCTGCAAACGGCTTAGTTTCGGCGCGGTGGCCCGCGAGCTCCCGCCAAGCCTGAAGTCGCGCAAGTGCGCAGCAAGGACGACGCGCTGCGCAAGCGGGTGACCAAGCTGGCCGCCGTGGTGGACCACTACCACGCGCCATGCTCGGAACGATGCCCAGTCGTCGGTGCCGGTCCTGCCCGGAGGGCTTGCGAGTTGGCTCGACCCGGAGGCCGGTGCTGTGGCCATTGTTGAAGCTCTCCGTTGTTGTTTGTGTAAGCCTGCAGGGGGTCGCACGAGGCCAGGGACTGCCCAGGCACTGCACATCGATGCCCCATGCAGTGGCATCTTGACCACCCAGTCGGCAAGCCAACGGTCAGGTTGAGTTCATATGGCGGCCATTCGCCACCCAAGGCACTGGGACGACCTAGGCAAAAGCGATGTGCGGTAATTTTTCGCAACGCCACGCGTTGACACCTCGAAGTCAACATGGAGGCTGGGCCTGGATGCAGGCGCAAGGCCGCCGCGCGCCGGCAGCGGTGGAGCAGTTGCACGGCGCGGTGGCGGTGATTCGCGGCGGCGGCCTCAAGCAGGCGGCCGCGGGCCAGCCGGCGATGCACGTCAGCCGCTATGAGGCGCAGGCGCGGTGCAGTCGGGCCGGCCGCCGCCTGCCCACCGAGCCGGAGTGGGAGCTGGCCGCCTGCACCGCAGCCAGCCGCGGCTTCGTCTGGGGCGACGTGCTGGATTGGGTGGCCGGCAGCGCCCGCGCCCGGCCCGGTGCGTCCTGGCCAATACCGCCGGGCACCTGGGATACGCTGTCGGCGCCGCCGGGCACCATCGACGCGCTGCCGCCGCGGTCTGGCACGCTTGGCAACTCTAGCGCGCTCGGCCCAAGCGCCGCCACCACAGGCGTGCTGTGCGGCGCATCGTTTGCCACCCGGCTGCGCTGGCACCATTTGAAGGCGCGGCGCTTTACCGCCAGCGACAGCAACCGGGCGTTCTGCGGCTTTCGCAGCTGCGCCCTTTGACGACCCGAGGATCGACAACATGCACCGACTTGCATTCGAACTCAATGGCCAGCCCGTGCAGCTGAACACCGAAGCCGCTGTGCTGCTGGTCGATCTGCTGCGCGGCCCGCTGCGCATGACCGGCACCCACCAGGGCTGCGACACCGCGCAGTGCGGCGCGTGCACCGTGCTGCTGGACGGCCAGTCCGTCAAGGCCTGCAGCATGCTGGCGCTGCAGGCGCAGGGCCGGCGTGTCACCACGGTCGAAGGGCTGCCCGGCTTGGGCGGGGCACGCAGCAACGTCGCCGGCGCGCTGCACCCGGTGCAGGAGGCTTTCATTGCCTGCCACGGCCTGCAATGCGGCTTCTGCACGCCCGGCATGATGATGAGTGCCACCTGTTTGCTGCAGCAGGTGCAACAGCCCAGCGACGCGCAGATCGAAGCCGCGCTGGAAGGCAACCTGTGCCGCTGCACCGGCTACGTCAACATCGTCGCCGCCGTGCGGCAGGCGGCGGGCGCGATGGCCGGCGGTGTGCGATGAGCGGCCGGGCCGGCATGACGGGTAACCGCAACGGCGGTAACGGCGGTAACGGCGGCAACGGCGGTAACGGCGGCACCGCGACCCGCGGGGACGCCGCCCTGGCGCCCAGCAGAGACGCCGCACCTGCGTCAGGCAGCCACGCCGCCATGGTGCCGAACAGCGACGCTGTCCCTGCGCGCTTCGGCAGCGGTGCTGCCGTGCGCCGCATCGAAGACCCGGCGTTGGTGCGCGGCGAAGGCCGCTTCACCGGCGACGTGCAGTTGCCGGGCCAGACATACCTGGTCTTCGTGCGCTCGGGCCGGGCCCATGCGCGGCTGTTGGCCATCGACAGCCGGACCGCAGCCGCAATGCCCGGTGTGCTGGCCATCATCACCGGAGCCGATCTTGAAGCCGCCGGCGTCAAGGCTATCCCCGTCAACGTTGGCTTCAGGCGGCCCGACGGCACGGCCCCATTGCTGGCACCCAAGCGCGCACTGGCAGTGGACACCGTGCGCTACGTCGGCGAAGCGGTGGTGGCCGTGGTGGCCCAGACACGCGCAGCAGCGCAGGCCGCGGCCGATGCCATCGTTGTCGACTACGACGACCTGCCGGCCGTGGCCGATACGCTGGCCGCTCTTGCGCCCGACGCGCCGCGCGTCTGGGCCGGCGCGCCCGACAACATCGCGGCCGAGGCGCGCCACGGCCACACCGCGCGGGCCGAGTCGGCTTTCACCAGTGCCGCGCATCACATCACGCTGGATCTCGTCAACCAGCGCCTGGCGCCGGTGACGCTGGAGCCGCGCAGCGTGCTGGCTTATGTGGAAGCGGGCCGCCTGACGCTGCGCATGAGCAGCCAGATGCCCAGCGGTGTTCGCAACGCGCTGGCCGAAGTAATACCCGGCCTCACACAGCAGACCGTGCGCGTGCTGGTGGGCGATGTCGGCGGCGGCTTCGGCATGAAAACCGGCGTGTATCCCGAGGACATCGTGCTCGGCTTCGCGGCGCTGCAGCTGCAGCGGCCGGTGGCCTGGCAGGCCGAGCGGGTGGAGGACTTCTTGGCCGCCGTGCACGGCCGCGGCCAGGTCAGCCACGCCGAGCTGGCGCTGGATACGCAGGGCCGCGTGCTCGCTTTACGCGTGCGCACGCTGGCCGGCGTGGGCGCCTACCCGAGCGCCACGTCGCTGGCGATTCCGCTGTTGATCGGCCCGTGGGTCAGCACCGGCATCTACGACATCCCGTGCATCGATTTCAAGCTCACCGCGGTGCTCACGCACACAGCACCCACCGGTGCTTACCGCGGCGCCGGGCGGCCGGAAGCGATCTACATCATCGAGCGGTTGATGGACGCCGCGGCGCGCGCCATCGGGATCGACGGCGCTGAGCTGCGCCGCCGCAACATGATCCGGCCCGAGCAGATGCCCTACACCAACGCGATGGCGCAGGTGTACGACAGCGGGCAGTTCGAGCGCATCCTCGATCAAGGGCTGCAACTGGCCGATTGGGCTGGCTTCGATGCGCGCCGTGCTGCAACTGAGCAGCGCGGTTTGTTGCGCGGCCGCGGCATTGCCACCTTCCTGGAGTGGACCGGCGGCAACGCGCTGGAAGAGACCGTGCAGGTGGCCGTCACGGCCGATGGCTTCATCGAGCTCACCAGCGCCACGATGGCCATGGGCCAGGGCATCGCCACCAGCTACGTGCAGCTGGCGCACGACGTGTTCGGCGTGCCGCTGGCGCGCATCCGCGTGCTGCAGGGCGACACCGACCGCGCCAATGGCTTCGGCAGCGCCGGCAGCCGATCGCTCTTCACCGGCGGCGCCGCCGTGCGCGTGGCCAGCGAGCGCACGGTCGACGAGGGCCGGCGACTGGCCGGCGTGGCACTGGAAGCCGCGGCGGCCGATATCGAGTACGCGGCCGGGCGCTTCACGGTGGCCGGCACGGACCTGGGCATTGACTTGGCCGATCTGGCGCGACAGCAGCCCGGCGCGCGGTGGGTGGTAAGTGCTGCGGCCAAGGCCGGCGCACCGAGCTGGCCCAACGGCTGCCACATTGCCGAGGTTGAAATTGACCCCGCCACGGGTGCGGTGCAGGTGGTGGCCTACGCCAGCGTGAATGACATCGGACGCGTGGTCAGCCCGATCATCGTGCGCGGGCAGGTCGAAGGCGGCGCGGTGCAGGGCATCGGCCAGGCGCTGTGCGAGCAGATCGTGTACGACCCCGACAGCGCGCAGCTGCTGTCGGCCAGCTTCATGGACTACGCGCTGCCGCGGGCGGACGGCTTCAAGGGCTTCAAGACGCAGTTCGACGAAAGCGTGCCGTGCCTGACCAACACGCTGGGTGCCAAAGGCGTGGGCGAGCTCGGCACCATCGGCGCCACGCCGGCGGTGGTCAACGCGGTGGTCGACGCGCTGGCGCACCGGGGCCTCAAGCGCCAGGCCGAGCGGTTGCAGATGCCGCTAACGTCTGAGGTGGTGTGGCAGGCGTTGCAGGGCCGGCTGCCGGTGGCGCCAAGCCTGCCGGCTTGATATCCCCGATTGCACGCGTGCAAATGCGCCAGGCTTGCGCCAGCCGCCTGGCGAGCTGACGCTGGCTCAGTCAACCCGCCTGCATTGGCTCCAGCACCGCGGCCACGGTGTCGAGCCAGCCGCGCTCCAGCGCTTCGAACTCTTCGGCCGACAGCTCGTGGATCTCGGTGATCTCGACATCGATGTTCTGTGCGCGGTTGGCGGCCCTGCGGTCTTCGCGCACCACGGCCGCGGCCTGCAGCGTCTGCAGGCGGTCGATCAGCTTGAGCAGCCGGCGGGAAGGCTCGCTGCTGGCCAGCATTTGCGCTTGCAGCCGGGCTTTGGCCAGCACGCGGCTGTCCACCGACTGCAGCCCCGGCCAGCCGCGGCGGGCCAGCACGTCGTGCACGAAAACCAGGTGGCGCATCACCGCCGGTGTGTGCTTGGGGTGCTGCGCCAGCAAGCGCGCGCGCAGCTCGGCACACAGCCGCTCGATGGCCTGGGCCTGGATGACCTGCGGCGGGCGGCGGCGCTCGGCCAGCGCCAGATGCAGCTGGCCGCCCCGGCGCTCCAGCACCAGCGGGCGGCCCAGCAGGTTCTGCGCCCAGCGCAGGCCGCCGGCGGTGCCGCGCTGTGCCCGGCGTTCGGTGCGCGGGGTTGTGCTGGTGCTGGTGCTGGTGCTGGTGCGGGCGCTGCTGGCAGTGCCGGTACTGCTGGCGCCGCTGGCGGTCGGCGAGGTGCCGGTGTCGCTGTCGCTGTCGCTGTCGCTGTCAGCTTCGGCATCGGCGGCTGATGCGTCGGGGGTGGGTGGTCGGCGGGGCATCGGCGGCATCCTGGTGGCTGTGCAGTGTTCTACACAAGGTCAAACGCTGCACCGGGCGTTGCTGATGACTATCGGCCGCGCGGTAGCGGACTTGAGCGGCGCTGGCCCACACCGGCCAGCACCTGGGCCAGCCCGTGCAGGCTTTGCAAATTGTGCGCGGGCAGAAAGGCATCCACCTGCGGCAGCATGGCGCGAATGCCGGCGGCCCGCGGCTGAAACTGCTCAAAACGCAGCAGCGGATTGAGCCACACCAGCTTGCGGCAGCTCTTGTGCAGGCGCTGCATTTCCAGCCGCAGTTGCTCGCACTGCGGATCGTCGGGGGTGCCGTGCTCCAGCCCGTCGCTGATCAACAGCACGGTGGCGCCGCCGCTGAGCACGCGCCGCGCCCAGTGGCGGTTGAAGTCGTGCAGGCACTGCGTTATGCGCGTGCCGCCGGACCAGTCCTGCACGTCCCGCACGACGCGGGCCACCGCCACGTCCGGGTCCTGGTGGCGCAGCGCGTGCGTGGTGCGCGTCAGGCGGGTGCCGAAGACAAAGCTTTCGACCCGCGCGTCAGCGTGCCCCAGCGCATGCGTGAAGTGCAGCAGCATGCGCGAGTAGCGGCTCATGCTGCC
>JAJAZC010000107.1 GCA_026785885.1 Rubrivivax sp.
CCTCGGCCCATGCCCTCGGCCCATGCCCTCGGCCCATGCCCTTGGCCCATGACCTTGGCCCATGACCTTGGCCCATGACCTGAGCCGCCCGCGCGCGCCACGCGGCTCAGTCCTGGCCGGATGCAAGACCCGCACGCCGGCTCGGCAAAGCCACGGCTTCATCCGCTGCCGCTGCTGCAGCGTAAGCGTTGGGGCCACACCCCCATTCACAACGCCTTCCCCGGAGATGCCCATGAACCGATCCTTCAGCCGCAAGCTGCAGCCTGTGCAGCAAGCCATGCAGCCGTCCCTGCTGCCTTCCATGCTGCTCTTGGCCCCGCTGGCTGCCGCGGCGCTGCTGGCCCTGTCAGCACCGGCCGGCGCTTCCAGCCACCGCGAAGCCCCGTTCATCACCACCAGCCCCAAGGTAGACGGCACCGATTTCTACATGTTCCGCAGCTACGAGAGCGGCCGTGACGGCTACGTCACGCTGATCGCCAACTACCAGCCGCTGCAGGCCCCGTACGGCGGCCCCAACTACTTCATGATGGACCGCAACGCGCTGTATGAGATTCACGTCGACAACAACGGCGACGCGAAGGAAGACCTGAGCTTCCAGTTCCGCTTCAACAACACGCTGGCGGCTGCCGGTCAAGGCATCACGCTGCCGATCGGCAACAAGAACGTCGCGATTCCGCTGGTGCAGGCCGGCCCGGTGGTCAACCCCGGCGACGGCACGCTCAACGTGCAGGAAACCTTCACGCTGACGCTGATGCGCGGTGACCGCCGCAGCGGCCAGGCCCAGCCGGTGACCAACGCCAGCGGTGGCGGCGCCACCTTCATCAAGCCGGTCGACAACATCGGCACCAAGACCATTCCCAACTACGCCGACTACGCCGGCCGCCACATCTTCAGCGTCAACATCCCCGGCTGCAGCCAGCCGGCCAAGCTCTTCGTGGGCCAGCGCAAGGAAGCCTTTGCGGTCAACCTGGGCACCATCTTCGACCTCGTCAACGCGCCGCTGGCCGTCATCACGGACCCGGCCCTGATCAACGCCGCGCCCAACACGCTGGACAACACCAACGTCACCAGTCTGGCGCTGGAGGTGCACCGCAACTGCCTGAAGGCCGGCGAAAGCGGTGACGACGTCATCGGCGGCTGGACCACCGCCAGCCTGCGCCAGGCGCGCCTGCTCAACCCGAACCCGGGCGCCGGCCACCAACCCAGTGAGAAGCCGGGCGGTGCCTGGGTGCAGGTCTCGCGTCTGGGGATGCCACTGGTCAACGAGGTCGTCATCGGCCTGAAGGACAAGGACAAGTTCAACGCCAGCGCGCCCAAGGGCGACGCGCAGTTCGCTGACTACGTGACGCACCCGACGCTGCCCAAGCTGCTGGAGATTGCGCTCAACATCCCCGGCACCAGCCCCACCAACCTCCCGCGCAACGACTTGGTGACGACCTTCCTGACCGGCATCGCCGGCGTCAACCAGCCGCGCAACGTGGTCGGCTCGGAAATGCTGCGCTTGAACACGGCCATCGCGCCGGTGGCTTTTGCGCAGCAGAACCGGCTCGGCATCGTCGGCAACATCCTCGCCGGCGGCAGCGACAACGCGGGCTACCCCAACGGCCGCCGGCCGAAGGACGACGTGGTGGACATCTCGCTGGTGGCGGTGATGGGCGGTTTGTGCATGGCCAACGGCAACAACAACGCGCTCGGCTTTGGTGCCGACTGCAAGCCGAGTGCGGTGCCGCTGGGTGCCACGGCCTTCAGGCTGCACGACGCGGTCGACCAGGCTGTCGTGCCGCTGCTGCCGGGCTTCCCGTACCTGAACACGCCGCTGCCGGGCGCACGTTGAAAGAGGCCTGACGATGAAGAACCATTCACATCAACGGGGCCGGGCTTTGCTGGCGTCTGCCGCGCCCCTGGCGCTGGCGCTGACCGCCTTGCTCGGGGCCTGCAGCAACAACGACTACGACGACGATCAGATCGCCGACCAAGAGCGCCGCGGCCCGGCGTCCGCCACCGGGGCGACCGGGGCTTGGACCGCGTTTGCCGCGGCCCAGGCACCCAGCGATTCGCTGGAGCCGCTGGATTTGACCGGCGTCGAGCCGCCGCTCAGTGAGACCGAAGAAGGCCGCGCCATCTGACGGGTCGCGGCAGCGGCTCCGGGTGATAACGCACGGAGCCGCTGGCCGTGCCACCCGTGCCCCCCGCCCTGCCGGCGCGGGGGGGGGGGTGGAGCAAAGTTGGCGGCGTGCGGTGAGTTGGCAGTGACCGAACAGGGAAGCCAACGCGCGTGCGATGCATGGCCGCATTGCCGCGCTGTCGCAGGCGCTGGCGCTGGCGCTGGCGCTGGCGCTGGCGATGTCGCAGGCGCAGGCGCAGGCGCTGGCGCTGGCGCTGGCGCTGGCGCTGGCGCTGGCGGCAAAGACTGCGGCTGAGCGTGATGCTTTGGACGGCACCATGGGCGACGGATTACCACGGTGAAAACGATTGCCAAGACCGGCCGCTTAACCACCGTGCCACGCCTGCCACCGGTGCCTTCGCTTGCGATCCAACCACCGGTGTTGACATCGCGCCGGGGTGAAATCTGGGCCGTGGACTTCGAGCCGCAAAGCCACTTTGAGGAGCCCGGCAAGATCGGCCGCCCGGTCTTGGTGTTGCAGGCCGACTCGCTCAACGGCGCACAGCACCCGAGCACCATCGTCAGTCCCAGCACCAGCCAAACGCAACGGTCGCGCATGCCGGCCGCGGCCCGTGCCGCCGCCGCCGATGCGGAATCCCCCAGGATGCCGATGCGCTGTTAAAGCTGCGCGTTCGCATGGCCGCCGGCACGGGCACCGGCTTGCGGCTGCCGACCGACTTGCTGGTGGATCAGGTGCTCGCCGTGTTTAACAGGCGCTTCGTCAAGCGACTTGGTGCCGTCGATGCGCCAACGCTGGCGCGCGCTCAACTGGCGCTGCGCCGGCTGACGGGCGCCTGTTGCTCCTATTGCGTTGGGGGACACGCCCGCCGCCGCGCCTGCACGTGTTTGTGCGTGCCCGGGCTCGACGGTGGAATGGCGATTGCGAAGGTGGGCCATGTCTACGCTCACACCCCCCCTCTTCCGCGTCTGCGGCTCCCGCTTCCCCAGCAGCGCCTGAAGCGGGCAAGCTGGCCCGCGTCATCGGCGGACCGTTGCTGTTTCTGTTCATCCTGGGCGATGTACTGGGCGCCGGCGTTTATGCGCTCGTTAGCAGGAGCGCCGGTGAAGTGGGTGGTGCGGCATGGGCACCGCTGTTGTTGGCGCTGTTGTTGGCGCTGTTCTTTGCGCTGTTGACGGCTTCTTCGTACGCAGAACTGGTCACCAAGTACCCGCGTGCCGGCGGCTCGGCGGTGTTTGCGCAGCGCGCTTATCGCTCGCGGCTGGTGGCGTTTCTCGTCGGCTTTGCGATGCTCGCCGCTGGTGTGACCAGTACAGCCGGTCTGGCGCTGGCCTTTGC
Organism: Rubrivivax sp.; assembly: GCA_026785885.1. GTDB lineage: Bacteria > Pseudomonadota > Gammaproteobacteria > Burkholderiales > Burkholderiaceae_C > Rubrivivax. Next base: position 3,462 of record JAJAZC010000107.1, read on the forward strand.
GGGCGACTACTTGCGGCCGCTGTTGAATGTGCCGGCGTTGCCGGTGGCGCTGGTCTTCCTGACCGGCATTGCGCTGCTCAATGCCCGTGGCGTGCGTGAATCGCTGCGCGCCATTCTGGTGATGACGGTCATCGAGGTCGGCGGCCTGTCGTTAGTCATTGGTCTGGCGCTGGCTTTTTTCTCCAGCGGCCAGGGCTCGACCGAGCGGCTGACGGAGTTTCGCAGTGCCGTCTCGCCTGGCGCGGCGGTGCTGGGCGCGGCCTCGATTGCGTTTTATTCGTTCGTCGGGTTCGAGACGTCGGCCAACATGGCCGAGCAGGTGCGCGGCGTGCCGCGCGTGTATCCGCTGGCGCTGTTCAGCGCGTTGTTGGTTGCCGGTGTGGTCTACGTCGGCGTGGCGGTGGCAGCATCGTTGGTGCTCGTTGCCGGCACGCTGGCCGCTTCGACCGCGCCACTGTTGGATGTTGTGCGGGCTACGGGCTACGGTGTGCCGCCGGTGCTGTTCGGCTTTGTCGCGCTGATTGCGGTGGCCAACGGTGCACTGCTGACGATGATCATGTCCAGCCGGCTGGCTTTCGGCATGGCCGAAGAAGGCCTGCTGCCGTCGGCGCTGGGCCGTGTATTGCCCAATCGTCGTACGCCGTGGGCGGCCATCGTCGCGACCACGGCCGTGGCCATGTTGCTGGCCGTGACCGGCAGGTTGTCGGTGCTGGCCGAGACCGTGGTCCTGCTGCTGCTGTTCGTCTTCATCAGCACCAACCTGGCGGTGCTCGTGCTGCGCCGCGACCCGGTCGCCCACCCGCACTTCCGCACGCCGACGGTGTTACCGGTGCTGGCCATCGCTTCTTGCCTGGCGCTGATGACGCAGCAATCGGCCGTGAACTGGCTGCGTGCGGGTTTGATGCTGGGTGCCGGCCTGGTGCTGTATTACCTGTCCGGTGTCCGCAGCCGGGCGACGGCTGCAGCGGCCTGATTGCGCAACGGGCCGTTGGGCCCGTTCGGTAGTTCGGTAGTTCGGTAGTTCGGTAGGTCGGCAGGTCGGCAGTGGCTCGCGCGGCGCTTCCGCTGACTCGCGCGCGCAGGCTGTCGGTTAGCTGGAACCTCTTGCTTCTGGCAGCGTTGCTTCAGCCTGGTGCGGCGCCAAACGGCAATGTGCGCAGTGCTTCTTGCGCCTGCGGCCAGGCAGGTTGCAGGCGATGCAGCTCGCGCAGCAGCGCAGCAGCCGCGGCGGGGTCCGTGCGGCCCAGGGCCTGCGCCATGCGCAGCAGCGGCTCGTACGCGGGGCGAAAGTCCGGGCTCAGCTGCAGCGCGGCCAGCAGCGGCGCTTGCACCTGCTGCAGCATGAGGCGCACGTCGGCCGTCGGGCGCACGCCGCGGCCCGCGTTCAGATAGAGCAGGCGCGCTGCGCGGTAGTTGCGCAGGCGTGCAGCGTCTGCGCCTGTACTCGCGCCTGTACTCGCGCCTGTACCTGCGCCTGTACTAGCGTCCGTAGTTGCGCCTGTTCTTGCGCCTGTTCCTGCGCCCATACCTGCGCCTGCATCTGCGTCTGAATCGGTATCGACCACCTCGCCGGGCTCGACCGACACCTCGGCCAGCCACTGCAACAGCCGCTCGCGCGGCAGCGTGGCCGGTGCATAGGTGATGCGCGGCGCCAGGTAGCCGACGAGCGGATGGTCGTCCGTGTTCAGCGGTGCCACGGCCGACCAGCGGCGCAGGGCAGCGGGCCCGGCGACGATGCTGCCCAGCAGGGCCAATTCGTCGTCCACACCCCACTCGGCAGGGCTGCGCTCGAGCAGTGCGCCAGCCAGCCGTTGCCGCGTGGCGGCCAGCGACACGCGGCCAGCGCCCTGCCGCGCGACCAGCCCCAGCACCGGCGTGTCCAGGCTGTTGGTGGCCAGCATCGCCCAGGCTTGCGGGTACACCGCCGTGAAGGTGCGCACGATGCTGCGCAGCGTGTCCAGGTCCATCTGGTGCAGCGGCAGCCACTGGCAAAACAGGCCACCCGGCGCCAGCCGCGCCTGCACGGCCGCGAAGTGCTCTGCCGTGTACAGCGCTGCCGAGCCGCTGCGCGCGGGATGGAAGTTGTCCGACACCACCAGGTCGTAGGCCGGGCCCGCCGCACGCACGAAGCGGCGCGCATCGGCCACATGCACGGTCAGGCGCGGATGGTTCACGCCGGGTGCCAGCGCGGGCGTGAACAACGCGGCGGCGCGCACCACCTCGGGCAGCAGTTCCACAGCGTCGACGTGCAATGCGCGGTCTTCAGCGGCTGTGGCTGCCGTGACGCCGGTGCCCAGCCCGAGGAACAGCGCACGCTGCGGTGCCGGGTGCAGCAACAGCGGCAGCAGCGCCTGGCGGCCATCGGCAAGCGCGGTCACGCTGCTGCCTTCGGGCTCGCGGTTGTCGATGTGCAGCCACTGCGCGCCGGCCGCGTCCTCGACCACGCTGACCGCAGCCAGCACGCCCTCCTGATGGCTCACCAGCCGGCCGCCGGGCGGCACATCCACCGTCACCAGCGGCGGCGCCCACGCGGCCAATGCCAGTGCCGCACCGGCCACGCCCCAGGTCGGCGGCGCGCGCAGCGCCATGCGCGACGACAGCGCCAGATAACCCGCGACGAGCACCATCAGCGCCATCTTCAGACCCACCGCCGGCAGCAGCAGCACGCCGACCAGCAGCGGCCCCAGCGCCGCGCCCAGGGTGTTGATGCCCAGTGCCCGGCCCAGACCCAGGCTCAGACCCGAACCCGAACCCGGACCCGGACCCAAGCCTGCAGTTGAGCCCAGACCCGGGCCCGGCGCCTGTTGCGCGGCCGCCTGCTGCGCCAGCAGGCTGAACAGCGCGCCCATCACCAGCGTCGGTGCGCCGAAAGTCATCAGCGCCAGAGCCGCCTCGGCCGCCAACGCAGCCGCCATGCCGTCGCCGAAGGCCCCGCGCAGGGCCGCGTGGACGGGGGCCAGCGCCCACAGGCTGGCGGTGCCGAGCAGGCAGGCCAGTGCTAGCCCGCACAACAAGCGGTCCGTCCACCGCGGGTCGGCGGCGCGCCCGCGCAGCACGCGGTGCAGCACGGCGGCGCCGACTGCCGTGCCCACCAAGTAGACGGCCAGCAACAAGGCGAAGGTGTAGACGGTGTTCTCAGCCACCTGGCTGAGCGCACGCACCATCAACACTTGATAACCGATGCCCAGGCAGCCGGTGGCCGCCAGGCGCAGCACCAGCAGGCGCTGCGATGCTGAACTGGCACTGCCTGCAGCCTTGGGCTGCTGCGCAGCGGCGCCGGGCACCGCGTCGTCACCCAGCGCCCACCAAGCCGCTGCTGCACTGGCCAGCGACAGCGCCGCACAGGCAGCCGCCGTGCGCGACAGCCCCCAGGCAGGCACCAGCCAGAACGCAGCGGCCAGCACACCGGCCACCGCGCCGAAGGTGTTGGCCGCGTACAGCGCCGCCACCGGCTGCCGCGTGCGCCCGGCCCGCGCCAACAGCCGCTCCATTGCCGGCAGCGTGGCGCCCATCGCCGCCGTGGCCGGCAGCAGCAGCAACAGCGTGCCGGCGAAAGCCACGCTCCACTGCCAGCCAGCCGATGGCTGCGCGCCCGTCAGCGCCATCAACAAGCTGCTGGCCGGTGTGATCAGCAACCCGAGCAACAGGGCCCAAGCCGCCACCACCGCTTCGCAGCCGACGTACCAGCGCAGCGGGCGCCGGCTGCGCTGGATGCGCGGGCCGAAGGCCAACGCGCCCAGCGCCAGGCCGCCGAAAAACGCGGTGACCACGCCCAGCATGCCGGCGGCCTCGTGGCCGAGCCAGGTTGCGCTTTGCTGCGTCCAGACGATCTGCAGGCCCAGCGCCGAGAAGCCCGAAGCCGCCATCAGCCCGAGCGCCGCGAGCAGCTTCGGCTCAGCCACTGAAGGAGATCGCGTAGCCCCAGGAATCGAGCCGTGTCGGGATGGCGTTGAACGACAGCGTGATGCGCCGCGGCCCCGGGTTGGGCGGCACGGCGTGCATCAGGTAGCTCGGGAACAGCACCAAGTCGCCCGGCTCTGGCTGCGGGCTGATCCACTTCTCGGCGTTGTAGGGGCCGGTGGCGGTGCCCGCGTGGTCGTTCTTGAACGCGAAGTCCGAGCCGCCGGGCGACTTCATGAACACGGTGCGCGCGTCGGGGTGCGTCGTCGTCAGGTACACCACGCCGGAGATGAAGCTGTTGGCATGGTTGTGCATGGCCTGGCGGCCGCCGGTGGCCAGCACATTGACCCACATCTCCTTGATCGACCAGCCCAGCCGCTCACCGAACAGGGCAACGCCGAAGTCGACCAGCCGCGGCGTGATGGCCGCTGCGGCCACCGCCAGCAGCGGGCTGTCCGCGGGCGTCAGCAGCGCGGTGTGGGACAGCTCCTGTGAGGCGTTGTTCTCACGATCGGCGCGGCCGGCGAAGTGGCTGGCCAAGCCGGCCACCAGCGCCTCGGGCAAGGTGCGCGGCGCGCGCAGAAAAGGGGTCGGAAACAGCCCGATGAGATCGTCCATCGCCCGATCATGCCGCCCGCCAAGCCGCCAGCGGGCGCACGGCCCGCAGCGGCGTGTTCAACGGCGGCGGCTAAACGCCAGCCCGGCCAGGCCCAGGGCGGCCAGCAGCGCGCTGGTCGGCTCAGGCACTGTCAAAGCCACGTTGTCGAAGGCCGCAACGGTAGCCGAGTCGGCAAACTTCACCGAGAACGCTCGTGTCTGGCCCAGCGAGGTCGACAGCAGGCTGAAATTGCAATACGCGGCGTTGGTGCAACCACCCGCCTGCGCGTTTGCGGCCAGCCCCAGCGATGCCAGCAGCGTGCCGGTTGCGTTCAGGCCGCTCCAGATTTCCACCGCGCCGGCGACCACGTCTGTCGACGCGTAATGGAAGCTGAGGTTGGTGAAGCCGACCAGCACGTTCATCGTCGCTTCACCGGCCAGCGACATCACACCCAGCGGCGACGGTGCGTTCGAAAAATACGTGCCGACGGCATCGTTCTGCCGCCCGAGTGCATTGAGGCCGAAGCGGACGCCCAGGTTGGTGCCGGCTGCCCCGGCGGAGTCGGTGCCACCGGCATAGAAGGTGTCGATCGAAGCGAAGCTGGTGACGGTCTCGAAATCGAGCGTGACCACGCGCGCCAGGGCCGGTGCCGTGACGAGCAGGGGCAGGACGAGGGCTGCGGCGAGTTTCATGTCTTCTCCAGTGGGGATGCCAGTGATGCGTGATGCGTAGGGCAAGGGTCCGGGGGCGCGATGCCTGATGCCTGGGGCCGGCACGACAGCGCTTAAACCGCACTTTAGAAAGCCGACTGCGACAGTGCCGTGACGGCACGCCTGCGACACCACCGCCCAACCCCCCGCCAATGCGGGACGGGTTAGTCCGGGGGGCCAGTTGTCACCGAAGGTTCACAACGGCAGCCTAGCGTCCAGGGCTTCGCGGTGCGTGTAGCGACACTTGCGGCCCCCATGCCACCCACCGCTTCGAGACCGCCTTGCGCATGCAATCCAGCCGACCCAGCAGCAACTCCCGTCGAACGATCCTGCGCACGGGCCTGGCGGCTGTCGGCATGTCGCTTCTTCCGGCAGCGCGGGCTTGCGAGTACTACACCGGCCTGCTACGCGTGACCCATCCGTGGACACGCGCCACGTCGCCCGATGACGCAACCGCGGTGCTGTGCATGCGCTTCGACGAAGTCACCGAGGCCGACCGCCTGATCGGCGTGGAGACCTCCGTCGCCGGCGGCGTCGAGATGGGCGGCCACGAGCCGGGCCGGCCGGTAGACGTGGCGATCGCACAGGACAGCCAGCTCGAGCTCTCCGAGGCCGGCGTACACCTTCGCCTGACGCAACTTCGGCATCCGCTGCAGGTCGGCCGCGAGTACCCGCTAACGCTGATGTTCGAGCGCTCCGGCCTGGTGCTCGCGCGCTTGAGCGTCGACTTCACGCCAATGCGCTTTGCGCAGCCACCCCGCTTTCACCCGTCACCGGCAATCCCCGGGACCCGACCCTAATTCGATTTGCAAACAGGGGAAAAGCCCATGACACACGCCTTTATCAAACACCCGATCGCGCTGGCCACGATGGCCACGCTGGGTGTCATTTCAGCTGTGGCAGCACCGACGCTGGCCGGCGCCGCCAAGGTGGCCGGCACTTACGCGGCCGGCGACTTCCACAACCACAGCACCTGCTCTGACGGTGCCGTGTCGCTGCAGAAAAAGGTCAAGAAGTCGATGGACCGAACGGCGACCACGCCTTGGGGCCTGGACTGGTTCGTGCAAGCCGGCCACGGCGGCACCGGCAACCGCAACTGCACGCTGGCCGAGGACGCCACCTTCGCCACACCCGCCTACCCGCTGGTGACCGACTCGGCCGGCACCGTGCTGGGGCCGCAGACGCGCTGGCAGCAGTCAGCGCCGCCGGTGCAGCCCAAAGGCAGCGTCTCGGGCACGCCGCCCAACCAGAACATGTGGCGCTGGCAGCAGATCCAGGAGTTTCAGTACCCGTTGATGGAGTACCTGGCGGCCTACCGCAACGAGCCGCTGTTCATCGGCGTGGAGTCGGTGGTGGCTGGCCACGAACACACGTCGATGGGTGTGATCACGGGCCAGATTCCGGCTGCGGTGTACACGCAGACGCTGCCGACCACACCCGGCTACACCCCGCTGGGCAACGCCAACGCGCTGTCCATGTGGCAGTACTGCTTCGACCGCGGCAACAGCGACATCAGCCGCGGCAACACCACCACCACCAGCGGCATCGGCAACAACTGGGACTGCTCTGTGCCTGGCAGCCTGAACGCAAGGAGCCCCGACTGGAATGCCGCTGCGGCCAAACTCAACGGCGCCAACGGCGACAACGGCCACACCAAGACGGTCGAGGCCATCAAGTGGATGAAAGCCTTTCACCCGACCGGCAGCTACTACGTGCCGGCGCACCTGGAGCGCGCCGGCCCGTTCAACCCGGCCGGCAACAACGGCTTCAACGTGGAGCACCTGCGCAACTTCAACAACGCCGGCCCGGACGTCGCCTTCGGCTTCGAGAGCCAGCCAGGCCACGGTGCCTCTGACCGCCGCGGTGAGTACAACCTGCGCCGCAACGCCATCGGCACGACGCGCTTCGACTCCATCGGCGGCACCACCTTCGGCGGCACCGGCGTCTACGCCGCGCAGATCGGCGGCGTGTGGGATGCGCTGCTCGGTGAAGGCCGCAACTGGTGGTTCTTCGCCAGCTCAGACTGGCATTCGCGCGGCGCCTTCAGCGTCGACGACCGGCGCAGCGACAACGATTTCTGGCCCGGCGAGTACCAGCGCAATTACAGCCTCGTGCGGCACGGCGGCAGCCGCATGAATCCGCAGCAGATCGTCGACGGCCTGCGCAGCGGCAACACCTTTGTCGATTCGGGCCAGCTGATCGACCGCCTGGCCTTCGTGGCCTGCGCCTCGTACCCGGGCCCGGCCACGCGGACGAACGCGGGCGTCGAAGCCATCGCCGTGGAGGCCGCGCAGGCCAACCGCGACACCGATGTCGCGGGCTGCGCGACGATGGGCGAGAAGCTCAAGGTGCGACGCGGCGCCGACATCGTGGTGGCCATCGTCGTGCGCGACCCGGCCGGCAAGAGCTATTCGCCGTACAGCTTCCCGAATCCGTCGCTGCTGCAGGTGGGCATCAACCAGCCGCTGGACATGCCGGTGCTGGACCACGTCGATGTCGTTCAAGGCATGGGCAGCGGCTTCAAGCAGCCCGGTGCTTCGGACTACGCCGGCGCCTGGCCGGACGACTGGGTGAACCGCGGCAACCCGCAGCAACTGCGCACGCTGACCAGCGTGCCCGACGCTGCCAAGAACCTGACCGCGGCGGTCGTGAAAACCTTCAACAGCGCCACCTGGACGACTGTGGCCGGCCAGCCGGAGTGGAAGAAGATGAGCTTCCGCATCCCGGCGGTGGTGGCTTCACAGTACGTGCGACTGCGCGGCACCAACATGCCGGCTGCCGTGCCCTTCGAGACCGATGTGGCCGGCAATCCGCTGTCCGATCTGTGGACCAACACCGGCGCGATTCAAGCCAAAAACAGCAGCGCGGTCGAGTTCGCCGAGAACTCTTTTCTGCGCATCCCGTGCACGACGGTAGCCACCAACGCACCCGACAACGGCGCGCTGTTCACCACCAACGGCATCAATGGCTGCCCCAACCACCTGCCGGTCATCAACGGCACGCGCATGGTCGGCCTGGACGTAGCGGCGTGGGCTGACCTCTGGTTCTACAGCAACCCGATCTTTGTCGAAGTCGCCGGCTCTGCTGCGGTGGCTGGCGTGAAGTAAGCCAGCCTTGACCTGTAATGGCGACGCCCAGGCGCCGCGCTCCACGGCGCGGCGCCTGGGCGTTGTTTGAGTACCTGCCTCCTGCCTCCTGCCTCCTGCCTCCTGCCTGCTTCTTGCTGCTTCCTGCTTCCCGCTTCCCGCTTCCCGCTTCCCGCTTCCTGCTTCCTGCTCGCTGATTGATGACGCCAACAACCCCACCTGACGCCGACACCCGGCGCGGCCCGTGCACCTGGCTGCGCGAGCCGTTGCTGCACTTTGTCTTGATCGGTGCACTGCTCTTCGCCGCCGACGGCTGGTTGAACAGTCGCCAGGACGACCCGCGCACGATCGTCATCGACGCCGCGGTCGACCAGCAGGCTATCGAGGTCTTCAAGAACGCCCGCGGCAAAGCGCCCAACGAAGATGAGCTGTACGCACTGCGCCGCGTCTGGCTCGACAACGAGGTGCTCTACCGCGAAGGCCTGGCGCTGCAGATGGACAAAGGCGACGCGGCCATCAAGGACCGCGTGATCTTCAAAGCGCTGAGCATGATCAACGCCGGCTTGAAGCTGCCGCCCTTCGACGACGCATCCTTGCGCGCCTGGTTCGAGAACAACCGCGCCCGCTATGACGAGCCGGCGCGCTACGACTTCCAAGAAGCGGTGCTGGCCGGCGACAGCCCCGAGGCCGCGGCGCGGGCCTTTGCCGATGCGCTGAACGCCGGCACACCCGGCGACGCCAAGGCCGGGCTGCGCGTCTTTAAGGGCCGGCCGCAGCAAAACATCGAGCAGAGCTACGGCGCCGATTTCACGCTGGCCCTGGCCGCCCAGCCGGTCGGCCGTTGGGCTGCTTTGCCGCAGCGCGATGGCTGGCGCGTGGTGCGCGTGGAGGCGGTGCACCCAGCGCAGCCGGCGTCATTCGAGTCGCTGCGCGGCGTGGTGCTGCAGGACTGGAAGGACCACGTCATGTCGGAGCAGCGCAGTGCCGCCGTGCGCGTGCTGGCGCAGAAGTACAACGTACGCGTCGAGGCCGCCAAGCCGTGATCGACCGCCCCACGCCGGTCGTCCGGCACGTGCAGCACGTGCAGCACTTGCTGCGCACCCTGCTGGCGACGCTGTCGCTGCTGTGGGCTGGCCTGTGCCCGGCGCACGAGATCAGCATGGCCGAGGTCGAGCTGCGCCAGACCGGCCCGGCCGAGTTCATCTGGTACTGGGGTGCCGGCAACCGCACCGGCGAGACCGTGCTGCGCCCGCGCTGGCCGGCGGGCTGCGCCGACGACGCGGGCGTGCTGCGCTGCGGCCCGGCCGGCCTGAGCGGCAGCCTGGGCATGGAAGGCGTCGGCGAGCGCTTCTCGGCCGTGCTCGTGAAGGTGCATTGGGCCGATGGCCAGAGCCGCGTGTACACGCTCACCGCAGGCCAACCTTCGGTGACGCTGTACGGATCGGCCGACGATCAGCGCGGCATGGGCGAGATCGCGCGGGCCTACGGGCTGCTGGGCGTCGAGCACATCCTGGCCGGCGTCGACCATCTGTTGTTTGTGATCGGGCTGCTGTTCCTGGTCGGCTTCAACCGGCGGCTGGTGCTCACCATCACCGCTTTCACGGCAGCGCACAGCCTGACGCTGGCGTTGAGTGCACTCGGCTGGCTGACGCTGCGGCCACCGCCGGTAGAAGCGGTGATTGCCCTGTCCATCATGCTGGTGGCGGCCGAAGGACTGCATACGCGGCAGACGCTGTCGCGGCGCTGGCCGGCGCTGGTGGCGCTGCTGTTCGGGCTGGTGCACGGCCTGGGTTTTGCGGGTGCGCTGAAGGAGATCGGCCTGCCCGACAACCACCTGGCGGTGGCGCTGCTGACCTTCAATCTCGGCGTCGAGCTGGGGCAGCTGCTGGTTGTGGCGCTGGCCGGTCTGGTGGTGCTCGCAGCGCGGCGCTGGCGGCCTGACGGGCATGTGCTGCTGACCCGATTGCGCGCGGTGGCGCTATATGCCATCGGCGGCATGGCCGCGTTCTGGACGCTTCAACGCGTCTCGGCGTTTGTGGCCTGAAGGCTGAAGGCTGAAGGCTGAAGGCTGAAGGCTGATGGCTGATGGCTGATGGCTGACGGCTGACGGCTGACGGCTGACGGC
>JAJAZC010000108.1 GCA_026785885.1 Rubrivivax sp.
GAGTTGAAGGAGCTGCTGGAGCACACGATCTGGAACTATCACGGCACACCCCATGCGGGTCTTGGGCATCGGCCGCCCAGCCGTGCGGCTTCGCATCCTGCCTGCGCTGCTGCGCGAGCAGCCTCAGTTGCTTCACGATCCCGTGTCCTGCCAGGTTCGCGGGCAGCTCGCGCGCGGCGAGCGTCCGTACATCACGTACATGCACGTGCGCTACACGAGTGTTCAGCTGTCTGGCCGCCCCGGCCTGGTCGGGCAAACGCTGAACGTGCACGCCGATCCCCAGGACCTTCGCCAGCTCGTCGTCAGCACGGCAGCGGGCGAGATCCTGGAGCCATTGCTGGCCAGCGGACCCTGGCGCGAGCACGCGCACTCGCTGTGGCTGCGCCGGGCGTTCTTCAAGGCCAAGCGCTTACGCCAACTGGATTTCGCCGCAGGTGACGATCCCATCGAGGCGTTCCTGGCGCACCGGCGCAAGGAGGCGCGTCGCAGCAAGCGCGCGGCCAGCGATGTCGCACGCGTGCAGCATGAACGCGCAGCAAAGCGGCCGGCCAGCACGGACCCCACAGCGGCGCATAAGGCGACAGACAAGGCGCCAGCACTGGCTGAACCCGGCTCCACGCTGCCGGGGCTGGTCAGCGGCCCGATCAAGGCAGCGTCGCTGCGCATCGACCCTGGTTACTCGCGGTAGCTGCAGCGACCGGTCTTGCGCCCTGTGTCGCATGACCGGAGCCTCGTCAACGGGTGACGGCCGGGCCCGCCTACCTCCGGCCGGTTTTGGCGGCCGAGCCTCAAGCGCGGGCACGCCCCATTTGGAGTCGCGATGTCCGAGCCTTCCCCCACCACGGCAAGCCAACAACCCCCGGCCACGCCTTCGATGCGTCGACGCAAGCCTCTGGGCCTGCGCGCCGCGCCACCCTCGCTATCCCCATCACCTGCATCAGCGACGCTCGCCTTGCACCCCTTGGCCAGACGGCACTACCGCGTGGCCACCGCGGCAATCGAGGAGCTGGTGGACCTGGTCGAACACTGCGTGCGCCTGCTCATCCCCGGCGCCCTGGTGCACGCGCGACCGCGCATGGGCAAGACGCACGCGATTGACTATGTCGCGCTGCATCTGAACCGCCACCGCCCGTCCGTGCTGGTGCTGCGCATGTCGTGCGAGCACCACCGCACCCAATTCGAGGGCCCGTTCTTCAGCGCGCTGCTGTCGGCAGCCGGCGTGCGGGACACCCAGCCGGCCAGTGTCTGTCAGAAGCGATTCGCGCTGGCTCGTCGGCTCAGCGAACAAACCCAGCTGCGCGCGGGTCACATCGTGGTGCTCTTCTGCGATGAGTCGCAACGCCTTTCCAAGCATGCGCTGGAGTGGCTGCGCGATGTACACGACCAGCTGGCGCAGCAGGGCGTGCGGCTGATCACGTTCCTCGTTGGCCAACCCCAGCTCATGGAACACAAGGCGCAGTACCAGCTCGCCGGCGACGAACAGATCGTGGCGCGGTTCATGATCGAGCAGCTGAATTTTCGGGGCATCGTCACTGCGCAGGACGCCGCCACGTGCCTGGCCAGCTACGACCGGACGCTGTACCCCGAGGTTTCCGGGCCGGCGTTCACGCAGTTCTTCTGTCCGCTGGCCTGGGCCGCTGGATTGCGGCTTGAACACTCAGCGGCCGATCTCTGGAGCGCGTTTGTGCAGGCGCATGCTGCCGCGCAACTTCCCGGCGCCATCGAACCCAGATGGACTACTTCACTCGCGCCGTCGAGGCGATTCTCACCACCGCGCCCGACTGGGACAGCATTGGGTTAAAGCTCGGGCCTGCGCACTGGGAGCGCGCCGTGCGCGAGTCGGGCTATGTCGCTGCGCAGCAGACTGTTCGAGCAGCCAGCTGAGGCGCGGCACCATGCCGCTGCCCATCCTCACTCCGGCGCCTCATGAGCTGCACCTGCTCGGACGCTACGTCGGCTTTGCGCCGGCGCAGCGGCGCTTTGCCTGGCGACCCAGCACGCGGTTGCAAGAAGCGCCCCACTGCAGCCGACCACCGCGGCAAGGTCGCTTTGCAGAACCAACATCGCGAGCGATCCGCGCTGCCCTGCTCGCGCGCTGGCGACGACGCAGTTCTGCATGGACGCGACTTCCTCCCGCCGTACCAATCCAATGGCGCTCCAGGACAGGGAGCAATATCCGCACTCTGCTGAGCGACGCTGAATCGTTGCTGAAATGCTTGCAGCGACGACGATGCAGCGCCATGAACATTCGGCCGCGCATGTTGCCGGCACTGGCACGTGGCTTCGATGCGCAGCGGTGGCGGCTGAAGGTCGCAGCCGATCAGAGGGAAACACTGGCGGCCCTGTTGTGCGCCATGTACTGGCGCGGCTGCCGCCACCCGCTGGCGCTCGGCACGGCCCAGCTGCATCCACCGACCGCACTCGTGCGCTGGCTGTCGCGCTTCACGGTGCAGCAACAGGTCGACCACGGCCGGCAGATCCTGGATGCACTCGTCGCCGAGGAGGCGCGGGTGCACGATTTCGCCTTGCAGGTTGTGCGCCGCATGCTGCCGCAACGAGGCGCGCAATCGCACTGGGTCGCGCTCTTGCCTGATCTGCTGAGATGTGTAGAGCCGCAGTGACGCTCAGCAGTAA
>JAJAZC010000109.1 GCA_026785885.1 Rubrivivax sp.
GGCTTGTCGCTGCCGGCCGCGTAGACCGCCGCCTGCAGGCCCGGGATGAGGCCGGCGGTGCCGGTGGCTGTGACGGCTGCTGCGGCCTTGACGACGGTGCGGCGTGTCATGTCGATGCGTCCTGCGGGTGCGTGTGCGTGTGCGTGTGTCATGGGGCGGCGTGCAAGTTGGGGGCCTAAAACAAAGCGGCGTCCGCACATCGGTGCACCGCGTTCAACGGCACACGTCGTGAGGACGCCCTTGTCCCGTCGGCCGCGCGCAAACCCTGCACGCGCCCGACGCTGGCGAGAGATCGACATTGATCTCTCTCGGCGTGTGACTACGCAATGCGCGTGCCAGCGCCGGACGCTGCAACGACAGCCGTGGCACGGCGCATTTGCACCATGCGGCGGCAAGGGTGAGCGGCGGTGGTGCGGGCAGCGTGCGGCTGGTGTGCGGCTGGCGTGCGCAAGGCGTGCGCAGGGTGGGCAGACAGCGCGTGGTGCTTTACAGCTGGCCAGCCTCGCCGCGGCCGCCGCCGCCTACATCAACAGATCGGCCGCGTCGACGATGCGCTGCGCGACGTCGGACATCTTCAGCCCCTTGTCCATCGCGGCCTTGCGGATGCGCGCATAGGCATCGGGCTCGCCGATCTGGTGGCGCTGCATCAACAGGCCCTTGGCGCGATCGACGAGCTTGCGGTCGGCCAGCTGCGTACGCGCCTCGGCCAGCTCGCGGCGCAGCATTTCCTCGTGCTCGAAGCGCGCCAGCGCCACCTCCAGCACCGGCTTCACGCGCTCGGGCGCCAGACCGGCCACCACATACGCCGTGACGCCGGCGGCGATGGCTGCGCGCACATGCGTGGTGTCGCTGTCATCAGTGAACAGCACGATCGGCCGGCGGGCGTCCCGCGTGGCCGTCACCACGTGCTCCAGCGTGTCGCGGGCCTGGCTTTCAGCGTCGACGATGATCATGTCGGGCTGCAGCTGCGCCAAGCGGTCGGGCAGGAAGGTGTCCACCGGCAGCACAGCGACGATGTTGTAGCCGGCTTCCAGCAACCCGATGCGCAAGCTGCGCGAGCGCTCGACTTCCAGCACCGCGGCGTCGTCACCCGCATCGGGCACCAGGGTGTCGGGTGCGACGATGACGATGCGGGCAGGCGCGGCCGTTGGCATGAGCCGGGGCATGCAACTTCCGAGCCGCGCGCACTTCGTAAACTCGCCTGCATGAAGGTGCTGGGCTTCGAATCGTCGTGCGACGAAACCGGTGTCGCGTTGGTGGAGACACATGCCGACGGCGCGCCGCGTCTGCTGGCTGAGGCGCTGCACACGCAGATGCAGATGCAAGCGGCTTACGGTGGCGTGGTGCCGGAGCTGGCCTCGCGCGATCACATCCGCCGTGTGCTGCCGCTGACACGCACCGTACTGGCGCAGGCCGGCTGCACGCTGGCCGACGTCGACGTCGTGGCCTACACCCGCGGGCCGGGTCTGGCCGGTGCGCTGCTGGTCGGCGCCGGCGTGGCAGTGGCGCTGGCGGCGGCGCTCGGCAAGCCGGCGCTCGGCATCCACCATCTCGAAGGGCACCTGCTGTCGCCCTTTTTGGGCGACGAAGCGCCGTCGTTTCCTTTTTTGGCGTTGCTGGTCAGCGGCGGTCACACGCAGCTGATGCACGTTGAGGGTGTCGGCCGCTATGCGCTGCTGGGCGAGACCATCGACGACGCGGCTGGCGAGGCATTCGACAAAAGCGCCAAGCTGCTGGGCCTGGGCTACCCGGGCGGGCCGGCGTTGGCGCGGCTGGCAGCCTTTGGCAACCCCAAGGCTTACGCGCTGCCGCGGCCCTTGCTGCACAGCGGCAATCTCGACTTCTCATTCGCCGGTCTGAAAACCGCGGTGATGACGCAGCACCGAAAGCTCGGCAGCAACGTCTGCGATCAGGACCGGGCCGACCTGGCGGCCAGCACGCAGGCGGCCATCGTCGACGTGCTGGTTGCCAAGTCGCTGAAGGCGCTGCAGCGCAGCGGCCTCAAGCGCTTGGTGGTGGCCGGCGGCGTGGGCGCCAATCAGCACCTGCGCGATCAACTGAATGCTGGCGCCGCAAAGCAGGGCGCCCGCGTCTTCTATCCGCCGCTGGCGCTGTGCACCGACAACGGCGCCATGATCGCGCTGGCGGCTGCGCTGCGGCTGCAGCACGGGCTGGCCGTGCTGCAGACCGACGGCGCATTCGACGTGCGGCCGCGCTGGCCGCTGGCGGACGTCAGCGGTGATGTGGCCGCGACCAAGGTCGGGCGCGGAACCGGCTTTGCCGGGCCGTAGCCCGAGCCCCCTCGGGGCGCAGCGAGCGTGGGGGCCTCAATTCACCGTGATCTGTGCCGCGCTGCGGGCACTGCGCTTGCGCAGCGTCAGGGTCAGCACGCCGTTGTCGAGCTTGGCGTTGGCGTCGGTCTGATCGACCTCGGCAGGCAATGCGAAGGTGCGCGCGTAGCTGGCGGCCGGGCGCTCGCGGTGGAGCACGCGCTCACCGTCCTTGCGCTCCGGGTGGCGCTGGCCTTGTGCCTGCACCGTGACCTGTCGGCCGTCGACCGACACCTTGACGTCTTCCTTGGCAACGCCAGGCACTTCCAGAGTTACGGTGTGGGCTTTGGGCGTTTCGGCAACACGCAGCGCCGGGCTGGGCGCGGCCACGCCATCTTGCCCGTTGGCTGGCCCGTTGGCTGTCCCGGTAGCCACGGTACCGAACAGGCGCTCGAAGCTGTCGTCGAACACCCGCGACAGTTGGCGCGCGACTCACGGCTCATCGGAATCAGGAACATGGTGCACTTCTACAATTGCTTTGCGGGCACCGCACCGATGCAGCACCCATGGCAGACCAGCTGCCTTCGGTGCTTTTGTTTTCAAGGAGTCGACTATTTCTGCTGATATTTCTGCTGACAAAAACCCGAGCCGGCGCACCGCCCTGGCCCACGGACTTCACTGCGCGCTGGCCTGGCCTTGGCTGGCCGGCGCGGCACACGGCCAGACGGCTGCCGAGCCGATCCGGCTGGCGCTGATCGAAGGCTTGTCGGGCCCCTTTGGCAACGCCGGCGAGGCGGTGTTTCGCAATCTGCTGATCGCAGTGGAGCGTGTCAACCAGCGCGGCGGTGTGCGCATTGGCGGCAGCCAGCGGCCGCTGCTGCTGCAGCGCTACGACAGCAAAGGCAGCGCCGAAGAAGCGCTGGGCCTGCTGCGCGGAGTGCTCGATCAGCGCACGGCTTTTGTGCTGCAGGGAAACAGCTCGGCGACCGCCGCAGCCCTGGTCGACGCGCTGGACAAACACAACGAACGCGAGCCCCGCCGGCGTGCGCTGCTGCTCAACTATTCGGCTGTGGATCCTGCGCTGACGAACGAACGCTGCAGCTTTTGGCACTTCCGTTTCGACGCCCATGCCGACATGCGGCTGGACGCGCTGACCGAGCAGTTACGCGACGAGCGCGCGGTGCAGCGGATCTACCTGATCGGGCAGGACTACAGCTTCGGCCAGCATGTGCTGAAGCAAGCCCGGGTGATGCTGGCGGCCAAGCGGCCCGATTTGCAGATCGTCGGTGACGAGCTGCATCCACTGGGCAAGGTGCGCGACTTTCTGCCCTATGCCACCAAGATCAAGCTCAGCGGCGCGCAGGCGGTGCTTACCGGCAATTGGGGCAACGACCTGACGCTGCTCGTGCGCGCGTTGCGCGAGGTCGGGTCGGAGGCGCGGCTGTACACCTTTTACGGCAACGCGCTGGGCGCGCCGGCGGCTATCGGTGAGGCCGGCATCGGCCGTGTGTTGGCGGTGGCCGAGTGGCACCCTAACCTCGGCGGTGCGCCGTCGGATGCGTTCTTCGCGGCTTTCCGCCAGCGCTTCCCGCAGCCGCAGGACGACTACGTGCACGTGCGCATCCAACTGCTGGTGGAGATGCTGGCGGCTGCCATTGAACGCGCCAATTCGACCGAAGCGGCCGACGTCGCGCGGGCGCTGGAGGGGGCCACATCCGAAGGCACATCCATGGGCACCTGGCACCGCGCGCAGATGCGCGCGGCTGACCATCAACTGCAGCAGCCGCTGGTCGTCAGCGTGATGGACCGCGCCGGCACGCCGGGAATCGCGCACGACATCGAAGGTTCGGGCTTTGGCTTCCGCACGCTGCGGCGCCTGGAGCCCGGCAACACCGCGCGGCCGCACAGTTGCCGCATGCTGCGGCCGGATTGACGGGGGCCTAACGACTGATGCGCGCTGACATCGCGGCTTTACCCGGCTCGAAGATTCGCGAGGTCGCCAACGCCGGCCTGGGCCGCAGCGACGTGCTGCCGTTCTGGTTTGGCGAGAGCGACGAGGTCACGCCCGAGCCCATCCGGCAAGCCGCCGCCGACGCGCTGATGCGCGGCGAAACGTTCTATTCGCACAACCTCGGCTTGCCGGAGCTGCGCGAGGCCATCGCGGCCTATGCCAGCGGCCTGCACGGCGCCGTGTCGGCAGATCGCATCGCCGTCACTTCGTCCGGCGTCACGGCGCTGATGCTGGCCATGCAGATGCTGGCCGGCAGCGGCGATGAGGTAGTGGCAGTGGTGCCGGTGTGGCCCAACCTGACGGCGCAGCCAGTGATCCTGGGCGCCCGCGTCACACGCGTGCCGCTGCGGCCCAAGGCCGGGCTGTGGCAGATCGATCTGCAAGAGCTGCTGGCCGCCGTGACGCCGCGCACCCGCGTGCTGCTCGTCAACGCGCCCAACAACCCCACCGGCTGGACGCTGACACGCGCTGAGCAACAGGCGCTGCTGCAGCACTGCCGCCGCACCGGCACCTGGATCGTCGCTGATGAGGTCTACGAGCGCGTCTACTTCGGGATCGCTACCAACGGCGGCGGTGTCGGCGGCATGCCCTGTGCGCCATCGTTCTTGGATATTGCCGGCGCCGAAGACCGCTTGATCGTCGCGCAGAGCTTCAGCAAAAGCTTTTTGATGACGGGCTGGCGCCTGGGCTGGTTGGTGCTGCCGGCCGGTGCGCAGGACGCTGCGGGAAAGGTGCTGGAGTTCAACAGTTCTTGCGCACCGGTGTTCGTGCAGCGCGGCGGGCTTGCTGCACTGGCGCTGGCCGACACGCTGGTGCCGCAGATCACCGCGCACCTTCAGGCCTGCCGCGACCGGCTGCTGCCAGCGCTGGCCGCGCTGCCGGGGGTTACGGTGGCCACCCCGCCCGGCGGCATGTACGCCTTCTTCCGCATCGACGGGCAGAACGATTCGCTGGCCTTGGCCAAGCACCTGGCTGCGGAGCACGGCCTGGGCCTGGCGCCGGGTGTGGCCTTCGGCCGGGAGGGCGAAGGCTGGCTGCGCTGGTGTTTTGCCTCGCGCGACCTGCAGCGGCTGGACCTGGGTGTGGCCCGGCTGGCCAAAGCGCTGCAGTTATAGTTAAGGGGCTCGCTAGGCGGCAACGCCTTGAGAACAGCACGGCGCCGGTCGGTTTCACTGGCGTTCGCAAGTCAACCGGAAACCCTCGCGACGCAGCGGCTCGATTCGGCCTGCCTGTGCGGGGCGGTTTCCCAACCCACAGGAAATCAAATGCCCTTGACTACCGCCAAGACCGCCGAGGTCGTTACTGCCCACGCCCGCGGCCCTGCCGATACCGGCAGCCCCGAAGTTCAGGTTGCGCTGCTGACCACGCGCATCAACGAACTCACGCCGCACTTCAAGACCCACGCCAAGGACCACCATGGCCGCCGCGGGCTGCTGAAGATGGTCAACGCGCGCAAGCGTCTGCTTTCCTACCTTAGGGAAAAGAACGCTGACCGCTACACCGCGCTGATCGCGAAACTCGGCCTGCGCAAGTAAGTCACCCGTGACGGGCTGCCCTGGGCAGCCCGCTGTTCCGTCGAACATTCGGGCCGCAAGCGCTGTGTCATTCCAACGGCATCCGCCATCGGGGTATCACTGCAATGGCATTGCGCTGCCCACCCACACCAAGGACGACATCGCATGAGCTTGTTCAACAAAGTCAGCAAGACCTTCACCTGGGGTCAGCACACCGTCACGCTCGAAACCGGTGAGGTGGCGCGCCAGTCCACCGGTGCCGTGATGGTCACGATGGAGGACACCGTGGTGCTTGCCACCGTGGTCGCCAAGACGGACGCCAAGGCCGGCCAGGACTTCTTTCCGCTGACCGTCGACTACATCGAGAAGACCTACGCCGCCGGCAAGATCCCGGGCAGCTTCTTCAAACGCGAAGGCCGCCCGAGCGAGCTGGAAACGCTGACCAGCCGCCTGATCGACCGCCCGATCCGCCCGCTGTTTCCCGAGGGCTTCTTCAATGAAGTCCAGGTCGTGATCCACGTGCTGAGCTTGAACCCCGAGGTGCAGGCCGACATCGCCGCGCTGATCGGTACCAGCGCTGCGCTGGCGATCAGCGGCATCCCGTTCAGCGGCCCCATCGGTGCCGCGCGCGTGGGTTACGTCAACGGCGAGTACGTGCTGAACCCGGGCAAGACGCAGTTGGCCGACAGCAAGATGGAGCTGGTCGTTGCCGGCACCGAATCGGCTGTGCTGATGGTCGAGTCGGAAGCCGACCAGCTGTCCGAGGAGATCATGCTGGGCGCGGTCGTCTTCGGCCACGAGCAGGGCAAGGTGGCCATCAACGCCATCAACGAATTGGTGCGCGATGCCGGCAAGGCGGAGTGGGCCTGGACTGCGCCAGCCAAGAACGAACCCTTCATCGCGCAGGTCAAGGCGCTGGCCGAAGAGCCGCTGCGCGCGGCCTACCAGATCCGCAGCAAGCAATCGCGCACGCAGGCCTGCCGTACCGTCACCGCTAACGTGATGGCGGCGCTGAAATCCGACAACGTGGCGTTCGACAAGGTCGAGGTCGAAGGCCTGCTGTTCGAGATCGAATCGGGCATCGTGCGCGGCCAAATCCTGGCCGGCGAGCCGCGCATCGACGGCCGCGATACGCGCACCGTGCGCGCGATTGAAATCCGCTCCGGCGTGCTGCCGCGCACCCACGGCTCGGCGCTGTTCACGCGCGGCGAAACGCAGGCGCTGGTCGCTGCGACGCTGGGCACCGAACGCGACGCACAGCGCATCGACGCGCTGGCCGGCGACTACGAAGACCGCTTCATGCTGCACTACAACATGCCGCCATTCGCCACCGGCGAGACGGGCCGCGTGGGCAGCCCCAAGCGCCGCGAAATCGGCCACGGCCGGCTCGCGAAGCGCGCGCTGATTGCAGCGCTGCCGAGCAAGGAGGACTTTCCGTACACGCTGCGCGTGGTGTCGGAGATCACCGAGTCCAACGGCTCGTCGTCGATGGCCTCGGTGTGCGGCGGCTGCCTGGCGCTGATGGACGCCGGCGTGCCGATGAAGGCGCACGTGGCCGGCATCGCCATGGGCCTGATCAAGGACGGCAACCGGTTCGCGGTGCTGACCGACATCCTCGGTGACGAAGATCACCTGGGCGACATGGACTTCAAGGTGGCCGGCACCACCGCGGGCATCACAGCGCTGCAGATGGACATCAAGATCCAGGGCATCACGAAAGAGATCATGCAGGTGGCACTGGCGCAGGCCAAGGAAGCGCGCCTGCACATCCTGGCCAAGATGGTCGAAGCCGTGGGCGGCGCCAAGACCGAGGTCAGCCAATTCGCCCCGCGCCTGTACACGATGAAGATCAACCCGGAGAAGATCCGCGACATCATCGGCAAGGGCGGCGCCACCATCCGCGCGCTGACCGAAGAAACCGGCTGCACGATCGACATCGGCGAAGACGGCACCATTACCATCGCCAGCGTCGATGCCGACAAGGCCGAGTTCGCCAAGAAGCGCATTGCCGAGATTACGGCCGAGGCCGAAATTGGCAAGGTCTACGAAGGCGCGGTCACCAAGATCCTGGACTTCGGCGCGCTGGTCAACATCCTGCCGGGTAAGGACGGCCTGCTGCACATCAGCCAGATCGCGCACCAGCGTGTGGAGCGCGTGGAGGACTTCCTCAAGGAAGGACAGATGGTGCAGGTCAAGGTGTTGGAGACCGACGAAAAGGGCCGCATCAAGTTGAGCATGAAGGCGCTTTTGGAGCGGCCCGAAGGCATGGCTGAAGAGCGTTTTGAGCCGCGGGGCGATCGCGGTGACCGGGGACCGCGCCGCGACCGTGATGACCGCCCGCGCCGCGACCGTGACGACCGGCCGCGCCGCGATGCAGCAC
>JAJAZC010000110.1 GCA_026785885.1 Rubrivivax sp.
GATGTGGATACCGCCGTGGCCGCCGCGGTGGCCGCGCAGCCGGCCTGGGGCGAGCTGCCGCCGCTGAAGCGCGCGCGCGTGATGAACCAGTTTCTGGCACTGATGAACCAGCACAAGGACGCGCTGGCCGCGATCATCACCGCCGAGCACGGCAAGGTCTTCAGCGACGCGCAAGGCGAGGTCCTGCGCGGCATCGACATCGTCGAATTCGCCTGCGGCGTGCCGCAGCTGCTCAAGGGCGACTTCACCGACCAGGTGAGCACCGGCATCGACAACTGGACGCTGCGCCAGCCGCTGGGCGTGGTGGCCGGCATCACGCCGTTCAACTTCCCGGTCATGGTGCCGTGCTGGATGTTCCCGCTGGCGCTGGCCTGCGGCAATGCCTTCATCCTGAAGCCCAGCGAGCGTGATCCTTCGGCCGCGCTGTTGATGGCGCGGCTGTTGCAGCAGGCCGGCTTGCCGGATGGCGTGTTCAGCGTCGTGCAGGGCGACAAGGTCGCGGTCGACGCGCTGCTGGAACACCCGGATGTGCGGGCGCTCGGCTTCGTCGGCAGCACGCCGATCGCGCAACAGATCTATGAGACCGGCGCGCGCCACGGCAAGCGCGTGCAGGCGCTCGGCGGCGCCAAGAACCACCTCGTCGTGATGCCGGATGCCGAACTCGACCAGGCCGTCGACGCGCTGATCGGCAGTGCCTACGGCTCAGCCGGCGAGCGCTGCATGGCCATCAGCGTGGCGGTGCTGGTGGGCGATGTGGCCGAGCGCATCGTGCCGCGGCTGGCCGAGCGCGCACGGGCGCTGAAGATCGGCGACGGCCTGGCGCCGGGTGTCGAGATGGGCCCCATCGTGACGCGCGAGGCGCGCGACCGCATCGAGCAGGCCATCGGCGCCGGTGTCGAAGAAGGCGCCACGCTGGTCGTCGACGGCCGCGGCCACCGGGTGGCGGGCTGCGAGCAGGGCTTCTTCACCGGCGGCACGCTGTTCGACCATGTACAGCCCGGTATGCGGCTGCACCGGGAAGAGATCTTCGGCCCGGTGCTGGCCTGCGTGCGCGTGCCCGACATGGCCGCCGCGCTGGCGCTGATCAACGGCCACGCCTACGGTAACGGCGTGGCCTGTTTCACCAGCGACGGCGGTGTGGCGCGCGAATTTGCGCGGCGCGTGCAGGTCGGCATGGTCGGCATCAATGTGCCGATTCCGGTGCCGATGGCCTGGCACGGCTTCGGCGGCTGGAAGAAGAGCCTGTTCGGCGATACGCACGCCTACGGCGAAGAAGGCGTGCGCTTCTACACTCGCCAGAAAAGCGTGATGCAGCGCTGGCCCGACAGCATCGGCAAAGGCGCCGAATTTGCGATGCCGGTTTCACGCTGACGACCATCGCCGTATTGGCTCAAGTCCGCGCAAGGTAGGCCTAAACGTCTAGCAGAAGCGCCGGGCGGATAAGCCGATCCGGCGCGCCGAACAGGAAAGCACACCCATGAGCTGTCATGACCCGGACTGCCGGTCCGGCTGAGCCGGGCCCGGGCCCGGGCGCCGCGCCAACACGGAAAACCGCACCGGCCGAGCCAGCCGAGCCAGCCGAGCTGACCAAGCTGGCGGACCTGCTCGCTGCGGCCCACGCGGTCGACACCGACCCGCAAGTCGGCCTGAACGCTGCACGGCGCGCCGAAGCGCTGGCGCTGCAGTTGCAGCGCCCGACCGATCACGCGCACGCTGCTGCTGCGGCCTGCACGCACCTGCTGCGCCTGGGTCGCTTGCAGCCGCTGCTGGACGATGCACGCCGGGTGCTTCCCTTGCTGGTAGGGGAACAACACGCCGCGGCGCGCTGTGAGCTGCTGCGCTGCGTGGCCATGGCGGCCAGCGACAGCGGCGCTTTCGACATCGGTCTGGACGCAGCGCACGAGCTGGTGCAGACCGCGCAGCGCACCGGCGATACCGACGCCGCATTCATCGCGGTCTACGCGCAGGCGGTGTGCCTGGAACGCATGGGCGATTCCTGGCAGGCCGTGCGGCTGTTGACGCAGGCTTTGCAGTCCAGCCCCGGCGAGCGCTCGAGCCGGGCCTGGCTGGTGGCGGCCAACGCGGTGTGCGCCATCAACGTCGGCATGGCGCACCGGCTGCGCGGCACCGGCGCCGCGGCCGAGCTGCAACAGGCGCTGCACAACGGCCGCCAGTACGGCCTGCAGGCCATGCAGCTTTTGCAATCGGTGGCCGATGTGGCCTACGAGGTGGCAGCCACCGGCAACCTCGGCGAGGTCCTGCTGCTGCAGGGTGAGCCAGCAGCCGCGCTGCCGCTGCTGCAGCGCGCGCAGCGGCTGGCGCAGACGCACGGCCTGCAGGCCCACCACTGGCGTGTGCAGACCACGCTGGCCGACTGGCGGCTGGCCACCGGCGACGCCGCCGGCGCGTTGCAGGCAGCGGAGCAACTGCTGGCTGACATGGGCCAGACCGCGCCGCCGCAGACCGCCATCCGCGCCCATGACAGCGCCTACCGCGCCAGCCGGGCACAGGGCCTGCACGAGCGTGCGCTGCAGCACCTGGAAGCCGCCGAGCAGCGCGAGCGTGAGCGCGCCACGGCGCAGCTGCGTGCGCAGTCGTTGCTGTTCGTCACGCGCACCGAATCGCAGCGGGCGCGCGAGCTGGCCGCGCAGGCCCACGCCGACGCGCTGCGCCACCGCGAGCAGGCGGCTGAGCTGGCCGTGGCGGCCGAGCGCGATCCGCTCACCGGGCTCGGAAACCGGCGCCACCTGCAGCGGCGTTGCAGCGAGCTGCTGCCGCAGATGGCGGCCGCCGGCAGTGCGCTGGCGCTGGCGCTGCTGGACGTGGATCACTTCAAGCGCATCAACGACCGCCATGGCCATGCCGTTGGTGACCGCGTGCTGGTAGCGCTGGCGCAGATCCTGCTCGACAACACCCGCGCTGGCGACGTTATCGTGCGCCACGGCGGCGAGGAGTTCGTCGTCGTGCTGCCCGGTCTGGCCGGCGAACCCGCGGCCGAAATCTTCGAGCGCTTGCGCCAGCGGGTGCAGCAGCACCCCTGGGCCGATCTGTGCGGCGCGCAGGGCGACATCACCGTCAGCATCGGCCTGACCTGGGCGCCGCCGCTGGATTTGCTGCTGCTGCTGCAACGCGCCGACGAAGCGCTGTATTCGGCCAAACACCAAGGCCGCAACCGGCTGGCGTTGCGCGGCGGTTGAGCAATCGCGCTTTGGGGGGGCGGCTGCCGGGCGCCTTGGCTGCATCGATTGCCCCAGCTGCCCCAGCTGCATCGGCTGCACTAGCTGCATCGGCGCCCTCAGCGTCCTCAACTGCCGATAGGCCCGCCGTCA
Organism: Rubrivivax sp.; assembly: GCA_026785885.1. Classification (GTDB taxonomy): domain Bacteria; phylum Pseudomonadota; class Gammaproteobacteria; order Burkholderiales; family Burkholderiaceae_C; genus Rubrivivax. The sequence continues at coordinate 3,330 of JAJAZC010000110.1, forward strand.
TTCTTGCGGATCACCACGGTGGCGCTGCGCGGCCGGCCATCGGCGCGCTGGTCGGGCCAGTTGCTGACGCGTCGCGGCGCAGCAGGGTCGCTGCGCTCGCTGGGGCTCTCACCCGGGTGCTGGATGTTGATGAACATCGTGCGGCCGTCGGGCGTGGCGGTGGCGCCGGTGATTTCGCAGCCGGCCGGGCCGGTCAGGAAGCGCCGGATGTCGCCGCTCTTCGGGTCGGCGGCCAGCATCTGGTTGTGGCCGAGGTTCTTTAGGTCGCCTTTGCCCATCGCGCTGGTGGACATGTCGGTCTGTATCCACAGCACGCCGCGTGCATCGGTCCACAGGCCATCGGGGCAGGCGAAGGGGTCGCCTTTGACGTTGCCTTTGGCGTCGGCCCGCTCCAGCGTGGCGTCGCCGGCCAGCACGAAGTGGTTCCACTGGAAGCCGGTGCCGTCGAAGTCACCGTCGTCCTTCCAGCGAATGATGTGGCCCGTGGTGTTGTTGGCGCGCGGGTTGGCAGCGTCGGGCGCCAGTTGGCCCGCCGCGCCGCGGTTGCTGTTGTTGGTCAGCGTGCAGTAGACCCAGCCCTGGCGGTCGATGTCGATCCACTCCGGGCGGTCCATCTTGGTCGCGCCGAGCAGGTCGCTGGCCTGGCGGGCCTTGATCAGCACCTCGCCCTGGTCGGCAAAACCGGCTGCCACGGTCAGCGGCCCGCTGCCGTGCGCCAGCGCCAGCCAGCGGCCCTTGCCGTCGGCGTCGAAGCGCGCCACGTACAGCGTGCCGTGGTCCAGCAGCGTGGCATTCGCCGCGGCGCCACCCGGCTGGATGCGGTCACGACTGACGAATTTGTAGATGTACTCGAAGCGCGCGTCTTCGCCCATGTAGACCACCGCGCGGCCGCCTTTGCTGGTGGCCACCGTGGCGCCTTCGTGGGCGGCGCGGCCCATCGCGGTGCGCTTGACCGGCGTGCTGTTGGGGTTGTAGGGATCGATCTCGACGACCCAGCCGAAGCGGTTGGGCTCGTTGGGGTGCTTGGTGGCGTCGAAGCGCTCGTCGTGCTCGTGCCAGCGGTAGCCCACCGGGTCGCCTTTGCGCAGGCCCCAGCGGGCCTCGTGCGCGCTCGGTGTGTCCGGGCCTTTGAAATAGAAGATGAAGTTTTCTTCGCAGGTCAGGTAGGTGCCCCAGGGCGTGATGCCGCTGCCGCAGTTGTTGAGCGTGCCCAGCGGCCGCACGCCGCGCGCATCGGCGGCAGTGCGCAGCAGCGCGTGGCCGGCGCCCGGGCCGCCAAAGGCCATCGGCGTGCTGGCGGTGATGCGGCGCGCCCACGGGCTCGGGCGCACCAGATCCCAGCGCCCGCCTTTGTTCTCGACCTCGATCACGCTAACGCCGTGCGCGGCCTGCGCCTTGCGCACCTTGCCGGCGTTCCATGTCGCCATGCCGTCGCTGTGCAGCAGGCCGTCGTCGGCGTACTCGTGGTTCATCACCAGCAGCCCGGCGTTGCTGGTTTCGGGCATCAGCGGGTGCTTGAGAAAGTGGATGCCGTCGTGGTGCATACCCATCTGCGCTTCTTGCTCGGCAGCGGAGTTGCTGGCGTCGAACTTGAACGCCGCCGTCTCACCCGAAAGGCCCACCGGCTCGCCCCAGGCGGCCAGCGTCTGCACGCTGTAGCCGTCGGGCACGAGCACGGTGTCGGCGGTGGACACCGGGACGCTCTTGAAGCCCAGCAGCGGGCTGCTGTCGGCTGCGCCGCCGCCCGTGGCACAGCCGGCCAGCGGCGCCAGCAATCCGGTGACCCCGGCGGCCAGCCCGCCGCCGATCAGCACACGCCGGGCCGGGTTGCTCACGTCGTGGATGCTGGGGTTGGACGAGCGGTTGCTGTCCTCCATGCGGTCGAAGTCCTTGGCCATGCTGTGCGCTTTCGTCTGAGTTGAGAAAAACCCGCCACGTTGCGGAGCTTGCGTGACAGTGCCGTGAAAAACGGTTGCGGCCAATGCGCTTTGCAGAGGGTGCGCCTACAGCTTCTCGGTTTCTGCAGAGCGCGGCTGCCATTTCATCAGCCGCCGCTCGACGCGCCCCACGGCGCCGTACAGCACCAGCGCAAACAGCGTCAGCACGACGATGCCGGCCATCACGGTGTTGATGTCGAAGCTGCCTTCGGCCTGCAGGATCATGTAGCCCACGCCCTGGCTGGAGCCCGAGTACTCGCCGACCACGGCACCAACGAAGGCCAGCCCGACGCTGGTGTGCAGGCTGCTGAAGACCCAGCTCATGGCACTCGGCAAATAGACGTGGCGCAACAGCTGGCGGCCGCTGGCACCCCAGCATGCGGGCGTTGGCCAGCACCAGCGGACTGACTTCGCGCACGCCCTGGTAGACGTTGAAGAAGACGATGAAAAACACCAGCGTCACACCGAGCGCGACTTTGCTGCCGATACCCAGGCCGAACCAGACGCTGAAGATCGGCGCCAGGATGATGCGCAGCATACTGTTGAGTGCCTTGATGTAGGGCTCCAGCACCGCGCTGGCCATCGGGCTCAGCGCCAGCCACAGGCCAGCAGCCAGCCCGAGCAGCGAGCCGATGCCGAAGGCCAGCAGCGTCTCCACCAGCGTCGCGGCCAGGTGGCGGTAGATGTCGGCGTCGGTCACGAACCAGCGCCAGATGCGCGCGGCCACGATCAGCGGCTAGCCGAAGAAAAACGACGCCTGGCGGTCGTTGTCGAACAAGATGTTGGGCAGCAGCCCGGGCCGGGTCCTCGCCCACCAGAACAGCAGCACGGCCAGCAACAGGCCGGCCTGCCAGGGCCTCAGCGTGAGCCTAAGCTTGAGCCGGAGCCGGAGCCGGAGCCGGAGCCGGAGCCGGAGCCGGAGCCGTGAGCCTGCACGTTGCGGTGCCGTCATGTCGCGTCCATGCCTTTACCTGCAGCTGCTGCGCATAACCCTTGAGCACCTCGTCACGCCACACGGCACAGATGGCGGCGTGCAGCGCGATGCGGGACGGGCTGGTTTTGATCTCGGCAACATCACGCGGGCGCGCGATGTCGACCGTGAACTCGCCGATCGGCCGGCTGGCCGGGCCGGCACCAAGATCACGACGCGGTCGCTCAGCGCAATCGCTTCGTCCAGATCGTGGGTGATGAAGAGCACCGCACGCCGGCGCGCCTGCCACAGTGCCAGCAATTCGTTTTCCATCAGCTGCCGGGTCTGGATGTCGAGCGCGGAAAACGGCTCATCCATGAGCAGGATGTCGGGGTCCGGCGCCAGGGTCTGCGCCAGGCTCGTGCGCCTCCAGCGCGATCAGCGCCAGGAACAGCCGCGTGGCCAGCACGATGATCTGTGCGCTGGTCATGGTGAGAGCCCGGCAGTTGCCGACAGCAGCAAGCCAAGCACGAGCGGGCGAGCGGTAGCGACCAATTACTGACGGCCTTCGCCGTATTCAGGATGACGACGCTGGTGCCGAACCACCAGGATGCGAAGCCCGGAAACATCCCGCCGGTAGATGATCGAGTAAGGAAAGTCAGTCAGCGGATGCACCTTCCTCCCATCTGCCGTGGGGGTTCCTGAACCGGCATGCTGTTCCAACAGCTTTGCCACGCGTTCGAACTCTGCAAGACTTCGCTGAGCAACGCCGGCTCCGGCCTCGTACCTGTAAAACCGAACTGCTTCCGCAAGGTCGTCAGATGCGAGTCGGTGGATGGAACGGCTTACCCGATTCCGCGCGCAACCGCGCAAGCACGCCGTCAAGTTCGAGGACGACTGACGGATCCCTGTCGGCTTCGGCGTCCCTTTGCGCAGCTACAGCATCCCAAGCCGCGTCGAGTGCACTGTCGGCATCCAAACTGGCAACAACCCGGTCGAGGACGCGAATGCGGTCGGCCCCTGGTAGTTGGAGCAATTCGGACTCAAGGATTTCTATGGGTATCGCCACAAAAGCTCCTCGCAATCGGCGACGTAGCCCGCCACGACAGGCGAAACCTCAAAAGCCTGACCTGGCTTCACCTTCCCATCGGCCTTTGGGATAGCGCCCATTGGCCCTGCGCGCAAAGTCATTGGTGTAGACCGCAGTTAGGTCCAGTGTGGCTTTGGCGATCTCGGGGTCAATGCCGGCGAGTGCGCGCAGCGCGATCTCCGCGCCTTTGTCGAGGATCAGGCCGTCGGGGCCCGAGGCGCCTTTGGCTGCCAGAAAAGCGTCGATGTAGACCGCGCGGTCGCCCGGCAGGTAACCCTCGGGCACGGCGTTGATGATGTCGCCGGGGCCGGCAGCCTGAATCCACTTGTTGGCGCGCACTATGGCGCTGGCCAGCGCCTGCACGGTGGCCGGGTTCTTGTCGACGAAGCTTTGCGGCGCGTACGGGCAACCGGCCGGCATCGGGCCGCCGAAGATCGCCTCGGCTTCACTAACGATGCGCGTGTCGGCCACCACTTTGAGGTCACCGCTGCGCTGCAGCAGCGTGATCGCTGGATCGAGGTTGCTCATCGCATCGATCTGGCCCGAGCGCATCGCAGGCACCGCGCCTTGCGCAGCGCCGACGCCGATGATGGCCACATCGCTGGGCTTCAGGCCGGCTTTGGCGAGGATGAAGTTGACCATCACGATGGTCGACGAACCCGGCGCAGTGACGCCGATCTTCTTGCCCTTTAGATCGGCCGCCGTCCTGTAGGCGGCCATCGTCTTGGGGTTGATGCCCAGCACGATTTGCGGCGCGCGGCCCTGCAGCACAAACGCGCGCATGCGCTGACCTTTGTGCTGCGTGTTGACCGTGTGCTCGAAAGCACCGCTGACGACATCGGCGCTGCCGCCGACCACGGCCTGCAGCGCACGTGCGCCGCCAGCGAAGTCGGCAATGGTGATGTCCAGCCCCTCGGCTTTGAAGTAGCCGCGCTGCTCGGCAATCGTCAGCGGCAGGTAATACAGCAGGTTCTTGCCGCCGACAGCGAGCGTCACTTTCGGCTTCTCCAGCCCCTGGCTCAAGGCCAGCCGCGGTGCTGCGATGCAGGCGGCGCCAACAGCCAGCAAAAGTCGACGGTGGTTGCGCATGCGGTGGTCTCCCAAGCGTGGCCGACACCCGTGTTGCAGTCACTCTTGCCCAGGGGCCGGCGGCCTAACATCGGGGAATGAACGCAACGGACGTGAAGCCTGCTTTGCTCATCACCGGCGGCAGCCGCGGCATCGGCGCTGCGACTGCACGGCTGGCGGCAACACAGGGTTTCGATGTCGCGATCAACTATGCCCGCGATGCAGCGGCGGCCGAAGCGGTGGCCGCCGACGTGCGCGCCGCAGGCCGGCACGTATGGATCGTGCAGGCCGATGTCGGTATCGAAGCCGAGGTGCTGGCGATGTTTGCAGCACTGGACAGCGCCGGTGTGCGGCTGCAGGCGCTGGTCAACAACGCCGGCATCGTCGATGTCGCTGCGCGCGTGGATGCGATGAGCGCAGCGCGCATCGAGCGCATGTTTGCGGTCAACGTCTTCGGCACGCTGCGGTGCGCGCGCGAAGCGGTGCTGCGCATGAGCACGCAGCGCGGTGGCCGCGGTGGGGCCATCGTCGACCTGTCGTCGGCCGCAGCGCGGCTGGGCGCGCCGGGGCGGTACGTGGACTACGCGGCAGCAAAAGGGCGGTCGATGTGTTCACGCTGGGCCTGGCCAAAGAGGTTGCGGCCGAGGGCATACGCGTCACCGCGGTACGCCCCGGCATCATTGCCACCGATATTCACGCCAGCGGCGGCCAGCCGGGCCGCGCTGCGCAGATGGCGCCGCAAGTGCCGATGCAGCGCGCTGGCAGCGCTGAGGAGGTCGCGCGGGCCATCGTCTGGTTGCTGGGCGCCGGCAGCAGCTACACCACCGGCGCGGTGATCGACGTCACCGGCGGGCGCTGATCAGGCAAGCGCTGGCTAGCCGCCGCCCTGCAGCGGCGCAAAGCCACGGATGAGCGCCGCCAGTGCGGCCGCGGCCTGGCGCTCGGCCGGTGCAGCACCGGGTGGCACGGCACCCAGCACCATGTCCGACTGGTCGGCCACCGACTCCCAGGCCCAGGGCGCCGCGACCCGCGTGTGCAGCTCGCCGAAGCGGGCCTGCAGCCGCAGCTGCTCATCGGCCAGGCGCCCATCGGCCAGTGCCAGCAGCAGGTCCAGCTCGATCAGCCCAGCCACGCTCCAGAAGTCCGGCTCCTGCTGCGTCTTGTTGCGCAAGGCGGTCTGCGCCGCTTCGATATCGCGCGGCTCGAAGCCGGGCCAGCCGCGGCTGCTGTCACCGCGCTTGTTCTCAGTTAGGCCATCTGCGGTTGCGCCTGTGAGGCCGTTTTCTACGCGGCCCTGGACCCTGCCCTTGATGCTGCCTTTCACCCCGCCTTTCACCCTGCCTTTCACCCTGCCTCTCACTCCATCCGTCATCCACGTCAGCGTCAGCCGGTTGATCAGCGGGTAGAACAAGTCGGCGTCGGCACCGGTGCGGCCCAGCGCTTCGGCTTCGCTGTAGCTTTGCAGCGCCATGCGCCAGGCGGCTTGCTCCTGCTGCTTGTTGCCGGCGCGGCGCTGCAACATCGCCAGGCGTTTCCAGGCCGACCCGCACAGGCTCAGGCGCTCCAGCGTCGGCTGCAAGCCGGCCAAAGATTGCAGCGTGCGCAGCGCCGCGGTGACTTCGTCGATACCGCGTTGCAGCGTCGCTTTTCCAGCTGCACTAGCCGCACCGGCTGCCGTCTGGCGGCCCCAATGTGCACCGCGGCGCGCACGCAGGTTACCCAGCTGCTCGTGCGCTTTCATCGAAGCACTGGCGTCGTTGGCGCGCAGCGCGCGTTCGTACCAGCCGATCGCGTCATCGACCGCACCGCCTTCGGCATACGCCAGGCCAAAGGCCTCGGCCACCGCGCCCATGCCGCCCCACAGCGCGCCGAAGCGCTTTTGCAGCAGCCGCACGTTGTCGAGCTGGCCCTGCCGGTCGGCGTGCATCCAGCGCACGCGCACGGCCTGCTCTTCCAGCGCCAGCGTCAGGCCCAGCGGCGAGGCGATGCCGTCGAACTGCTCGCTGTGGCTGGCCGCCACGGCCATCGTGTCCTGCGGGCCCTTGCGGTAGACCCAGTCGGGGTCGCCGTAAGCCTGGTACGCGGCCCAGGTGTTGCTGCCGCGGTCGGCCAGCCAGGCGGCTTCCCGGGCTTGCGCCACGGCGTCGATGAAGGGCCGCCGCGCCAGGATCGCGCGGTAGAAGGTGTCGGCAAAGATCTTGGCCGGCCCGTCGTCGACGGCCCAGCCCGCGGCAATCACGCAGCGCACGCCGATGGCGATCAACGCGTCGGCCACGCCCATCGCAAATTCCGCGCGGTTGAACTTGTCCTTGTCGGGCTGTTGGCTGCCGCCGCGCAGCGTCTGGTCGGCGTCGCGCGCGGCCAGGTGGCAGCAGTTGACGAAGACCAGCTCGGGCACCGTGCGCATGGCGCGGATTTCCTGCGGGCCCAGGTACGTGCCCTCCGACAGCACCACGCCGCCGAGCTCCGGCACCTTGCCTTGTGCGTCGCGGTGAATGGGCTCGCCGTGGCCGGCGATGTGCACGATGCGGTAGCAGTTTTCGAACAGCGCGTTGATGATGGTCGTGGCGTCGTCGCTGCCGATCAGCGCCTTCACGCGCTCGGGCGCCAGCCCGCCTGAGCCCAGCAGCGCGTCACGCACGGCCTCGGCCTCAGCACGTGCACCCGGCAGCGCGACGTACTTGTCGGGGTCGACCTGCGGCTCGCCGATGACCAGCACCGCGTCGTCGACACGCGCGTCCTGCACGTGCTGGCGGTAGTTCTCGGTCTGCAGCTTGCGCAACAACCGTGTGCGGATGGCCCAAGGCTGCTCGTCCGGCACTGCGGCCTGTCCGGCATCGGGCTGTCGCGTTTGTTCAGCACTGCGCGTGTCCAGCATCTCCCAGGGGATGGCCGCGGTGGTGGCGTCCAGCTCCAGCAGCATGCGGCTGGTGCCGGCCAGAAAGGGCTCGACCTCCAGCGGCACCAGCAGCTGGAACAGCGTGCGGCCGAGCTGCGGGTCGTTGTTGGCTTCGGTGCTGGCGCGCCGCACCAGCTCGCGCAGCAGCTTGCCCTGCGTGCTCTGCGCGTTGACCTCGGTGCGCGCGCGCTTGGTGTCGAGCCGGAAGGCAATCGTGTCGGCGCCCTGGCCCGTGGCGGTGATCAAGTCGTAGTCGGTGCCGCGGTAGCCGCTGTCGATCTGGCGCCGCAGCGGGCCGACGCCGGACTGGATCGTCGGCGTGATCGCAAATTCGTCCGGTGATGCATGGCCCAGCACCTGCAGGCCCTGCCAGGCGTCGCTGGCGCGTTCGAGGTACAGCTCAACGAGCGTCAGGTGGCCCACCCGCGGCCAGCCCGTGCGGCCCAGCGCTGCCAGGCGGCGGTTGGCCTCGCGAACGCCCAGGGCCACCGCGCGCGCGGCGTTGCTTGCGTAGATGCCGGCGCCGCCGCTGCCCATCAACGTGGCCGTCAGCTCCAGCAGCGGCTGCGGCATGCTGGCCGCAGCCTGCGTGCCGACGGCGAGCGAGCCTTCCTGCATGCGCTGCACCCAGGCCAGCACACCCTGGCGCACGGTGCGGGTCAGCTCACGTTCACCGAGCTTGCCTTCTTCACCGAGGCCGACGACGACCACGCTGGCCGGCTGCGGCGCACGCCAGGGGTTGACGGGGTCGGCATTGGCGTTGACGAACAACTGGTGCGAGCCCGGCGCGTTGGGGTACAGGCCGGCGTGGAGCGAGTCCTGCATCGCACCGCCGACGAGCTTGTTGACCACGGCTTCGGTGCCCGTCAACTGCAGCGCCCGCGAATGGCCGACCATCAACGTGCCACGTACGAAGCTGAGGTTGCCGTTGAGCACCGTGACCTGCAGCGGCGCTGCGCCGCGGCTGTCTGGCGGGCCCGCGGGAACACCGGCGCTGGCGGCCAGCACCTGGC
>JAJAZC010000111.1 GCA_026785885.1 Rubrivivax sp.
GAGTTGCGCGACGCCGCTGACCGGGTGCTGCGAACCAACTTTCCGAACAGCGCTTACTTGCCTGAGGGCTTGTCTGCTCGCAACAAGCCGTGGTGGAAGGTCTGGTGACGGCCGGCGCCTGAGGTGTGGTGGTGCTTGCGCGGTGACGCGCCAGCCGCAGCCGACCCGTTCAGTCGTCGAATGCTTTACCAAAGCCGTGCGATGCGGCCAACTCGGCGAGCCAGTTCATGGCGTCTTCTTCGCTGTCTAGCAGACCCATCGGCGGCAGTGCCGCCAGCAAGCGGCGGCCATAACGCATCTGGCGCAGGCGCGGATCGCACAGCACCAACACGCCACGATCGCTCTCGGTGCGGATCAGGCGCCCGGCGCCCTGCTTCAGTGACACCGCCGCTTCAGCGACGAAGTAATCATCGAAAGGGTTGCGGCCTTGCTCGCGCAATTGCTTGACGCGGGCTTCGACCAGCGGGTCGTTGGGCGGCGGAAAGGGCAGCTTGTCGATCAACACGCACTGCAGCGCATCACCGGGCATGTCGATGCCCTCCCAAAAACTATGTGAGCCCACCAGCACACTGCCCTGCCCGTCACCAAACCGCTGCAGCAGCGCGCGACGTGGTTCGGTGCCCTGCACCAGCAGCTTTAAATCCGGCGCAGCAGCCCGGATCGCATCGGCCACCAGCGGCAACACACGCAGCGTCGTCGTAAGCACAAAACAGCGGCCGCCGAGCGCCAGCGCGCAGCGCGCGGCCAGCGCGCCCACCGCGCCGGGGTGGCCCGGAGCATTCGGCAATGGCACGTTGGCCGGCACCCAGACACGCGCGTTGGCCGGATAGTCAAAAGGGCTGCCGACGCGCAGCGTGGCTGCATCCTCCAGCCCCGTGCTGGCGGTAAACCACGACAGCGCGTCGTCGTCGCCCAGCGTCGCCGACGTGAAGATCCAGGCCTTGGGTGACAGCTGCCGTTGCTCAGTCAACATCTCGCGGATGTCCAGCGGCGATTCGACCAGGCGCGCCTGCTGCGGCGTCAGATCGACCCAGCGCACGTGGCCAGCCGCCGCTTCGTCGCCGAAGTGGCGCGCCAGTGCGGCCAGGGTTCGTGCGCGCTGCTCGAGCTTTGAAAAGTCGGGCGCTGTCTCGGCCACCGCAGCCGCGGCGTCGGCCGCAGCCAGTGCAGCATCAGCCAGCGCAGGCAAGACGCCGGGCAAGGCATCGGCGGCTTCATCCCACCGCCGCTTGAGCACACCGCGCACCTCGCGTACATCACCGGCGCAGGCCAGACGCAACTCACGCGCTGCATGTTCCAGCGCCAGCTGCAGCTCATGCCAGGGCTGCAGTCCGCGCGCATGCTGCTGGCCGGCAGCCAACAGATCGCGGCCCAGCTCCAGCACCGGCCCGGTGCCCAGCGTCGTGCCGAGAAACTGCACCCCCGCGTCGACCAGCTGGTGCGCTTCGTCGAACACCGCCACGTCCACGGTCGGCAGCAATTCGGCCACGCCGCTGTCGCGCAGCGCCATGTCAGCGAAGAAGAGGTGGTGGTTGACGACCACCAGGTCAGCCGCCATGGCCTGCCGCCGCGCCTGCATGACGTGGCAGGCGCTGAACTCCGGGCACTCGGTGCCCAGGCAGTTGTCGCGCGTCGAGGTCACCAGCGGGATCACCGGCGAGCGGTCGTCCAGGCCTTCGATCTCAGCCAGGTCACCGGTCTTGGTGCCCTGCGCCCACTGCGCCACACGGTGCAGCGCGCGCACGGCATAACGATCGGGCAGTTGCGCGGTGTGCTCGGCCTGCTGCAAACGCCAGCGGCAAAGATAGCTGGCGCGGCCCTTGAGCAACGCCAGGCGCAGCGGCACGTTCAGCGCGTCGCGCAGGCGCGGCAGATCCCGCAGGAACAGCTGATCCTGCAAGCTTTTGGTGGCCGTACTGACGAGCGCGCGGCGGCCCGACAGCAGCAGCGGCACCAGGTAAGCGAAGGTCTTGCCGACGCCGGTGCCGGCCTCGGCCACCAGCGCCTCGCGGGCCTCCAGTGCCTGCGCAATGCGCAGCGCCAGGCGATCCTGGGCATCGCGCGGACGAAAGCCGCTGGCTTGCTGGGCCAGCACACCGTCGTGCGCAAAGGCGGCCGCGACAGCCTGCTCGAGCTCACTCGCCACGGTGGCATTCACGGCTCAAGCCGGTTGTGGCGGATCAAGATCGTCTTCAAGGCGCGCAATCAAATCGCGCAAAACAAGACGGCGTTTCTTGAGGCGACGCAATGCCAGATCGTCGGCCACGCGCGGCAGCGGGCTGCTGTCGATAAGGCTGTCCAGATCGGCGTGTTGGATGCGCAAGTCGATCAGGTGGCGCTCGGGCGAATGCAGGTTCTCGTCCATTGCTGCACGTGCGCCGCGCGGGTGGGGGTGGGAGCGCGAGTTTATATTCCTGCGCATGCCCATCACCGTTGTGCCCTTCCGTTTCAGCGCCGCCACCGGGCTGCACCGCGGCGACCGCGCCTACCAGCAAGACCAGGTCGAGATCGTTGCCCATCCCCGGACGCAGGGTGCCATCTTGGCTTTGGTGGCCGACGGCATGGGCGGCAAAAGCGGTGGCCGCAAGGCCGCCGATCAGGTGCTGCTCACAAGCCGCCAGATCTACGAGCGCTTCGTGCCGCTGGAGGACGACCCGGCCGACATGCTGCGCCAGGTGGTGCAGGAGTCCCACCTGATGATCAAGCTCACCGCGATCACGTCCGAAGAAGAGCCGCACAGCACGCTGGCCGCTTACTGCATCAGCCCCAATCTTGAGTGCGACGTGGTGCACGCCGGGGACTCCCGCGTGTACCACTTTCGCGGTGCCGAGATGATGCGCCGCACGGTCGACCACTCGTTTGTGCAGCGCCTGATCGACGAAGGCAAGATCAGCGAAGAAGCCGCGAACACCCACCCGCAAAGCAACCTGCTGACCGGCTGCCTGGGCACCCACGCCGACCCGCCGGTGACGCTGTGGCACATCGACAAGCTGGAATTCGGTGACAGCCTGCTGACCTGCAGCGACGGTCTGTGGCACTACTTCACGCCCAAAGAAATCGGCGCCATCCTGCATGCTCTGCCGCCGCGCGAAGCCAGCGAGATGCTGATCAGCAAAGCCCGCCAGCGTGCGCGGGGTGGTGGCGACAACCTGTCGCTGGCGCTGTCGCGGATCGATCCGCTGAAGTAGGCATCTTTGCGGCGCGGCCGCTGGCGGGTTCGTCTGCGTCCCGGCAGCCGACGGCTCAGCGCAAAGGCCGGCTTGCTGCTTGCGGCACCGGCAAGGCGTCGGTTTTGCGGCCCGACGCTTCTCGGTCGGCCTGGCGGCGCTGAATGCGCTGCTGCGCCGCCTCTGCTTCCTGACGCCGCTGCTGCAGCGCCCTGGCGCGCTCGTCGGCTTCGGCCTGCCTGGCGCGCTGATCCAGTGGCGGGCGCGGTTTGAACACCGCGGGCTGCGCTGCCGAGGCAGCACGCCGAACACGTGGCGGGGGGTCCGGCAGCGCAGCCGGTCGTAAAGCAGCTTGCGCCTGTCGGGCAGCGATGGCGGCACGGCGTGCCGCGGCACGTTCACCGCGCTCGGTCTCGTCAAGCTGCGACTCCCGCTCGCGCAGCGGCGCAATTTCGCTGCGGCGCCGCGCACGCACGTCATCGATGCATGCGTTGACCGCAAAGCGCGTGCTGCAGTCGTGTTCTTCGGCGGCGAATCGGGCAGCCATCAACTTGCGCTCGATGGCCAGGCGCTGCCGTTCAGCCGCCGGAGCGCGCAACACTTTCGATGCCGCGGGCTCGGGTACGAATGCAGCTGCAGGTGCAGGTTCGGGTGCACTCGCGGATGCGTTTGTAAGCGCGCTCGTAAGCGCGCTTCCAAGTGCGCTTCCAGGTGCGCTTGTAGGCGCGCTTGTAGGCGCACTCGCAGGCGCGCTCGCAGTCTCACCTGCAGGTGCCTGCGCGTACGCCGTGCAGCCGAGCGTGGCGGGTCCCAGCAGAACAGCAGCCCACCAGGCGCAGCGCAGGCCGGACCTGCGTACCAACAGCAGGGCGATGGCGATCATGGGCTCCGGGCCATCACGTCAACGCGGTGTCCACATCGCGCCGCGGCAGCGCCAGGAAAGCCGCAGTCTGCATTTCGTGCAGCCGCGACACGGTGCGCGGAAATTCATGCGCCAGCGGACCTTCGGTGTACAGCTGCGCGGGCGGAAGCTCGGTGGACAGGATCAGCTTGACACGCCGGTCGTACAGCACGTCGACCAGCCACGTGAAGCGCCGCGCTTCGCTGGCCAGGCGCGGCGGCATTTGCGGCACGTTGCTCAAGAGCACGGTGTGAAAGCGCGACGCAATTTCCAGATAGTCGTTCTGCGAACGCGGCCCGCCACACAGCGTGCGGAAGTCGAACCACACAACCCCGCCGGCACGGCGCAGCGCACGCAGGCTGCGGTGTTCGATCTGCATCACCGGCTCCTCATCGCGCGCCTCGGCCAGGCGCGCAAAGGCGCTGTCCATCGCCGCGTCGGCCGCGGCGCCCAGTGGCGTATGGATCATGTCCAGCTGCGCCAGTGTCTGCCTGCGATAGTCGGTGCCGGCGTCGACGCTGATGACCTCCAGCCGGCTCTTCAGCAGCTCGATGGCCGGCAGGATGCGGTCGCGGTGCAGGCCGTTGGGGTACAGCGCGTCGGGGTGAAAGTTGCTGGTCGTGACGATGCTGACGCGGTTGGCGAACAGCGCGTCCAGCAGCCGGTGCAGGATCATCGCGTCGGTGACGTCGGCGACGTGAAACTCGTCGAAGCAGATGAGCCGAAAGCGCCTCGCGATGCGCCGCCCCAGCTCGTCCAGCGGGTCGGCCGTGCCCTTCAGGTCCTGCAGCTCGCGGTGCACCTCGCGCATGAATTCGTGGAAGTGCAGGCGCGTCTTTCTCGTCAGCGGCACGCTCTGGAAGAAGCAGTCCATCAAAAAACTTTTACCCCGGCCCACGCCCCCGTGCATATAGACGCCGCGCGGGATGGGTGGGCGTGCGAGCAGCTTGCGCAGCGCACTGCTGCGGCGGGCCTTGTACTGGGCCCATTCGCTTTCGCAGCGCTCTAGCGACGCGATGGCCCGCAACTGGGCCGCGTCACTGTGATATCCGCGTTCGGCCAGCGTATCCCAGTACAGCGCGCGCACGCCGCTCACAAACCACTCCTGGCAAGCGCGGCGGCGTGGATAAGGTCAGGCTCGGCGGACATGGGGACCGGCGTGTCAGACAGCCGTGGGCAGCCCGTCCACGACGCGGTTGCGTCCCAGGTGCTTGGCTTGGTAGAGGAGCCGGTCGGCGCGCGCCACTGCCTCGTCAAAACCCTCGCCAGAGCCCACGCCAACCAGGCCGGCGCTGAAGGTCACCACCAGGCCGCGCGCCAACACCGACCAGTCGACCGCCGCCACGCGCAGGCGCAAGCGCTCGACGATCACCGCACCGCCCGCCAGATCCGCCTCGGCCAGCAGCAAAGTGAACTCCTCGCCACCATAGCGCCCGAGCCGATCGGGCGCACGCAGACCGTCTTGCAGCGTCGCGGTGACCCGTCGCAGCACCGCGTCGCCGACGCCGTGTGAGTAGGTGTCATTGATGGCTTTGAAATGGTCGAGGTCGATCATCGCCACTACAAATCGTCGCCCTTGAAGTTGCAAGGTGGCGAATGCGGCTTCGATGGCTCGGCGATTCAGGACGCCCGTCAAGGGATCGGTGTCGGCCACGCGGCTGATGTCCTGAAAGCTGCGTGCAAGTCCGGCGTTACGTTCGCGCAAATCGGCGTTCTGCAGGGAAAGCGTCTTCGCGGACAGCTGCCTGGTCAGCCCTGCCACTTGCGCGTCAAGCAGCGCCTGCACGTTGCGCACGACCCGCTGGTGGTGCTGGGCCAGCAGCGCCACTGCCGCATCGTGGTTGCCACGCATTCGTTCGACTCGCCACAAATCGTGCAGCCCTGGCAGCGGGCGCAGCCCACCGGGGCCGCGTTCATCGCCGTCCAACCGCGTGCGTGCCTGAGCGGCGCTGGCCCGCGCTGCGGTGTGGTTGCCAAGGCCGGCCTGCGCACGCCCCAGGTCCAGCCAGGCGGCACCCTGAGCCGCATTCGGGTGGCCTGTTTCCTGGCTCACCGCCAGCTGCAGCATTGACAAGGCCGGCACGAAGCAACTGCGGCGCACCAGCAATGCCCCGAGCATGTGGTGGCTGCGAAAGCGGTACCAACCCGCCGGGAGCGTGGCGGCGAAGCGGCACACCTCCGGCTCCATCGCCAACATCTCGTGCAGCAGCACCTCGGCAGCCGGCGCGTCTATCTCGCACAGATCGTCATGGGCCCGTAATCCGCACTCGATCAGGTTCAGGCGCGAGATCATCGTCCCGTCGCCGCCGTCGCTTGCGCGGTCGACCTCCACTGCGGCGCGCCATGCATCTGCTGCATGGGTCCAAAGGCCCAGCCCGCGGTAGGTGATGGCAACGCCGAAGTACACGGTGCGTCGGGCCGCCGCGGGCATGCTGCTGTCGAGCCGGTCAAGCGCCTCGGCCACGGCGGCGATGGCATCCGTCGTGCGATCCAGCCGCGCGCGCACTGCAGCCGACACTACCCAGCCTGTCGCATGCAGTGCCGTCAGGCCGCCTTGCACAGCGGCTTCGCGCGTGCGCTTGCACCAGTCTTCCGCTGAATCAAGCCGGTCGACGTTAAACAGCGCCTTGGCAACGGCCAACGCAGCTTCTGCGGAGATCTCGATGTTGCCGGCAGCGCGCGCGCTGTCATACAGCGCTTGGCCGACGGACTCGGTCTCGGTCCAGCGTCCTTCGACCAGCGACGACTGCACCGCAAGCAGTTGCGCGCGCAACGCCAGCGCATCGGCGTCAGTCCCCAGGCTGGCCGGGCGCAATTCGTCCATGTGTGCGGTCAGGCATGTCAAAAATTCAACGTGCGCTTGTCCACTGCCAACGCGGCTTCCTTGGTCGCTTCGCTCAAGGACGGGTGAGCGTGGCAGATGCGCGCAATGTCCTCCGCGCTGGCCTTGAAGGACATGGCCACTACTGCTTCGGCGATCAGCTCGCTGACCATCGGACCGATCATGTGCACACCCAGAATCTCATCGGTAGCGGCGTCGGCCAGCAGCTTGACCATGCCCGTGGTGTCGCCCAGAGCGCGCGCACGGCCGTTGGCCATGAACGGAAAGCTGCCGGCCTTGTAGGCACGGCCGTCGGCCTTAAGCTGCTGCTCGGTCTGGCCGACCCATGCGATCTCGGGGCTGGTGTAGATGACCCAGGGCACGGTGTTGAAGTCGACGTGACCGTGCTGCCCGGCAATGCGCTCGGCCACTGCAACCCCTTCTTCTTCGGCCTTGTGCGCCAACATCGGGCCGCGCACGACATCCCCTACGGCCCAGATGCCGGGAATATTAGTACGGCAATCGTCGTCGACGACGATCGCGCCGCGCTCATCCAGCTTAAGACCCACCGCTTCAGCGTTCAGGCCGGTGGTATTTGGCACGCGGCCGATGCTGATGATCAATTTGTCGACCTCCAGCGTCTGCGCTTGGCCCTTGCTGTCGCTGTAGGCAACACTGACTTGCGCGTTCTGGGCCTTCTTTCCGACCTTGATCTCACCAATCTTCACACCCAGCTCGATCTTCAAGCCCTGCTTGATGAAGATCTTGAAAGCTTCCTTTGCAATCTGTTCGTCTACCGCGCCGAGGAATGTTGGCAAACCTTCGAGCACCGTCACTTCGGCGCCCAGGCGGCGCCAGACCGAGCCCATTTCCAGCCCGATCACGCCAGCGCCAATGAGGCCCAGCTTCTTCGGCACCGCGCCGGTGATCTTGCCGATCCGCAAGGCGCCGTCGTTGCTGAGGATCAGGTCTTCGTCGAAGGGCGTGCCCGGCAGCGCACGCGCGCTGGAGCCGGTAGCGACGATCACGTGCCGTGCAACCAGCGTCTCCTCGCCAACGCTGATGGCGTGGCCGCCTTCAGCCGCCGCTTTGGCAAAGCTGCCGCGGCCGTGGAAGAACGTGACCCCGTTCTTCTTGAAGAGGTAAAGGATGCCGTCGTTGTTCTGCTTGACCACCGCGTCCTTGCGCGACAGCATCTTCTTCACATCGATCGTCAAGTCCTTCAAGCCGATGCCGTGATCCGCAAAGCTGTGGCCCGCGTGGTCGAAGTTCTCACTGCTCTGCAGCAGTGCTTTGCTCGGAATACAGCCGACGTTGGTGCAGGTGCCGCCGAGCGCCGGGCCGCCTTTGTCGTTTTGCCATTCGTCCACGCAGGCGGTGTTGAAGCCCAGCTGCGCGGCGCGAATGGCGGCGATGTAGCCGCCGGGGCCACCGCCGATGACAGCGACATCGAAGTTTTTGCTCATGGGCGCTGGCCTCAAATGTCGAACAGCAGGCGGGCCGGGTCTTCCAGCGCATCCTTCATCGCCACCAGCCCTAGCACCGCTTCTCGGCCGTCGATGATGCGGTGGTCGTAGCTCATGGCCAGGTAGTTCATCGGGCGCACCACGATCTGGCCGTTTTCAACCACCGCGCGTTCTTTGGTCGCGTGTACTCCGAGGATGGCGCTTTGCGGCGGGTTGATGATGGGTGTGGACAGCATGCTGCCGAAGGTGCCGCCGTTGCTGATGCTGAAGGTGCCGCCGGTCAACTCGTCCATGCTGAGCTTGCCGTCCTTGGCCTTCTGGCCGTACTCGGCAATCTTCTTTTCGATGTCGGCAAAGCCCATCTGATCGGCATTGCGCAGCACCGGCACGACCAGGCCACGCGGTGAACCGACGGCGATGCCGATGTCGAAGTAGCCGTGGTACACGATGTCGTTGCCATCGACCGACGCATTGATGATGGGGTACTTCTTCAACGCGGCGACGGCCGCCTTGACGAAGAAGCTCATGAAGCCGAGCTTGACGCCGTGCTCCTTCTCGAACTTCTCCTGAAATTTCTTGCGCATGTCCATCACGGGCGCCATGTTGACCTCGTTGAACGTGGTCAGGATGGCGTTGGTTGCTTGCGACTGCAACAGCCGCTCGGCAATGCGCGCGCGCAGCCGGCTCATCGCTACGCGTTGCTCGGGGCGGTCGCCCAGGTTCATCGTGCTGGGCGCGGCGACAGCAGGCAAGGGCTTGGCAGCAGCCGGCGGCGGGGGCGGCGCTGCCGGCTTGGCGGCGGGTGGCGTTCGTGCGGCTTCGGGGCCAGTGGACGCAGCAACGGGTGGTGAGGCCAGCGTACCCAGCACGTCGCCTTTGGTGATGCGGCCGTCCTTGCCGGTGCCGGGTACCGAGCCCGTCGCGAGTTGGTTGTCGGCCATCAGCTTGGCCGCGGCGGGCATGGCAACGTCGCTTTTGCTGCCAGCTGCGGTCGATGATGCGGGTGCAGCCGCCGGTGCAGGACCTGCCGAGGTGGCCACTGCAGCCGGTGTGGATGGAGATGCAGATGCGGACGCAGAGATGGACGCCGGTGCGGATGCAGGTGCAGGTGCAGGTGCAGGTGCAGGTGCAGGTGCAGGTGCAGGCCCAGCCCCCGCCCCCGCCTTGGCCGCCGTATCGATGCGCGCAATCAACTGCTCAGC
>JAJAZC010000112.1 GCA_026785885.1 Rubrivivax sp.
CCCCCCGGGCGGGCGTTGGCTCGCGCGCGATTTCACGCGCGAGGGCTAAGCCCGCAGCCTGCGCTGCGAGGCCAGCCAAACCAAAGGGACCCTCGGGTCCCGTTTTTCATGCGCATTGCAGCGGGCAGAATGTGCGCGCCGGCATGCCGCCGGGCGCGCTTTCGAGGAGACCCGCATGACCATCCGCCGCCGCACCCTGAACACGCTGCTGGCCGGCCTGCCGCTGGCCGCCGCGGCCCCGTTGGCGCTGGCGCAAAAGCGCAAGGACAGCGCGGTGCTGGGCATGATCCTGGAGCCGACCACGCTGGACCCGACCACTGCGTCGGCCGCGGCCATTGGTGAGATCGTCCACTACAACATTCTGGAAGGCCTGACCAAGATCGCGATGGACGGCGCGGTGACGCCGCTCTTGGCCGACAACTGGATTCACACGCCCGACGGCAAGACCTACACCTTCATGTTGAAGAAGGGCGTGCGCTTCAGCGACGGTGCGGCCTTCGACGCCAACGCGGTCAAGTTCAGCTTCGACCGTGCGCGCGCCGCCGGCAGCACCAACAAGGCCAAGAAGGCGGTGTTCGACAACATCAGCAGCGTGGTCGCGGAAGACGCACACACGGTGATCCTGGTGCTCAACAACGCCGATGCGCTGATGCCCTTCCGCCTGGGCGAGAACAGCGCGGTGATCCTGCACCCGGACAGCGCTGCCGGCGCCGGCACCAAGCCCGTCGGCACCGGCCCGTACCTGCTGGACAGCTGGTCCCGCGGCTCAGCACTGACGCTGTTGCAGTGGCCAGGCCACCGCGATGCGGCCAAGGTCCGCTTGCAGCGCGTGACGTTCCGCTTCATTAACGACCCTTCGGCGCAGGTCGCTGCCTTATTGGCCGGCGACATCGACGGCATGCCCCGTTTCGGCGCCTTGCAATCGCTCAAGCAGTTCCAGGGCGACAAGCGTTTCATGGTTGAGGTCGGCAGCACCTCGGGCAAGGGCATCGTCGCAATCAACAACAGAAAAGCGCCGCTCAGCGACGTGCGCGTGCGCCGGGCCATCAGCCACGCCATCGACCGCCAGGCTTTCATCGACGGTGCGCAAGAAGGCCTGGGCCGGCCCATCGGCAGCCATTTCGCGCCCACCGACCTGGGCTATCTTGACCTGACCAGGATCCATGCGCACGACCCCGACAAAGCCCGCGCGCTGTTGAAGGAAGCCGGTGTGGCCACCCCGCTGAACCTGACGCTGACGCTGCCGCCACCGCCCTATGCACGCAAGGGCGGCGAGATCGTTGCGGCACAGCTGGCCAAGGTCGGCATCAACGCGAAGATCGAAAACGTCGAATGGGCGCAGTGGCTGGCCGGCCCGTTCAAGGGCAACTTCGATCTGACGCTGATCAACCACGTCGAGCCGCTCGACTACGCCACCGCTTACGCCGACCCCAACTACTACTTCGGCTATGACAGCGCCAATTTCCGCGGCCTCGTAGCCAGCCTCGCGGCAACCTCGGACCAAAAGGAAAAAGCGCGTCTGTGGCGCGACATCCAGCGCCTGCTGGCCGGGGACGCGGTCAACGCCTACGTCTGGAACCCGGCGCAGGTGGCGGTGTTCAGGAAAGGCCTGCGCGGCTTGTGGAACAGCAGCCCGATCTTCGCCAACGACCTGGCCGCGCTGAGCTGGGCGCCGGCGGCGTGAACGCCAAAACAGGGACTGCGACACCGCGCTGCCTGCGGGGACGACAGCAGAGTGCGCGCAGGGGCCGAGCGGGCCCTGTTGGGTGGCCTGAGCGCAGCGCAGGGGAGCGCCAGTGAGCCGAGCCACCATCGAGCGCTTCTACGCCGCCTTTGCCCGGCTCGACGCCGACGCCATGCAGGCCTGCTACGCACCCGATGCGCACTTCGACGATGAAGCTTTTGCGCTGCAAGGCCGGCAGCAGATCGGCGGCATGTGGCGCATGCTGACCGAGGCCACGCGCGCCACCGGCTTGCCGCACTGGAAGCTGGTAGCCACCGACATCACCGATCACAGCGCCCACTGGGAGGCGCACTATCTCTTCAGCGCCACCGGCCGCCGGGTGCACAACAAGATCGACGCGGCTTTTGTGTTCGACAACAGCGGCTTGATCACGCGCCACCGCGACCGCTTCGACTTCTGGGCCTGGTCACGCCAGGCGCTGGGCCTGTCGGGCCTGCTGCTGGGCTGGAGTGGCTGGCTGCGCAAACAAGTGCGCGCGCGGGCGGCCGCCCAGCTGAAGCGCTTCCTGCAAAAAGGTTGACGGACATGGCGGCCGCGCTGCACGCGCTGAGCGCGGCCGAGCTGCACGGCGCCTACAGCCGCGGTGAGCTGTCACCGGTCGACGTGACTGCGGCCGTGCTCGCGCACATGGCCCACTGGGAGCCGCACCTGCACGCCACCTGGGCCGCCGATGCCGAAGCCACGCTGGCCATGGCGCGCGCATCGCATCAGCGCTGGCAGCAGGGCCAGCCGCTGTCGCGGCTGGACGGCGTGCCGGTGACGCTGAAAGAGAACATCGCCACCCGCGGCGTGGCCATGCCGCTGGGCTGCGCCGCCAGCCCGCTGGTGCCCGCGGCCGACGACGCGCCACCGGCTGCACGCCTGCGCGAAGCCGGCGCGGTGTTCATCGCCAAGACCACGATGCCGGACTACGGCATGTTGTCCTCCGGCCTGAGCAGCTTCCATGCGCAGCGCGGTGCCCTCACGCGCAACCCCTGGGACCTGCGCAAGAACCCCGGCGGCAGCAGCGCCGGGGCCGGTGCTGCTGCGGCTGCGGGCTACGGGCCGCTGCATGTCGGCACCGACATCGGCGGCTCGATCCGCCTGCCCGCGGCCTGGTGCGGCGTGGTCGGCTTCAAGCCGAGCGCCGGCCGCGTGCCTATTTACCCGCCGTACATCGGGCGTGTCGCCGGGCCGCTGACGCGCAGCGTAGCCGACGCTGCAGCGCTGATGGCCGTGCTGAGCCGGCCGGACCCGCGCGACGCTACGCGGCTGCCGTATCAAGCCATCGACTGGCTCGATTTGCCCGACCTCGGCCTAACCGACCACCTGCGCGGCCTGCAGATCGGGCTGTGGCTGGACGCTGGCTGGGGCCTGCCGCTGGCACCCGACATTGCCGCTGCAGTGCAGGGCGCTGCAACGTGCTTCAAGGCCGCCGGTGCGCACATTCGTGTCGTCGCGCCCTTTGCGACGCGCGAGATGGCCGATGGCATCAACCGCTTCTGGCGCATGCGCTCGTGGCTGGACATCCAGGCCCTGACAGCCGAGCGCCGCGAGCGCGTTCTACCCTTCATTCGCATGTGGGTCGCCGAGGCCGCCGGCTACAGCGCGGCGCAGGTGTTCCACGGCTACAGCCAGTTTGCTGCGCTGCGCGATGCCACCGTGGCGGCCTGCCGGGGCCTGGACGCGGTGCTTTCGCCGGTGGCGCCGGCCAACACCTTCGATGCGCAGTGGGCCATGCCCACCAACGACCCGCTGCGGGCAATGGAGCACATCGCCTTCACGCTACCCTTTAACGCCAGCGAGCAGCCGGCCATCAGCGTGCCCTGCGGCCACACCGACGCGGGCTTGCCGATCGGGCTGCAGATCATCGGCGCGCGCCACGACGACCTTGGCGTGCTGCGCTTGGCGCATGCCTGGGAGCAGATGCGTGCGCCGTTGCTGCCCTGGCCCCAGCCGCCGCACTGACGTTGTGCTGACGTTGTGTCGACGTTATGCCGGCATTGCGCTGACCTGACGTTGAAGCCACGCCGACGTGGCACTGCCGTCCCGGCAAGCACGTCACAGCGCCGCGCTACATTGCGCCCCATGGCCCACCCGGACGCCCGCGGCAACCCGTGTAGCAGCACCAGCGCTGCAGCACGCGACGCTGCTGAGCAGGCGCTGCACAAGCTGATGTCATTTACCGAGCCGCCGCTGGCGGACCTCGAAGCCGCGATGCAGGCCGACCCCGGCTGGCTGTTGCCGCCGGTGATGAAAGCCGGCTTCTTGCTGAGCTTGACCGAGCCCGGCCTGCGCCCCGAAGCGCAGGCCTTGTTGACGCAGGCGCGCATCTTGTCCCAAGCCGCTACCGCGCGTGAGAAGACGCATCTGGAGGCCACGCAGGCGGTGCTCGACGGCCGCTGGCATGCAGCGTGCAGCGCCTGGAACGGCTTGCTTGTCGACCACCCTCGCGATGCGCTGGCGCTGCAGTGGACGCAGCTGTGGGACTTTTACCGCGGCGATGCCCACGGCCTGCGCCAGCGCCCGGCGCGCGCGCTGCCCGAGTGGGACGAGGGCGACCCGCTGTTTCCCCATGTGCTGGCGCTGTACGCGTTCGGCCTTGAAGAAAACAACCTGCATGCGCAGGCCGAAGAAGCCGGCCGCCGTGCGTTGGCACTGAACCCGCAGGTGCCGTGGGCGGTGCATGCGGTGGCGCATGTGATGGAGATGCAGGGCCGCTTCGAGGACGGCGCTGCCTGGCTGCGCCTGCAGCAGCCGCACTGGGCTGAAGGCAACGGCCTGGCCTGCCATCTGTGGTGGCACAAGTCGCTGTTCCGGCTCGAAGCACTGGACCTGGCCGGCGCGCTGCGGCTGGTCGATACGCACTTGAGCGGCGAGCTGCTGCAGATCACGCTCAACCGCATCGACGCGGTGTCCCTGCTGTGGCGCCTGCACCTGCTGGGCGAAGACACGGCAAGCCGTTTTGCTGCTCTGCTGCAGGCCTGGCCGCTGCCCAACGAACACGCTGGCGACTACGCCTTCAACGACCTGCACGTGCTGCTGGCGCTGGCCGGTGCCGGTGAATTGCCGCGCGCCGAGGCCTGGCTTGCGCGCTGCGCTGCACGTGCGCTGCAGCCCGCCGAGGCTGTGCGCAGCAACCACGCGGTGGCGCGCGAGATCGGCCTGCCGCTGATGCGCGGCGTGCTGGCGCTGGCCCGCGGCGACAACGTCGCTGCGTGCGATCTAATCGCTGCCGTGCGGGGGCCTGCGCAGCGCCTGGGCGGCAGCCATGCGCAGCGCGACCTGATCGACCAGACGCTGCTCTACGCCGCGGCCCGCGGCGGCCGCCGCCGCCGGGGCCGCGCGCTGCTCAACGAGCGCACGATGGCGAAGCCGCGGCCACCTTTGACGCGGGATTGGATGGAACGCCTGTCACCCGTTTCCGAGGCCCGCGCATGAATGCCGAAAAACGCCGCGAACAGCGGCTGCAACTGCTGGAAGACGACATCGGCCGCAAGCTGCGCGAAAGCCACGCCAGCGGCGAGTTGCAATCGGCACCGAGTTATGGCGAGCCGCTCAACCTGGGCGACGGCTACGACGACACGCCGGCAGAACTGCGCATGGGCATGAAGATCCTGAAAGACGCTGGCGTCGTGCCGCCTGAGGTCGAGCTGATGCGCGACATCGCGGCACTGCGCCAGTCGCTGCAGGATGCACCCGACAACGACGCAACACGCGCCGCCCGATTGCGCCTGCAGGCCCTGCAACAGCAGCTGTCGCTGCGGCTGGAACGGCTGCGCATCAGCGGCTCGTTTTGAATTCTTTTACCACCACGGAGACCTTGATGAAACCAACCCGCCGCCATGTCCTGCAGAGCGCCGCCGCGCTGCCCATGCTGCAGTTGATGGGCCGTGCCCATGCGCAAAGCGCCGCACCGCTGGAGCAGGTGAAGGTCATCACCGGCTTCACGCCCGGCGGCACCTCCGACACCATCTGCCGCCGCGTCGCGGCCAAGCTGCAGCCGGGTTACGGCAAGAGCGTGGTGGTGGAAAACCGCACCGGCGCCGGTGGCCAGATAGCCATCACCGCGGTCAAGGCGATGCCGACCGACGGCAGCGTGATCCTGCAAACGCCGATGTCGATGCTGGGCATCTACCCGCACATCTACAAAAAGCTGCCCTACGACCCGGTGGCCGATTTGACGCCAGTCACCCAGGGGGCGGTGTTCGACTTCGGCTTTGCGGTAGGTCCGGCGGTGCCGGCCAACGTGCGGACTCTGGCGGAGTTTTTGACCTGGGCCAAGGCCAATCCGGACAAGGCCAACTTCGGCTCGCCGGCCGCCGGCAGCACACCGCACTTCATCGGCGTGCTGATCGGGCGCAACGCGGGCATCGAGCTCAAGCACGTGCCTTACCGCGGCACGCAACCGGCGGTTCTGGACATGATCGGCGGCCAGATCCAGGCCGTGTCCGGCCCGGTGGGTGAATTTACGCAGCAGGTGGCCGCCGGCAAATGCCGCCTGCTGGCGGTGTCCGGCGCTTCGCGGAACAAGTTTGCACCGACTGTGCCCACGCTGGTCGAGCAAGGCATGAAGGACATGACCTTCAACGAATGGTTCGGCTTTTTCCTGCCCGCCAAAGCGCCGGCCGACGTCGTGCAACGCGCCAATGCCGCATTGCGCGCCGCATTGGCCGCACCCGAGACAGTAGAAGGGCTGGAACTGATGGGGCTGGAAAGCAAGTCCAGCACACCCGGCGAATTGGCCGCGCTGTTGAAGGCCGACACCGAGCGCTGGGGGCCGCTGATCAAGACCATCGGTTTTACGGCAGAGAGCTGAGCCGCCAACCGGTCCTGCAGTTCAACGGTTAGCTCGTTGAGCCGGGTCAGCCCGACAGCCGCGCTGACCCGTCGGCCTTAAAACAGCGGCTGGCTCAACTCCTCGCTGGCGATGGCACGCTGCATCGCCGCGCGCTCCAGCATGCGCTCGAGAAAGGCGCGCAGCTGCACGTAATCGCGCGCCGGCTTGTCGCTGAAGCCGCGCGTCCAGCGGCACGCCATCCAGACATACGGGTCAAGTACCGAATAGTGCTTGCCCAGCATCCACGGCCGGCCTTCAGTGGCCAGGTGCTGATCCAACTGCTGCAGGCAATCGCCGAGCTTGGCCTGCACGTGGGCTTTGATCTGCGCCAGGCCGCTGGCATTGCCCTCATCGAGCATCCGGTGGCCGTAGTAGTAGTGGATGACGTTGGCCTGCACCGTGTTGGTCAACCACATCAGCCACTTGTAGGCCTGCGCGCGGTCGTTGGAGCCGAGTGCGGGCATCAGGCCGGCTTCAGGATGGGTGTCGGCCAGATGCAGGCAAATGGCTGCGGTTTCGTAAAGCACCAGGTCGCCGTCGACCAGCACCGGAATCAAACCATTGGGATTGAGTGCCAGATAAGCCGCCGACTTGTGCGCGTTGTTGGCGCGGTCCACCAGTTGCAGCTGAAAAGGCACGCCCAGTTCATGCAGCAGCACGTGCGGCGTAAAGCTGGCATTGCCTGGGGCGTAGTGCAACGTGATCATTCGGCATGATGGCACGGCGCACCGTGACAGCATTGGGCTCGGCAACTGCAAAGGAGCACCGGCCATATGCCCCTACGGCATGCATTTGTCCTGGCAGCGCGGGTTTGGCGAAAGCTTTATCGACCAGCGTTACAGCCGCCGCCATGTGCTCAATTTCGACCGCGGCTTGCAACCGGCCGGCTCACCGTCGCCCTTACGAGATGTGAATGAATCCGGCGTGGCCGAGCGGCTCGCCAAAACGCGCGCCATCAAGGCGCAAAGCAAAGCCGTAGCTCGGGCTACGGCGAGCATTTGCAACGCCGAGGGCGCGTGTTTTGGCGGGACGAGCGGTCATGTCGGGTTCGTTCACACCTTGTCAGTGGTGCCGCTGCCGATGTCGGACGCCAGCGCGGTCGATCCCGAAGAGCTGTTCATCGCTTCGCTGTCGAGCTGCCACATGCTGTGGTTTTTGTCGCTGGCGGCCAGGCGCGGCCGGGTCGTCGACCATTACGAAGATCAGGCCACCGGCACGCTGGCGCGCGACGCACAGGGCCGCACCGCAATGACGGTCGTCACGCTGCGGCCGCAGGTGCGCTGGGGTGGCACCCAGGCGCCTGATGCAGCCGCAATGCAGGCGCTGCACCAGACCGCGCACGACGCGTGTTTCATCGCCAACTCTGTGCACACCGATGTGCGCTGCGAGCCGCGCCTGTAAGTTACCGGACGCCCCGCGATTTCGGGTTCGTGCGGGCTTGAAAGCCGGGGCTACGTCGCGCAAATGGCGGCGTGGATATCCGCACGGCCATTGCCGCTTTCGTCTTCTTTGCAGCCCTGCTCGTTTTCGTTGCGGCTTGGCTCTGGGGCCCGCCGCTGGCCATCGCATGGCGCCGTGCGCGGGTGCGGCGGCAATCCTTTCCGCCGGCTTGGCGCGACACGTTGCGCCGCCGCTGGCCGGCCTTTGCGCAATTCCCGGCCGACGTGCAGTTGCAGCTCAAGAAACAGGCGCAGGTGCTGATTGCTGAGACGCCGTTCGTCGGCTGCGCCGGTCTGGCGATCACCGACGACATGCGCGTGCTGATCGCGGCACAAGCCGCGCTGCTGCTGCTCAACGGCCGTGCCAACAGCTTTGCCAACCTGCGTCAGGTGCTGGTGTACCCGGGCGCGTTTGTGGTCGACCGTGCGGTGGCCGATGACCAGGGCCTGGCGCATGAAATCCGCCGTGTGCTGGCTGGCGAATCGTGGCAGCAAGGTCAGCTGATCCTGTCCTGGCAGGATGTTGTGACCGATGCAGCTCAGGCCGCCGATGCAAGCCATGGGCGCAATGTCGTGATCCATGAAGCCGCACATCAGCTGGACCAAGAAACCGGCGCTGCCAATGGTGCACCGGCACTGCGCAGCGCCGTGCGCCGCAAACGCTGGGCGCAGGTCATGTCGCAGGCTTACTCGGCTTTGCAGTTGCGTGTAGCGCGCCACCAACCCGGTTTGATCGACGCATATGGCGCCACCGATCCGGCCGAATTTTTTGCCGTCGCCACCGAACTCTTTATTACCCGGCCCGAAGCGCTGGCTGCCGCGCACCCAGCGCTGTATGACGAGCTGGCGCAGCTGTACCGCGCAAGCCCGCTGCTGTGGCGCAGCAGCCCGGTGCTGCTGCGCAGCGCCCGTGCCGGCAACCGCAGCCACTGAAGCGAACCGTTCGCCAATGGCGGCGCACAGTGGGCCGGTAAGGCCTTGCTGCATTACGACGATATCGGCGCCGGCCGTTGGTCGAAACAGAATGACACCCGAAACCGTGTTAATGTCCAATTCAAATGGCGCATAACTATCCCCCGCGTGAAGACGCCAATTCGCCGGCCCCTGCGGGCCCCCTCACGGAGATTTTTCCAATCCGAACCATGACCAAGACCTACGCCCAGATCGTCAAACAAATCGAGTCGCTCAAGACCGAAGCCGAGAAACTGCGCCGCAATGAAGTCGAAGGCGTGATCAAACGCATTCGCGAGGCCATTGGCTTTTACAACTTGAGTGCGTCCGACCTGGGCCTGTCGGGCAAAGTCCCGGCCGGT
This sequence comes from Rubrivivax sp., assembly GCA_026785885.1. Taxonomy (GTDB): domain Bacteria; phylum Pseudomonadota; class Gammaproteobacteria; order Burkholderiales; family Burkholderiaceae_C; genus Rubrivivax. Next base: position 9,316 of record JAJAZC010000112.1, read on the forward strand.
GCCAAGGCAGATGCAGGGCCGTTCAAGCGCCGCAAGCGCAAGGCCGCTGTGCCGGCGCCGAAGGTGATCAAGTTCCGCAATGACAGCGGCGGCACCTGGGGTGGCCGGGGCAAGCGGCCGCAATGGCTGCGCGACGCGTTGAACTCGGGCAAACAGTTGTCGGACTTTGCGGTCAAGTAAACGGCGTTGCCGCGGCCAGGCGCTCAACGCGCGTTTGTTCGGGCGTTTGTTCGGGCGTTTGTCTGAGCGCTTGTCTGGATGTCCGTCTGGGCGCCTATCTGCCCACTCTTCTGCCCATTCGTCTGCGAGTTCTTCTGCGCGTTCTTCTGCGCGTTCTTCTGCGAGTTCTTCTGCGCGTTGATCCGCACGTTAGTCCGCGCGACGGTCGGGCTTGCAATGGGCCATCACCTTCGCAACCGGGCTGGCCCAATCCGCCACCAGCGCGTCCCGTTCACGCGGTAGCGTGGGCATGAATCGATGTTAAGACCGCCACAGCGCGGCAATCTCGTCCAGCGTGCCGTAATTGCCACTCGCAAGCCCCGCCCGATAGGCCGCGCCACGAGCCGAGGTATCGAGCACCTCAACGCGCACCGCCGGAATGCCGCTAAATAGAACAGGCCGGGCCCAACAGCGCCGCCTGTTGGCCACCGGCAATGTTGCCAATCGGAATCGGGGCGCCGAATTGCGTTGTCTGGCCAACCACGTGGCTTGACGGATAGCCCTGCGGCCGCGCACCGACAGGCGGCTGTAACGCTTTTAGCAACTGCGGGTCCCATTGATTGCGGTGAATGTTGAAGAAGGCATCGTGTGTGATGCGTTGTTGACATCGGTGACATGCGCGCTGCCGCCGGTCAGCTGCCACAGCAGCCAGCGCCACGGCGCGCTGCTTGGCCCAGATCTCCATCGGGTCGTGTCCGACCCAACTCGGCTGGGGAAAGAGCTGCGGCAGTTGGCGCTGCGCGCTGGCGGCGACGCGGCCATTGGTATGAAACACGATGGCCCGTGAACTCGGGGTGCCTCAGACCAGCGCCAGCAGGTGGTTCTTGCCTACGGCAGCTCCCCTGGCTTAGCAGGCAGCGCCGCAGTCTGCTCGGCCCGGCCCGGCCCGGCCCGGCGCTGCGCTGCGGCACACTAATGTTGATGCACCCACAGCGCCGCGCGCTCGTCTCCGGCACGCTGTACGCCGCGGCCGCAGGGCTCACGTGGGGCCTGGTCTTCGTTGCGCCCAGCATCCTGGCCGACTACCCACCGGCGCTGCTGGCGATGGGCCGCTACCTCGCCTTCGGGCTTATCGCGCTGCCGCTGGCACTGTGGGACCGCCAGCGTCTGGCGCAATTCAGCCGGGCCGATTGGCTTGAGGCTCTCAAGCTCAGCGCGGTGGGCAACCTGCTGTACTACCTGTGCCTGGCGGCGGCCATCCAGAACGCCGGTGTGCCGCTGCCGACGATGATCATCGGCACGCTGCCGGTGGTCATTGCCGTGGTCTCCAACCTGCGCGGCAGTGCCGCGGTACGGGCGCGCGACGGCCGGCTGCCCTGGCGGCGGCTGGCGCCTTCGCTGCTGTTGATCGGCGCCGGCATCGCCTGCGTCAACCGCGCCGAATGGGCGCACCTGCAGGCCAGCGGCGGTGTCGTCGACGCGGGCCGGCACCTGCTCGGCATGCTGCTGGCAGTCGGCGCGGTGTTGTGCTGGACTTGGTATGCAATCCGCAACGCCGACTGGCTGCGCGCGCATGCCGGAAGCGCCCCCGGTGGGGAGGCCGAACGTGCCCCGGGTGTGGATCCGGAAAGCATCCCGGACGGGGCCGTTGAACACACCCCGGGCCGGACTGTTGAACGCGCCGCCGGCGCGAACATGGAACGCGCTCCAGGCGAAAACTTGCAACGCGCTCCCGGCGGAAACTTGCAACGCGCTCCCGGCGCTTGGGCCACGGCGCAAGGTCTGGCGACACTGCCGTTGGCCGTCGTGGGCTACGCGCTGTGGTGGGGCTGGACGGCGCTGGCACCCGCGGGCTCTGTCGCGGCCACGTTTGCCATGCCGCTGGGGCCGCGGCCCGAGCTGTTCCTGGGCCTGATGTTGACCATCGGCCTGATGGCGTCGTGGCTGGGCACGCTGTGTTGGAACGCGGCGAGCCAGCGCCTGCCACCGGCGCTGGCCGGGCAACTCATCGTCTTCGAATCGCTGGCCGCACTGGCCTACGCTTTTGTATGGCGCGGCCAGCTCCCGGGCGGACTGACGCTGCTCGGCATAACGCTGTTGTTGTTTGGCGTACTGGCGGCCTTGCGCGGCGGGGTGGCCAGGGCAGCCGCGGCGCACGGGCCTTGAGGACGCCCTGAAAGTGCCGGTGCGCGAAACGAGCGCAAACCAGGCAGCAGACCGAGCGCGAAACCAGCGCGTACCGCGTACGTACTGAGCGCGCCATGACCGCACAGTGACAGCACACTGAGCGCGCCTTCAACGCGCGCTGAACAGCCCGCCGAACGCACAGTAGGATCACTGCGCGCAGATCGATGTCCGATCTGCACCAACACCCGCTGAGGATTCGCATGACCACACGCCGCCGCTTCATAGCCCTTGTCCCCTTCGCCGGCAGCGGCGTGCTCGCCGCTTGCGGCGACAAACCGGCTCCCGCGACTTCGGCCGCACCCGCGCCTTCACCAGGAGCTGCACCGGCCCCGGCGGCTGCGCCTGCCCCGGCC